>JBELAC010000086.1:0-17022 GCA_049509215.1 Terriglobales bacterium
CTCTATCACTGCTGTACTTGCTCGGCTTCTGGGCCTTTGGATTGATTTTCGGGTTCGCCTGCCTGCAATTCGGCATCGGCGAGCACGTGCAAATCAGCAACGAGAAGATCACCTTCGGCAAACTTCTTTATCACAGCGGGCAAACATTTTTTACGCTGGGCTACGGCGATATTCTTCCGATGAGCGCATCCGCCCGCGCCCTGGCCGTGCTCGAAGCGGGGATGGGATTTGCGTTTCTGGCGGTCGTCGTCGGATACCTGCCCGTGATCTACAACACGTTTGCGAATCGCGAAATTGAAATTTCTCTGCTCGACGCACGCGCTGGCTCGCCTCCCACGGCCACTGAATTTCTCGGGCGGCTCGGCTGCTGTCCCGACCAGGCTGTCCTCGACAACATCTTCCGCGGCTGGGAGCGGTGGTGCGCCGACCTGTTGTCGAGTCACATTTCTTATCCCGCGCTGCTTTACTTCCGGTCGCAGCACGGCAATCAATCCTGGCTGGGTGCGCTGACGGCGATGCTCGATGTCACCTCGCTCGTGATGACCGGCGTCGACGGCATCCACGCGGATCAGGCGAAGCTGACATTTGCCATGGCACGGCATGCGGCCGTTGACCTGGCGCAGGTCGTGTATTCACAATACAGCCCGCACGACGATGACCGGCTCACCGCCGAAAATTGGAGCCGTCTGAAAACAGAACTGGCATGGCGTGGCGTGACGCTGACAGACCGGCCTGATGCCGCCGATCGTTTGGCCGAGTTGCGAAGAGTCTATGAACCTTATGTTCACGGGCTGAGCCGCCGGCTTCTCATGCAGTTGCCGCCGTGGATTCACGCAACGAGAATTAAAGATAACTGGCAGGGCGGCCCGTGGGATCGCGCCATCCAAGCGCGGGCACTGGAACATCCGGGACGTCCGGCGAATGATCACTTCTAGAATCGGAAGATCGGACCGTCGGGTGAACCGAAGATCAAGACCGGCGTGGCGGAACGGCCTCAGATCGTCCGATGCCCCGATCGCCCGATGACACGATCGTTCTGCTAACATTCTTCGTTCCCATGAAACACACGGGCGAAAACGTGGTGCGCATCGAGGCAGAGGCTTTGCGGGCTCTCGCCGATCGGCTGGCCGGGCCGATGGCGGCGGATTTCGAGCGCGCGGTCGATTTGATGTTTCACTGCCAGGGACGCATCGTCGTCTCCGGCATGGGCAAGAGCGGGCTGATTGCGCGCAAGATTGCCGCAACGCTCAGTTCGACCGGCTCGCCCGCGCTCTATCTGCATCCTGTGGAGGCATTGCACGGCGATCTCGGAATGATCGTGCGCGGCGATGTCGTGCTCGTACTTTCGGCCAGCGGAGAGACCGAGGAGATTCTGCAATTGCTGGCGACGATCAAGCGGCTGCAGGTGCCGCTGATCACGATGACTTGCGATGAGATTGCGGCGGCGGGCGCGGACAAGAGTGTCCGCGCCACACAAAGCCAAGCGGGCGAGGGCCCGTTCGACTCTCGCTCAGGGCAGGTCCGCGCCACACGTGCTTCAACCCTTGCGGCCGCGGCGGAAGTCGCGCTCGACTGCTCGATTTCCAAAGAAGCCTGTTCGCTCGGGCTTGCACCCACTGCTTCGACAACAACCATGCTCGCTTTGGGCGATGCGCTGGCCGTCGCGCTCTCCGAGAAACGTGGCTTCAAAGAAGAAGACTTCGCGAATCTCCATCCCGGCGGAAAACTTGGCAAGCGGCTGGCCCGCGTCGAGTCGCTGATGCACTCTGGAGACGCCGTGCCCCGCGTCACGGCACACGCCAAAATGCCGGACGTGATTTACGAGATGTCACGCAAGAAGCTGGGAGTGACCACCGTAGTGGAAGGCGATCGCCTGCTGGGCGTAATCAGCGACGGCGATTTGCGTCGCCTCCTGCAGCAACGCGGAAAAGACACGCTCGACCTGACAGCACAGGAGTGTATGACGCGCACACCGAAGACAATTAACCCGCAGGAATTTGCCGCGACTGCGCTGGCGCGCATGGAAGAAATGAAGATCACGTCGCTGGTCGTCGTCGACGCCGATCAGCGCGTGCGCGGAATTGTGCACCTGCATGATTTGTGGGGGACGGAGATGGTTTGAGAGCTTCGAGCTTCGAGCTGCAAGCCGCCACAAGAAAGGACGGGCGCGGACGCCCGTCCGTCATCGCAACGAATGGCTGCGCGGACAAGAATGCCCGCGCCACACAATCGATTCCAAACAGCTTCTACTCCAGTACAAAAATATTCTTTTTCGCGCAGATCTCCTTCAGGATCTTCGGCCACACCGTGACGCTGACCTCTCCCAGATGCGCTTTGCGGAGCAGGAGCATCAACGTGCGTGACTGTCCGATTCCGCCGCCGACCGACAGCGGCAGTTCGTTGTTGACGATCGCCTGGTGATACGGGAATTGCAGATTGCCGAGCAGGTTCGACATCTCGAGTTGCCGTTGCAAGGTTTCGGCATTCACGCGAATTCCCATCGAGCTCAGTTCGTGGCGGCGCTTGGTCACCGGATTCCAGACGAGGATGTCGCCGTTCAACCCATGCGTCTCTTTGTGCGTTTCCTTCTGTGTATCCGTGATCCAGTCGTCGTAGTCGGCGGCGCGGTTCTCATGCGGGAAGCCATCCTTCAATGGCCAGCCGATTCCAATAATGAACACGGCCGGATATTTCTGGAGAATCGCTGTTTCGCGCTTTTTGCGCGGAAGATTGGGATACATGTCGAGAATCTCTTCCGCATGCAGGAATGTGAGTTCCTCGGGCAGATTCGGGAAGCGCGGATCGCGCAGTGCAGGAAATAGATCCTGCGCAAACTTTTCGGCGCCAACCAGCACTTTCCAGATCTTCCGCACGACGTCTTTCAGAAACGCCACATTGCGATCCGCGGCATGAATGGAGCGCTCCCAATCCCACTGGTCAACGTAAGCGGAATGGTCGTGATCAAGGAAATAATCCTTGCGCACGGCGCGCATATCGGTGCAAATGCCTTCGCCGGGCTTGCAGTCGAATTGCTTGAGCGCGACCCGTTTCCACTTGGTCGCTGCCTGCACAACCTGCGAGTCGATGGGATGCACACCGCGATCGTTCGAAATATGGAACGACACGGGCGTGCGCGAGCCGTCGCGGTCGAGCATGTCATTCACGCCGCTCTCGACATCCACGATGAGTGGCACCTCAACCATGATCAGGTTGAGCACTTTGCATAAATTGTCTTCGATGTACCGTTTGACCTGAAAAACAGCCTTTTGTGTGTCACGCCGGTCTAACAGGGAGCGGTAATCATTGGGCAGTACCTGTTCAAGTTCCGTGTAGTTGCCGATTCCCGGGCCCGCCAGATCGGCTTGCTTGTCATTAGCTCGTTCGTCATGGGTAAGAGTTGCCACGAATGCCTCCGCAGGTGGAAGTTAGATTCTTCCACCTACCTATGAACTACGCCCACGGAGAACGTTGGTCAGTGACACAAGGCACAGGAGGGTGTGCGGAAAGACGGCGGTCGGCCGTCAGCTATCAGCCGTCAGGCATCAGGCATCAGGTAAGCCGCACTTTGGGCGGAAAAAGCAGCCTCCGCATCTTCCCAAACAGGATGAGGGGCCACATCGCGTACCAATATTGCTTACGAAGGAAGCTTCCCATGAGCGTGGTGCTCCAGCGGTCTGCCATCCCTTCCTTTTCGCTGTACTCCGGTCGAATGAAATCATGAATGTGGTGGCCGATTTCGTGATACAAGACGTGCGCAAAGCAGATCGCGCGAAGTGGAGGGATCCAGATAATGATTCTCGGGTGGATGTCGCCGATTATCCTGTCGACAAAGATTTCAATCCACGGTGGCTTTCCATGCGAAGCGAAGTGATAACGGCCCAAGACCTGTAATTTGCCAAATGCATCCTTACGGGACCGGACTCTACTTCCTACGTTCCGGCGTGAGAGAAACGCCTGATTGACGAGCACCACGCAGTCGAGGCCTCTCAAATATCTCTCGGGGACTGTTCTCAGGAGGGTCCGCACTACTTTGGAGGCGTTAAACGGCGGCCTGTAGTCGCTGTACGACTCGACAATCTGGATATGGGAACCGTCCACGAAGAGAGTTTAGCTGCTCACGCGCACTTTGGGCGGATGGTAGGCATCCGGGAAGGTAAAGACGATCTTCTCGCCTTGCCGCACGTTTCCTACCAGGGCGGGACGGAAGCAGACGAGGCAAATACCGCGCGCGGAACGAACACTTGGGTAGACGATTCCGGCTGATCCTCGGCTTAGTAGATGGGCGGCCAGCCGTTGGGAGTCGACATAGCTATCGGGAGCGAGGCAACTCTGGTAGTGGTCTTCATTTCGCACATCATCATTTCGCAGATCATTTTTGCGGAGATCATTTTTTCGGAGATCATGCTTTCGAAGGTCATGGAACTCGGCATGAAAATCGGCCAGGTATTCGCGGTAGGAAACGGTTTCCGGCTCGCGCCAGTCGATCTCCCGCAAGCCCTGGGCGTAGTGGTACGCCACCTCGTCTTCGGCGGTCTTGCGCGCGAAAGCCGCATACCAGGCGCCGCGCCGCGAACTGCTGAAGCGCGAGCCTCCCGGCCGCGCATAGGTGAATGCGGCATTGATGATGTGGTAGTGGGGCACTCCAAAGACCAGTTCATGCACGCTGATGCCGGGAAGAAGATTGGCTTCCCCGGTAACGCGGTCGTTGGTCGCGCCATCCAGTTGCAGCAGGTTGTCGAACTGCGACTGCGGCAGATTCAGCCGCGCCAGCACGCCTTCAGCATCATCGGCATAGCGCGTCGGAATGAGCCGGTGGGTATTGTTGCGCGAGATAGAAGTAATTCTGGGGAGATTTTTGTCGCGCGCTTTAACGCGATGCTTCGCAGGAACTTTACCCGCCTCGGAAGCCACTACACACCGCCCCGCCTGGCATCGAGCAACTGCCGGATGTGCAGCATGGCCGGCACTCCTCCTTTTAACATGCGGACAAGCGGCGTTTCTCCGCCAAACAGCGGATTCGTGTTCGGCCGTTGCACCCAGGCGTCCGCCAGCTTCGTGCTGTACAGGATATTCAGGGCTTTGAAAATGCCAACGAGCAGCGAGATGCGCGTCAGCTTGTCCTGGTCAAGAGTTCGGGGAGTACGTTTCAGTTGGTAGAACGAGCCATTGGACACGCCGCCGAGCAAGGCCCGTGCGTCTTCATCGCGCAGTTTCCAATGGGCGGCGATACTGAAGAAAGCGCGCGCGGCCGCGGGACTGAGTTTTTCCTGGACCTCGCGGCTGGATAAATCGGCGGGACGTTCCCAGCGAATCCCTGGGATTTGATCGATTTCCGTCGACTGGGCGGAAACATCTCCAAACATGGATATATTTTACTATATTTATGGAGACAGTCAAGACGGTACTTTTCGTCTGTCGGGTGCGCGCCCGAAAGCGCTTTTGACTTAACGGATGGCCCAGGGCTGAGAGCTGACGACTGTTCTTCTCAGTGGCAAAACCGTTGCAAACTGGGCGGAGGCGGGGTCGGGAATTCGTCAAACTCTCCCTGCCATCCCGAGCATCCTCGGGACGTCACGGCTCGAACCACCGTCTGCTCCAGTTCACGAGCCCTGGCTTTGGCGCGAGTAATATCGTCCATGGTGAAATAGCCGCCACCGTGGAGTGCGTTCAAATCCGGCCCAGCCGCCGAGTAGCCGGCATCGACTGCAACCGTCATCCACACGTAGGCGTTGAAGCGGTCTTGCGCGATGCCGTGCCCTGTCATCAGCGCTTTTCCGTAGAAGTACTGCGCCTGCGGCAGGCCCTGATCGGCGGCAATCTTATAAAGTGCCGGAGCCTTGGTGTAGTCGCGATCTTCCATCACGCGGCCCAGGTAATAAGCTCCGAACGGATTATTCTGGTCCGCCGCGATTTTGAGCCATTTGCGGGCCCCATCGAGGTCCTTTGGAATGCTGTTGCCCAGGTAATAGCGCCGCCCGATCAGCCATGCGGCCAATGGGTCGCCCTGCGAGGCCGCCTTCTTATACAAATCGACGGAGGGCTGACCCTGGTTTCCCGTGATGAACGTTCCGATCTCGTAGTAGTATCCGAGCGCAATCTGCGCCGGCCCGTAGCCGAGATCCGCCGAGCGCTTGAAATAATCGATCCCGGCCAGCTCATTGCGCGACGAACCAACGCCCGTAATGGCGTCCATCCCGCGCTCGTAAAGAGCATCCGGCGACATGCTTTGTGCCGCAGCCAGTACGCTCGTGAGTATCAAAATTGCAGAAAGAATTGTTCGACGCATGGGGAAAATTCCTCGGCGAGTGCTGGAACAAGTATAGGAAATTTGCGTATCACGGTAGAGTTACGAAAGTTCCACCCGCCGCGTTAGGCCGATCACGAAAGGAGGAGAAGTGACTATCTCAGCAGCGGCGCTCCATGTCCCCATTGCGGCGTTTTATACCGTGATCGCCTGTTGGTTTATTTTCCTGCTGTCGTTCGTGTTGCGCGAGCGCATACCTCGGGGCCGCGAGTGGAAACGAGATCACACAGCGCTTCTCGGTTTGGCGCTCGAGGGCATCGGTTATTACATGGTCTGGTGCCAACCATTACAGCGGAAGCAGTTCGCGCCGCTTGTCGCCGGCTCCGAGGCGCTGGTATGGGTCTTGTCGGTATTGGCCGTCGCGGTTGCGGTGGCTTCCGTAGTTTTCGTCGACGCCGCCTGCCGTCGCCTTGGCAAGCAATGGGCTCTGGCCGCGCGCCTGGTCGAGGACCACTCACTCATCCAGGACGGGCCTTACCGCTTCGTCAGAAATCCCATTTATCTGGGCATGCTTGGAATGCTGCTGGCGACTGGCCTGCTGCGAACGCAATGGATCGCGCTGCTGGCTGCGATCCTAATTTTTATCGCCGGAACCTATATCCGCATCCGCAGCGAAGAGCGCCTGCTTCGTGAAGCTTTCGGAAGCCGCTTTGAAGAGTACACGCGCAAGGTTCCCGCGCTGATTCCAGGAGTCTACTAGAAAGCACTTACTGGAAAACTTGTAGCGCATTCAGCCCGCTTTGCCGCGCCGCATTGTTTCCAACCTCGACCTCAGGGGTCGAAGCGGCTGCACAGCTCTGCTATCGGTAGCGCTCCCGCATAAAGCTGCCGATGGCGAAGTACGCAGAGCTTAGCGTCGGTTCGTCGGGCAGGAAAACAATGCGGAAATGTTTCGTTCCCGGACGCTGCCCAAATCCCGAGCCATGCACAACCATCACGTACTTCTGCTGAATCAATTCCTTTACGAAGATGTCATCGCCTTCCGGGATATCAATTTTCGGGTACGCATAAAACGCACCGCGCGGCGAAACGCAACTGACGCGCGGCGTGTCGTGGCACCATTGCATCGTCAAATCGCGGCGGCTGCGCAGCTTGCGTTTCACTTCCGGCAGGTGATCTTGCGGCCCGTCGAGCGCGGCCGGAATCGCATATTGCTCGGGATGATTCGCGCACAGGCGGGCGCGCAGCAGTTTGTTTACGCCTTCGATATACGGCTTGAGGGCCGCTGAATCTCCACTGGCAATGCCCCAACCAATGCGCCATCCGGGAGCGAGGTAGTTTTTCGATAATCCGCCAAAGGTGATGATTGGTACGTCCGGCGCGACCGCAGCCAGCGCGATGTGCGGAACGTCGTCATCCATGATCAACTTGTCGTAGATTTCGTCGGCGAAGATGACGAGGTTATGCCGGCGGGCGAGTTCGGCAATCTGCTCAAGCATCGCGCGCGTGCACACCGATCCCGTCGGATTATTCGGATTGATCAGCACGATGCCGCGCGTGCGCGGCGTGATCTTGCGCTTGATGTCATCAAGATCGGGCTGCCAGCCGTCTTCTTCGTTCAGGTAATACGCATTGAGCCCGATATCGAGCTTCGCCAGAACGGCCGAGTAGAGCGGATAGTCGGGGCAGGGTGTCAGCAGGTTATCGCCGGGATTGAGCAGCGCGGCCAGGCAAATATCCACCGTCTCGCTCACGCCGGAAGTAACAAACACATCCTGAATGGTGGTGATGCCTTTGCGCGCTGCCTCGCGGCGGATGGCGTCGAGCGCGGGTTTGATGCCGGAGGAGGGAGAGTATCCGTTCTTGCCGTCGCGCATGGCTTTGTAGACGGCCTCGATCATGTGTGGCGGAGTCGCGAAATCGAAGTTCAGCGGATCGCCGATGTTGAGGGGGAGAATCTTGTGTCCCTGCTTGGCGACCTCATCGGCGACACAGGCGAGGTCGCGAATGGCATAGCGAACATTTTCGAGGCGGGCGGCGCAGGAGATTTCGCGTGCTTGAGTGAGAGGCATATTGCGTAAGTTTACCGCCGAGACGCCGAGGACGCCGAGAAATGCTGACTCCTTCGTCAGTGGCGGGCCATCGCTCTCAGGGTCCGCTGGGGATGGGAGCATCACGCGGCAGGGACTTTGAAGAGAGGGCGTCTTAGTGACCAGAAAAATAATAGGGACCCTCCCCCCTCCCCCCAGGCAATTTCATGCAAGTTGTTTGGGTGCAATCACTTACCCGTAACATCTTCCAGAATAAGGAGTTAGGCTTGAAAATCGCGCTTTTGAGGTCCAATCTTACCTACTTTGGTAGGCATTCGAGCGGGAAATTCGAGCTAATTACGGAGAATTATTCGAGAGATCAAGTTTATCAAAGAGTTAATAAGCCTCCGGGTTGGAACACCCGCGCTCTGGAGCGGACCGACGCTTGGGCGAGGTCGAGCGTGAAGATTATCGCGTGGATTGAGGCTGAAAGTCTGTGAGGGTAGTCACGGGAGGTTTGTGAGGTTTTTCAGCACCGAGACGCCGAGGAGGAGTATCTCTCTCACTAGCGGAACGGACAGCGAGTCCAAATCTTAATCTGGAGTCGGTGAGGCGATGTTACGGCAGTTGAGAGCGGCCCGGTTTTATTCAGACTTGGCGAAAAAGCACGACAAATACTTGTCAGGAATTCCAGCGGGCAGCGGCTCACCTCGAACAAGCTGTGTCCCATTGTCACGCAGGACCTGCGCTGTCTGTTCCAACTGGATAACGTAGGTCTTCGTTGAACCGCTTCGTTCGATTTTCAGCGTCATCGAGGAAGGTTTATCACTGCTAAGCAGTTTTTCGAGGTCGGCAACCGACTTATTGCGTGGGTCAACGCCATTAACCGACAGAATGGTATCTCCCCAATGAATTCCTGCGCGGGACGCAGGTCCGTCTTCAATTCCGAGCACAACCACTTGCGCGGGGTTCTTCAGAATCAAGGTTTCAAAACCCGCGTAGTATAGCTTCTCATTTGTCGGGTAATGCGCGGGAAACACGCGGTCAACGAACCGATCTTGGCTCAGCGTATTTATTTTTTCTCTCATCTCCGCTTCTGTAGCATCCAGCGGAACAATCATGCCGCTTTCGATGTCGAGGAGTTTGTTCCCCGCCCTCGCAAGAAGCGCGGACATTTCCTCTCGCCGAACTGTCGCGGTATATGGTTGCTCTCCCCGCATCAATCGTAGAGTGACCGGGGTTTCTGTGTCGGAACTCCGGTGGAGCATTTTGACCGCTTCATCAAAAGTTGCCACGATGCTGCCGTCTACCGCAACGAGGACATCACCGGATTTTATCCCCGCCCGATCAGCAGGCGACTCTGCCGTTACGCCAGTGACCAGTACGGGACATGAGTTGGAACTACCCCCTCCCAACCGTATCCCAGTGATCGCAGTGGGTATTTTTTGACTCACGAGAGCATGGGCCGCGAGCAAAGCAAAAGTTGCAAGCCAGGATCGTCGCATAGCTCGCCCATTATAGTTCTGCGAGAGTGTTCGATACCGTGTGAAGGTGGATGAATGGCGTTAACAGTCGATAGCACAACTTTGCGCCGTATGTTCGCGTCCTCCACGCGGTCAGGGCTTTGACGAGCTCGGCGACCCCGATGCTGCGCCAGCCAAAAACGCGCGGGCCAGAGTGTCCGCGCCACACGGATGACTCAGTTTTCCTGGCCGGGACGCGGAGGGCGCAAAGAATTTCAGGGTTCCCCGGGGCAGGAGTCGTGGAAAGCCACTCAAGCGAAAGGAGCGCTTGAGTGGGGCACGCAGCAGAAGTCGGAGAAAAATTAAGGCGTCAGTTTAAACACCACACCACACCCAGATCCACGGTTGCAGCTTGAATTGCCGCCATAGGGCGCCGTGCCGTAGAGATTGCCCTGTGCATCGAAAATCAATCCCGCGCTGGGATATGCACCATCAGCACCTCCGGTAAAGCGGTAAAGCACCGTCTCCCTACCGCTTGGAGTCAGCATAAACACCGTCCCACAGCCGTAGCCCTGACAGCCAACCCCGCCCTGGTTGGTCGTGCCGTAGAGATTGCCCTGTGCGTCTATCGCCAAGCCAGCCCACGGGTTTGCCCCATCCGCTCCTCCTGTGAAAGCGTAGAGCACGGTCTCCGTGCCTCCGGGAGTCAGCTTAAAGACCGTTCCACAACCCACGCCGCTGTTGAACAGGCAGCCCGTGCCGCCGCCATTTTGGGTTGTGCCATAGAGGTTGCCCTGCTCGTCCATTACCAAAGCTGCAACCGGCAACGCGCCGTCCACTCCTCCGGCAAAGCGGTACAGCACCGTCTCCGTGCCGCGTGGAGTCACCTTAAATACCGTTCCGCAACCACCTATATCCTGGCAACCGAAACCGCCGCCCCCGACAGTTGTGCCATAGAGATTGCCCTGCGCGTCCCAAATCAAGCCGCCTTCGGGAATACGCCCGTCGCTCCCTCCTGCAAAATTGTAGACGACGGTTTCCTTACGTCTCGGCGTCACTTTGAAGACGATGCCGCCATCCTCAGCGCCGCCCTCGCTGGTCGCGCCATAGAGATTGCCGTCCACATCCATGACCACACCGTTGGGAAAATATACATCTGCACTTGGGAGAAATATGTGCAGCCACGTCAAATTAATTCCGTTCTCTAGCTCAAACACTCCACCGCCGCCGTCCACGGCATTGAAGCCCTGCGTTGTGCCGTAGAGATTGCCTTCCGTGTCCCAGGTCAACCCGCCGACAGGTTGAGCCTTCACGCCGCTGGGAAATCTGTAAAGAACTGTTTCCGTACCGCCTTGAGTCAGCTTAAACAGCGTTCCGCAACCCTGCTTGGCGCAACGGGAATCGCCGCCATACACAGTCTCGCCATAGAGGTTGCCCTGCCCGTCCAGGGCCACTCCCGCGTAGGGGCCCACTCCATCTGTTCCACCGGTGAAGGTATAGAGCACCGTGAGAGCTTGCGCCCGCGAAGATCGAGCAGTGGCGACCAGCAGCCCCAGAGCGGCTGCAAGCAGGACCAATTTCGAAACGACAAGTTTGAAAGCAAACTGAGCATCCGACATGAATCCCTCCTTGCACCGAAAAGTGATTGCAGCGTGATATCCCAGAGTCCGGGTCCTCAACCCTCTCCGGCAAAAAAGCGGTGCCACCGGCACTGCCTAGGACCACTTCGCCCTTGACAGAGCCTTCGCTCTTATCGAGGGGCACGCAGCTGTCCTTCAATCCCGCGCGGCCATCAGCGGACGCTTACCGCAAAGCGTTCACCGCCAGCGGTCGCCGCGCGCGGCGACAAAAATCCGCCAGACATAATCCCACGGCACGACGAACAGGAAGATCACGCTCATCAGGCAGGCAAAGGTTGTTTCCCAGGTGTCTGCGTCCATGGTGTGGTTGCGCCAGGCGGGCAGCGCGACCGCGAGAAGCCATGTGGCCTTCCATGCTATTTCCCAGAACAGAAGCGGCAGCATTTTCAAGGGATAGCGTAGCCCTAGGATCGCCAGCAGCACGAGCGCGAGCAGCATGGAATTGACCACGCCATGCATCAGTTCCCAAGGCCTGTGATGAACGAAGGCCGGAACCTTCTGCATTCCCATGCCGACAGCAATCAAGAGGTATCCGGCCCTTAGAAGATAAATTCGCCACAGCGCGATCTCCCGCGTCGGAGTTTTGTTTCGGTCCCGCGTGCCCAAGGCTAATGCTGACGATGAATCGGTTTGCATTGCGTATCCCCCAATCCGACTCGCATCGACTTCATTGAGCCGTTTTAGAGCACGGAGGCGTTTCGAAATTGTCGAAATTCCTCGGCGGTCATCTTAATAACAAGCGGCAGACTACTGCCGGCTGAGAACTGCTCTAATCCACCCGATCGATCTGCGCTTTTTGCAGCTTGTCGGAGTAATCGACGTAGACCGACTTCCACTCGGTGTAGAAGTCGACTGCTCCGATGCCGCCTTCGCGGTGGCCGTTGCCGGTGGCTTTCGTGCCGCCAAAGGGCAGGTGAACCTCGGCGCCAATCGTGGGAGCGTTGATGTAGGTAATGCCCGCCTCCAGATCGCGAATCGCGCCGAACGCCTTGTTCACATCTTTGGTATAGAGCGACGACGACAGGCCGTACTCGATATTGTTCGCGATCTCAATCGCACTCTCCAGGTCGTCGCACGGGATGATCGAGACCACGGGGCCAAAAATTTCTTCCTGCGCGATGCGCATCTTGGGATCGACATCCGTGAAAACCGTAGGCTCGAGGAACCATCCGTGCGCATACTCGCCCTTGTCGAGGCGATTGCCGCCCGTCACCAGCTTCGCTCCTTCATTTTTTCCGATCTCGATGTATTCGAGGTCGGTCTTGAGCTGATTCTCGTTGACTGCGGGACCCATCTCGACGGTCTCATCCAGCCCGTTGCCGACCTTGATTTTCTTGGCGCGCGCCACAAACTCGTCGATGAATTTGCGGTACACGCCCTTCTGCACGATGATGCGGCTGGTCGCGGTGCAGCGCTGTCCAGTGGTGCCGAACGCACCCCAGAGTCCGCCTTCGACGGCCAGTTCGAGGTTGGCGTCGTCGAGCACAATCATCGGATTTTTGCCGCCGAGTTCGAGCGAGCAGTGCTTGAAGCTCTTGGCCGCGGTCGCACCGACAATCCGGCCCACTGCAGAAGATCCCGTCAGCGAAATCGCGCGCACGGTCGGATTCTCGGTCAGCGGGGTACCCACTTCGGAGCCGAATCCGGTGACGACGTTGATCACGCCCTTCGGCACGCCTGCGTCGGTGAGCGCTGAAACCAGATTGAAAGTCGAGAGCGGAGTATCCTGCGCGGGCTTGATGACGCAGGCGTTGCCGCAGACTACCGCCGGGAGCAGTTTCCACGACGAAATGGCCATCGGGAAATTCCACGGCGTAATCATGCCGCAGACGCCGATGGGCTGGCGAACCGCCATCGCAAACTTGTTCGGCAACTCTGACGGCACCGTCGGACCAAACATGCGGCGGCCTTCCCCGGCGTTGTAATAGGCCGCGTCAATCGCTTCCTGCACGTCGCCGCGCGTTTCCTTCAGAACCTTGCCCATTTCGCGAGTCATGTCGCGCGCGTATTCTTCCTTGCGCTCCATGAGGATCTCAGCGGCGCGGAAAACGATTTCGGCGCGCCGCGGAGCAGGGACGAGGCGCCATTTGGCGTAAGCGCGCTTGGCGGCGTCGACGGCCGCGTCCACGTCTTCTTTATTGGAGCGCTGGAAGATGGCGACGACCTCACGCGTGTCGGCGGGGTTGCGATCTTCAAACGTTTGGCCGCTCTGGGACTCGACCCACTCGCCGTCGATGAAATTCTTGAAAACTCTGGTCTTGGTATTGCCGCCGTCGATCACCGGCTTGGTCATGGTATCGGTCGCCATAAATGCCTCCTGGGAATAGTGCGGACTTTCGTGAACTTTTTACTTAACCATGCTAACAACCGAGATCGAGAGGGGCAAGGCGATGGAAGAGATGGGCGCTAGTCCGTTTCCGGTAGCCGACGAGCTACTGCGAGGCGATAGTGCGATTTCTCGCCGACCGATTCCGCCGCCCTCAGTGCCGACAAGCTCAGCGAGGATCGAGCCCCGCTGGAACGTCGAGCGTCCTGACGACACGGAACATGTGGTCAAACACGGCATTGTTGCCGACCTGGAGGCCGACGAGAAGGAATATTCCAACTATTCCCAGCGCGGCGAGCCCTAACAACGACCGTAGCGACGGATGGAGGCAAACAATCCAGACGAGAAACCCAAGTATGAGCAAGCCTAAGAAAAAAATATCGATTGCGTGTCCAGCGGGCGGCAAATCAAGAGCAGTCTGCGCCGCTTGCCATTCAAAGCTATCATGCCCTCGTCCGACGAGCGCAAAGCGAAGCGAGTAGAGACCGATCGGGAGAAGCGCACCGCCGAGTATTGCCTCTCTCTCGGGGCACGGCTTGCGCCAGAAATATAAAACTGCTGAAAGGGTGGCGACGGTTGTTCCGACAACTCCTCCGAGGCAGATCCAAGTTGCTTTGTTCCAGGCCAACTCCGGTTGGAGAACGTACTCTTTCGCAAGTGTGGGGGCCACGGCGACCCCTACGATCCAACCAGCGACTGCGTGCCCAATTTCGTGGAGGTAGCCACAGACGATGATGGCTCCGAAAAAGAGCAGCAAGTAACGGGTGTTGAGTTTCATAGCATTCCTCATTGGTTCGGCGTGCGCGCAAATCTGCCCTATCCCTCGGGTCGGTCGGCTTGGATCAATCGGTGTCGGGGAAAACGCCGAGGGTTCAGGTAGTTGCTCAGGTGGAACCAAACTAGAATCAGCGCCGCAGCCACGACCCGAAATCCAATGCATATCAGGCCCCCTTCGGGGCCGAACGAGCCACCCGTCACCCAGTTTGGTCCGTTAACCGACCCCGTAAAGAGCCCTCCCCACGGCATCACTCCGCCACTAACCGCGAAACCCAGAACCGGTCCTTGAACAAAGTTCCACGCGAAGTGGATTCCAGTTCCCAGCCACAAGCGTTTGCTTCCGAGATATGCCTCAGCGTAGACCATACCTCCAAGAGCGATGCTAAAAACGGACAGGGTTGTTGCGTGCGGATTCGCTCCATGCAGGCCGCCGAAGATTGCAGCCATCAGCCCAACTGCAAGCCAACGCTGACGAACAAGCATCACTAGCCCTGACAGAAACAGCCCGCGAAAGATCAGTTCCTCGAAGAATCCCGTGATTAGATAGCTTGAAGCGCTCTTCAGAATATGGTGACCACTGAGGCTGAATGTCTTCACCTGAAACAACCCTAGAGCCGATTCGATAGAAGCTGTGCCCAACATTGCGAGGGCGCCGATCAGGGTTCCGACGCAGAATTCAATTGCCATTTTCCGGTCCACTACCAATCCAAGTGGCTTGCGCGGATCGATGTGCGCGCGTTTCCAGAGAATCAGCACAACGGCACAGAACGTGAAAATGGAGAGATTGCCAACAATCTTCAGCAGATGGGCGGCGGATAGTGCGCCTGAAGGCATCAGAATCGGAGCCTGCGTTTCTCACATTTACTACAGACCAATAGAATTTTCAGTGATGGGGAGCACGCTAGAGACAGCGGCCCAATTGATCAATCCCGTAGGAGGGCCCATATGTGCGATTGAAACTATGGACCGAAATCCCAACCACAGCCCTGTGGCGGCGCTGTTGGGAACTCGCCGACGCTAGGGCTGGTGCTGGCTATGAATCACGCTGGTGATGGGCTGCATCCGGCCATGCTCGAGACGAACCTGCCGGGTCGTGCCATTCTGCGCGTGATTTTGCCTGGCTCCGGACGATTGCACGTCTGCCACCCCGTCATTGACCTGTGCGCAATCCATGCGTAACGCGCCGTTGTCGTTGAACACGAGGCCATAGAAGCGGAACATCCCGCCATCGCCGAGGGGCTGAGTGTTCAACAGTTGCGTGCTGCTGTCGACGTAGACATCAACCTGACTTGGGTTGTTGAGAAGCGTGGTTTGTCCCGGCTGAACGGCCAGGTTCGGGAACAGATCGTAAGAAGCAAGTGACACCGTGTAATCGGTAAAGCTCCCGCTTGGCGCCGACCCGACGACTGTGCCGTTAATTGTCTGCGGTATCAGAGTGATCGCGTCGAGTTCCGTGTATGGATTGGACTGACCCGTAAGCAGCGGGGACGACAGATAGAGATTTTGCCCAGCAACCATGTTTGAACCGTTGAAGCTGGGGACGAAGGGAAGATTCTGCAGGTTCGTGAGCTGTCGGGATATCTGGAAAATTGCGCTATCAAAGCTATAGGCTAATCCTCCGATGAAGTAAGAGTCGGAGAAGTCCGTTCCCTGCTGATCCCGCCCTACGGTGTACAGGGCATTTTCAGCGTTTGAGACGTACATGAGCGGGCCGGAGACAACATCGACATTGGAGGGATATTCGACGGCGATGCGAGAAGCCGAGATTGAGCTGTCGGGTTGAAGTGCACCGTCCATGTCCACAAAGGTTCCGACCGTGAGCGCCGAGAAACCTGCGATTCCCTGATATGCGGTGTTGCCACCTGTATTGATGTTCACACTGTCAGGCAATGCGTCGCCTTCGGCGGTGGCGAGTGTGAAGCTGTCGCCGGATGCGGCAACAGCAGTAATCTGCCCGTCGAGGGCGACCACCTTGCCATTCTCCGGATTCGTCGGCGTGGAAGAAAACGTAGCGGGCGTCACATTGAAAGTCGGCGTAATGGACCACGTTGGAAGACCGGCCTCGTAACAAGTGCTGGGAAAAGTAGCCGACTGCAAAACCTGCAGGTCGATGACGAGGCCCATACTGTTTCCAGTAATGGTAATTGGCGAAGGCAAATTCACGGTCACCTGGGAATTGGGCGTATAGCCGTAATCGTAGGTGTCCGTCGTCAGGCCATAATCCGGGACGTACGTGACACAAGTGAACTGCGCTCCTCCGACGGTGGCAGTCGCTGAGGTGTAAACGTCCTGTGGAATCGTAGCGGTGAACCCCGGCGCAAGCTGGCCGTTGAGGTGCATGAACTCGAAGCCCTGGGGCGTGGAAAGCAAGGTGGCCGTCTTGCCTGATTTATCGGTCAAGGTCAACGTGTTGAGCACGAGGTCGAACTCCGACAGCTGGTCGTTGGCGGTACCGGTCATTGCAACGGTGACTTCGGTGCTTCCACTTAGTTGAGTTTTCCCTCCCGCGGAACCACAAGCTGTGGTGAAGATAACCGCACAC
>JBELAC010000087.1:0-16975 GCA_049509215.1 Terriglobales bacterium
ATCTTCGGCGAGCTTTTGCGTGACCAGGCTGACTTTGTTGTGCGCCTGGGAATCCTGAGCGTCGAAAAAACGGCCACCGAGCACAACCAGGTTGCGAACATCGAGATAGGCAGGCTCGACGCCGAGCACTTGAATGTCGCGCTCCTTTCCGTTGCCCACTCCAATACGTTCGTACAAAGGCACCACTGGCGAAGCGGCCGCGATACCCGGAACCTGCAACTGGACGGCTCGCATGTCATCCATCGTCAAGTCGTCAAGACCGGCGTCCCCTACGTGATCGCCCGCCTGGTATTCCGCTTCAACCATGTTGGTGCCGATGCCCTGAATCAGGCTCAGTACGTACTGCTTGCCGGTCAAGCCGATGGTCGCGACCAGAATCAGCGACGCCGTGCCGATCATCATGCCGAGAGCGGTGAGCAGGAAGCGAACTTTGTTGCTGCGGAAAGTATCGAAGGCAAAGCTGAAGATTTCGCTGAATACCAACCTGGGTCTGCGGGTGGCAATCGGCGATGCGACGGAGGTGGCCATCAATCTTGTTAGATGTTACTTCCCGGCGGAACGCATCCGCAACCGACTGCCTCGTGGCGATGTTGGAACATTAGAGCGCCCTTTCGCGCTTTGGCCGGAAGAAACTGACCGCAGCAAACGCGGCCAGCACATTAACAATCGGATCTAAAGGCCGCGTGTAGTACGTCTCCGGATGGGTTATGCAGTAGATGAGCGGATAAAACGCCAGCACCATCGCATAGCGCACGGCGAGATCGCGATTCTGCTGAAAGCATCGCCACAGGCCGGTGAGGGCCAGCAAGGTCAGAGTTGTACACGCAAAAATGTTAGGCGGATCGAGCGGCTCCATTGCTAAATACCCGCGATCGAAGCTCCAATAGCCGGTCCACAGGTAAATAAAGCGGCGCACGGTCATCCAGGCAAACCAGCCTGGATGCGCGCGGATGTAATCAACCGCCTGCGCGCGCTTGTGTTCCATGTAGGCGATCTCGCCGACCCGCTCATACTCCGATTGCTCGGCGGCATTGTGATTTGGGTGCAGGTCGCGGTTGACCCAGTGCGTGGAGTAGCCGTTATTGCCGATATACAACTCGAGTCCGAGCCCGCTTCGCATCGGGATGACTTTATGGAAGAGCCACTCGTTGCGAATTCCCCACGGCAACAGCACAAGGCACACGATCACCGCGGTAGCGGCAGCATGCAGTACCCACCGCCGTCGCGTTCGAACCCGCCGGTAGCACGTCCAGAGTCCGAGCAGCGGCAGCACTGACAGTACTGACGGCTCGGTCAGCGCCGCCAAGCCACTGAGCAGTCCGAAACCCAGCCACGGCCAGATGCTTTCGGAATCTTCGAGATCCCAGGCCCACAGAAAGAGACAGCACAACAGCAGAGTGACCAGGCAAGTAGACCAGGCCCAATCTCCTCCGTAATAGATCCCGTAAGGCGAAAGAGCCCAGCCCCACCCTGCCCACTTCGCCGCGCGACCGCCGAAGCTCTTCTTTGCCAGAAAAAAGACGGGCACGCACGTCATCGCGGAAAACACACCGTTTAGAACCAGAGCCGCAATAATGGAAGCTTTCGTGTAGATGCCAAACACCTTGAAAACAGCGGCAAGAATGTAGGGATAAACCGGAGGCAGCAAAGCCGAAGGTCCGCTGTCGGCCAGGGGATTCCCAAACCCGTGCCCCATGGCGATCGATCGCCCAATCCTTCCAAATGCCCAGTGCTCAAGGACAAACGGGTCCATCCACTCGTGATAAAGAAAATGTGTGACCGCAACTCGTATCGCCAGTCCCACCAGGATCATCGGAACGTAGGGAGGCCATTGGCTTTCCGGCGATATATCGGGCATCCGATTCTCTTGGACCATTTCTATTTGCTACTCTACGCGGCACACCAGAACACTTCGATTCTGGTAGGGGCAATTCAAATCCGACACTCCCGGTTGTGCCAGCACGACCCAATCCACCCCGAAAGAATTCTTCAGAGAACGAAAATCCGCAGCGTGAAAATTATGCCAGCCACGAGTGGCTTCCACTTCGCGTAGCCATCGGGGAGCGAGCCGTGGAACTCGCGCTGCCATTCCTCCGTCTTTGGTCACATCGGCCAGCGCGCTACGCTCGGCCAGCGCGCGAAATCCGTGATAATCCTCGCCCGGAATTTCCATGTAGTGAGGGTCCAAAGCGAAAAGACTGTCTGTCCGCGTGTTTTTCTGCACCCAGTCGAACGCCGCGACCCAATCGTTGCCGGGCTTCATCCCGGGGGACTCCAAGTGTGCAGTCGCCGAATACATCTGCCGCTGCGCATAGAACATGCCCAAACTCAGCGGGACGAAAAGCAACAGCCAACGATAAACGTGGTTGCCGAGAATGTATTTCCCAATCAGTCCGCCCGCCATCAGAAACATCAGCAGATAAACCAGTTGCAGGTAACGCATCGGCTCAAAAGGACGAAGCCGTTCAAAGGCCGGAGGCAGCATGATCACGAGCGCCACCATCATCTGGAAAATGCCGAACCAGAGCAAACGCGTTGCAACCCGCTCCAAGACAGCAGACCCGTCGCGCCGGGCGATGCGGGCAAAGAACCACAATATGAGCAGAGGAGCGAAAACGCCGACCCACTCGTACCAGTGCCAATCAACCAGAAAATAAAATTTCCGTGTCGCAGCGGCTTGCCTCCACGCATCCGAAGCCGGTTCGAAAACCCAACCTAACGGAAGAAGCAGCGCGGCAAGTGCAAGGCCCTGGTCCTTTTTTTCCTTTGGCGGATTATTCCACGCCAGAAAAATGCAAAAGGACGCTCCCAGGCTCGCCATGATCGCGTGCACCGCAAACGCAAAGACCAGCGTAACTCCCGCCAGCATGCGTTGCTTCTTCAGAATGGCAACGATTGCTGCGAGCACCGCCGCCGTCGCTACGGCCCGAGGATGAAGATACTGATCCACGAGGCTAATGCCAGTGCCGGAAACTGGGATCGTCAACAGAGCGGCAACCATGACGACTCCCGCCCACTGCGCATGAGCAGACGAAAAACAGCGTCGCGCGATCGCAAGGCAGCCCCACAGAATCACGAGAATGGTGACGAACTGCCAAACAAAAACCGTCACGCCGAGTGGCAGGTGCGTCAGACGGACAGAGTAAGCGACCAGCTTGTCGAAGATCGTAGCCTGAAATTGCAGCCGGAAAAATTCCGCGTCGTGCGGGAACAGAGCCGGATTCAGGTTCCGCTTGATGGCCGCGAGGTAGAAGGCATCATCCTCAAGGCCGGGGTGGTACCCCTGGATGGCGATGGCAAAAACCGTTGCCAGGACCAGCAATGTGGAATCGCGCAGTGAGTTTCTATTCAAGTACGCTGCCGTCAAAATCCAGGCTCGGAGCCTTTGGCGACGCCGGGCTTGTAATACTCACGTTCCAGCCGACGGCCTTTTTCGCTAAAAATTGCGAAGTGAGCAATTCCAGCGCGCTGTAGCGCGAATTGCATCGTTGTTTTCAGCACTCCCAGCCCGTACTGCACGCTGCGGCGGAAATTGATCGACGATGCCTCAGCAAAATATTTCGTGGGACATGACACTTCCCCGATCCCAAGTCCGAAGTGCACGCATTGCGCCAGCATCTGGTTGTCGAAGACGAAATCGTCGCTGTTTTCGCCCAGCGGCAAGCGCGTCAGCACGTCGCGGCTGAAGGCGCGATAACCGGTGTGGTATTCAGAGAGCTTAACTCCCAGAAACATGTTCTCAAACGCGGTGAGCAGCCGGTTCGAGACATATTTATAAAACGGCATGCCGCCGCGCAGTGCTGTGCCGCCGATAATGCGCGATCCGAGCACGACATCGTAGACCCCATACGCCACCATGCTCGCCATCGCCGTCGCCAGCAGCGGCGTGTACTGATAGTCGGGATGCACCATGATCACCACATCCGCACCCGCCGCCAGGGCCTCCCGGTAGCAGGTCTGCTGATTGCGTCCATACCCGTAATTGCGGTCGTGTATGAAGTATTGCAATCCCAGTCGCTGCGCGATTTCCACCGTGCGATCAGTGCTGTGATCGTCGACCAGAATGCAGAGATCGACCAGGTCGGGCAACTCCCGCACAGTTGTTTCCAGCGTCTTTTCCGCGTTATAGGCGGGCAATACCACGGCAATGCGTTTGCCGTTGATCATGCATGAAATCCTCTGAATTCTTTCCCTAAATCATAACTGAAGCCGCGCACAATGCCCGTAATTCGCCAAAAAAGCGCCTGCCCAGTTATCAGAGGCAGTCCGATTCGATAAACTAAGACTTGTTTCATAAATCAGCTTTGAACGGGCATGGCTTCACGGCCTGAGGGAAAACTCTGCCTTGCACTTGATTTTGGGCGGCGCAGCGCTTCAGCGCTGCGATAAGTGCATTGTTTTAATCCGGCTTTAGCCGCCGAGGCAGGTCTGAAGCATGCGAAGGTGGATTGATGAAACACGGTTCAACGCGTAAACATAGGTTGTAAAGCCGCGTTTAGAGAAAAGAGAGTATGTCCGCTCGCACTCTGTTCGACAAAATTTGGGATGCGCACTTGGTCTCTGCGCCGCCGGGCCAGTCGGCCCTGCTCTATATCGATCTGCACCTCGTCCACGAAGTCACGTCGCCGCAGGCTTTCGACGGATTGCGCGCCAGTGGCCGCCGCGTTCGCCAGCCTCTGCGGACCATCGCCACCGTTGACCACAATATTCCGACCACGCCGCGAGGCTTGCCCATCGCAGACCCAATTGCGGCCAGGCAGATTGAAGCGTTGCAGAAAAATTGCCGTGAGTTCGGCGTTCCATTGTTCGATATGGATTCCGCCGATCAGGGCATCGTTCACGTCATCGGCCCCGAGTTGGGCATCACTCAGCCCGCTATGACCATCGTCTGCGGAGACAGCCATACTTCGACTCACGGAGCCTTCGGATCGCTCGCCTTCGGCATCGGCACATCCGAGGTCGAGCACGCGCTCGCCACGCAATGCCTGCCGCAGAACAAGGCAAAGTCGATGCTGGTTCTCGTGCGCGGCCATTTGCCGGAAGGCGTCACTGCCAAAGATCTCGCTCTCGGCATTATCGGTCGCATCGGCACCGACGGCGCAACCGGACACGTCATCGAATATGCCGGCGAGGCTGTGCGCGCTCTTTCCATGGAAGGCCGCATGACGCTCTGCAATATGAGTATTGAAGCTGGAGCCCGTGCCGGATTGATCGCGCCCGACGAAACAACGTTCGCGTACGTGGCTGGTCGCCGCTTTGCTCCGAAGGGAAAAAATTGGGATGCCGCGGTCGCATACTGGCGCACTCTCTCCAGCGACCCCGAAGCCCGCTACGATCGCGTGATCGAAATCGACGCCGCGTCGCTTGCGCCGTTCGTCACGTGGGGTACTAATCCCGGGATGGTCGTTGCGGTGAACGCACACGTGCCGGAAGTAGCCAGCTTTGCCGCCGAGTCCGATCGTCGCGCCGTCGAACTGGCCCTCGCTTATATGGACCTGAAGCCCGGAACACCGATCGAACAGATCGCCGTCGACCGCGTCTTTATCGGTTCCTGCACAAATTCGCGCATTGAAGACTTGCGCGCGGCGGCCCGCGTCGTCAAGGGCCGTCACGTCAACTCCAAAGTTCGGGCCATGGTTGTCCCCGGTTCGCAGGCCATCAAGCACGCCGCCGAGCAGGAAGGCTTGCATCGCATCTTTGTCGAGGCCGGTTTCGAATGGCGCGAATCCGGATGCTCAATGTGCCTCGGCATGAATCCCGACATCCTGCAGCCCGGCGAACGCTGCGCTTCTACCAGCAATCGAAATTTCGAAGGGCGCCAGGGACGCGGTGGCCGCACTCATCTCGTCAGTCCCGAGATGGCCGCGGCAGCGGCAATTGAGGGACACTTTACGGATATAAGGAAGTGGAAGCTTTAGTGTGGTGACGGGGCTTTGCCCCGTCCAGCGGGGCGAAGCCCCGCTGCCACGCCAAGCCCCGATCGGAGTTCACATGCAACCATTTCGCAAACACACCGGCCTCGTCGCCCCCCTCGATCGCGTAAACGTCGACACCGATCAGATCATCCCCAAGCAGTTCCTCAAGCGCATCGAGCGCACCGGCTTCGGGCAATTTTTGTTTAATGACTGGCGCTTCTCTGGCGACGGGCAGAAGATCACTGACTTTGTTCTTCACGATCCGCGCTATCAGGGCGCGACTATCCTCGTGGCGGGCAAGAATTTTGCCTGCGGATCTTCCCGCGAGCACGCCGTCTGGGCGCTCGCCGATTTCGGGTTCCGCGTCGTGCTCGCCTCGTCGTTCGCCGACATCTTCGCCAATAACAGCCTGAAAAATGGTCTGCTGACGGTTCGTCTCAGCGACGCGCAAGTTGCGGAAATCATGCGCCGCGCGAAAGAAATCGAAGGCTACCAACTCACAGTCGATCTCGAATCCCAGCGCGTGGAAGATGGGCAAAGCTTCTCAGCCGCTTTTGCGATCGACGAATTTGCCCGCCATTGCCTATTAAACGGATTGGACGATATCGGGCTTACTCTCCAGCATGAGTCCGAAATCGCCGCCTATGAAGCGAAGCATCCCCTTCGCCAGGAAATGAAAGCGATCGCGCCGCCGGCTCCTGCTTAAGTGTGGTGCGGACACTCCTGTCCGCGAAAACAGTGTGAAAGATATGGGGATCCCCAATCATTCTCCCGCCGTTGTACACTTTTTAAGTTTCGTCCTTCGCAGATCCTGTGCCGGACTTCGCCCCAAATCGGAGGGCATTCGTGAAAAGACTGTTCGCCGCGTTTCTTCTGCTGTTGTCGCTGCTCTCGATCGCGAGCGCCCAAGCCAGCGCACCCGCGAAACAGCTCTCCATCGAAGACATTTTTGCCGAAGGCGGCCTCACCGGCCGCGCTCCCGAGACGATCAAGTGGAGTCCCGACGGGGCAAAAGTCTCTTTCGTTCAGCGCGATGACTCCGGCGAGCACGGCGAGCTTTATTACGTCGACGCCGCTACGGGCGAAAAGAAAGTCCTGGTCAGCGAAGTAAAGCTTTCCCAGCTTGCCCCGCCCACTTCCAGAATCAAGAACGAGCGCGAAAGAGAACGGGTCACGCGCTATCGCGTGGCTGCTTACAGTTGGTCTCCCGATTCCAAGCACTTGCTCTTCGATGCCCAGGGCCAGCTCTGGTATTACAGCCTCGATACTGGTACCGCCGTGCAACTCACTTCATCTCCCGATCCAAGCGAAGACCCGAAATTTTCGCCCGATGGCAAACGCCTTGTTTTCGTGCGCAAACACAACCTCTACGTGCATCCGGTCTCGGGAGAAGAAGGCGAGCGCCCTCTGATTGAGCCCGAAAAAACAAGGAATAAAGACAAAGACAAAGACAAGGACAAGAGCAAAGACGACGACATCCTGAACGGCGAAGTCGATTGGGTTTATGCCGAAGAGTTAAGCGTCCGCAGCAACTTCTTCTGGTCGCCGGATGGCCACGACATTCTCTTTCTGCAAATGGACGAAAGCCGTGTTCCCACCTATCCCATCACCGACTGGCTGCCCACCCATCCTCACGTCGAGCAGGAAAAATTTCCGCAGCCCGGCGATCCCAATCCCACGGTGCACCTGGGAGTAGTAGGCAGCGATGGCGGCGGCAAGGTGCGCTGGCTCAAACTCACCGATGACGATGACACCTACGTCCCCCGCTTCGGCTGGATTCGCGAGGAATGGGCATGGGCCGAGGTCCTGAACCGCAAGCAGGATGTCATGGACCTATATTTCATCAATACCAAGTCCGGAAAGACTCGCAAGGTCCTCACCGAATCGTCGCCGGACGCATGGGTGAACGTCAACGACGACTTCCGCATCCTGAAGACCGGCGACCGCTTTCTCTGGACCAGTTGGCGAGACGGACACACGCACATGTATCTCTACAGTTTCAACAGTGCAGACCCGCTCGCCGCCGAGGCCAAACTTGAGCGACAGCTCGAAAGCGGAGACTACGAAGTTCTCGCCATCAGCTGTATCGATGAAGCGTCGAGCACTGTCTTCTTCACGGCCAATCAAGGCGATCCTCGTGAGGAAAAGCTGTTCTCCATCCAGCTCGATGGTTCAGGCATGAAAGCAGTTTCTTCGGAATCGGGCAGCAGTTTCGCCAATTTCTCCCCCGATGGCAGGCATTATGTGGAAACTCACTCCACCACACTGACCCCGCCGCGCACTTCCATCTGCGCCGCACCCGGATCGTGCCAGAAAATCTGGGAAGCCCGCGGCATTGCCGATTACGCTCCCATCGCGCCTACACCTCTCGAGTTCAAAGCCAATGACGGCACGTTGCTCTATGGTTATCTGGTTCTCCCGCCAAACGCTGATCCGAATGCCAAAATCCCCTTAATCGTCTACATCTATGGCGGCCCGGGAGGTCAAACCGTGCAGAATGCCTGGGGAGGCACCAACGGGCTCTTCCACCAGATCCTGGCGAAGGAAGGCTTTGCCATCTTTTCCGTCGACAATCGCGGCACTCCGAATCGCGGCAGGAAATTTTCCGCCGCTATTCATGGACAATTCGGCCCCGTCGAACTGACCGACCAGCTCACCGCCCTCGACCAGTTATATGCGCAGTATCCGCAACTGGATCGCACGCGCACCGGCATGTGGGGATGGTCGAATGGCGGTTCCATGACGCTCTACGCGCTCACCCATTCTGACCGCTTCAAGGCAGGCATCTCCGTTGCGCCCATTACCAGTCAGCGCAACTATGATTCGATCTACACCGAGCGCTATATGGGCCTGGTCAAGAACAACGAAAACGCTTACGACGATTCCACCGTCAACGCCGCCAGCCGCCTGCATGGCTCCTTGCTGCTGGTCCACGGAACGAGCGACGACAACGTGCATCTCCAGAACACAATCCAGATGGTGGATGCTCTGATCAAGTCGGGCAAGCAATTTCGCCTGATGGTGTACCCCAATAAGACCCATGGCATCGGCGGCTCGGAAACCAGGGCCCAGCTCTTTCACATGATGGAAGATTTCTGGAATAAAGAATTGAAGTAGCGCTCAGCGATCGGCCGTCAGCCGTCAGAAAAAGCTCCGTCGGCGAAGACGAACTGTCTTCTCCGAGCCAAACTGTCCGAATCGGGGTTACCTGACGGCTGGGGGCTGAAAGCTAAAATTTGAAGTCTGGTTTCCCCTATGCACCGTATAACTCTTGGCGATTTCGAACTCACCATCGTCTCCGACGGCACCTATTTCCTCGACGCAGGTGCCTACTTCGGTGTCGTGCCCAAAACCATGTGGTCGAAAAAGGCGACGCCTGACGAGAAGAACCGTCTTGATGCCGGCCTGAACTCCCTGCTCATCCGGACCGGCGACAAAAATATCCTGGTCGAAACCGGCATCGGCGACAAGCTTCCCGACAAACTGGTGCAGATCTACAAACAGCCTGCGAAGTTGCTCGACAATCTGCACGCCGCCGGCCTTGCTCCCGAAGATATCGACATCGTCATCAACACCCACCTCCACTTCGACCACTGCGGATGGAATACCGTGCGCCGTGGCGATCAGTTCGCCGCAACCTTCCCCAAAGCGAAATATTATGTGCAGAAAAAAGAATGGGAGCACGGCCGCCTGCAACTGGAGCGCGACGCGATCAGCTACATGAGCCCGAATTATGATCCCCTGATCGAAAGCGGCCAGATGGAGTTACTCGACGGCGATCGCGAGATCGTGCCCGGCATCTCGGTAAAAGTCTTCCCCGGCCACACCGCCCACATGCAAGCGGTGATTGTCGAAGGCTCAGCCGCGAAGCGTGTGGGGCGGGCATTCCTGCCCGCCAATACGTCCGACAAACCGACCACCGCCTGCTACATCTCCGACCTCATCCCCACCGCTATGCACCTGGATCTGACGTGGGTAATGGCCTTCGACCTGTTTCCCTTGACCACGATCGAAAGCCGCAAGAAGTATTATGCGCAGGCAATTCCGGGGCGCTGGCTGACCGTCTTTACGCACGACGACGCGGCGCCGTGGGGATACATCGAAAAAGGGGAGCGAGGGAAGCTGGCACTCAGTGGAGTCTAGCGCCGCAGGACTACCGTTGAATACCGACGAAGAGACGTCTAGCCCTTAGTAATCTCGCCTTCATAGGAAGCGCGCGCGATACTGCAAACATGTTCGCGATGGCACATACTGATCTCATGCTACAAAGACTTTTCGTCGTGGGACTGGGCGGTCCCTCCGGCAGTGGCAAGTCCACAATCGCCCAGCGCGTGGCCACTCGTCTCGGCGGCCATGTTATTTCCATGGAAACCTATTCCATAGCCATGAACCATCTTCCGCTCAACGAGCGAGCCAAGCTCGACTACGACGCGCCGAGCGCCCTCGACGTGCAGTTGCTGGAAAATCACATTCGCGAGTACGCGCTCGGGCACGCCATCGAGTGTCCCATCTACGACTTCGCCGAGCACATGCGCGTGACCGACCGGCGCGAACACGTTCCACCGAAGCCGCTGTTGATCGTGGCCGGCATCCTCGCTTTGCATTTTGCGCAATTGCGCCCGCACTTCGACTTGTCCGTTTACTTCGAGGCTCCCGATGATGTCTTGTTCCACCGCCGCAAGGTCAGAGACATTACCGAGCGTCAGCGCTCTCTCGAATTGATCCAGTGGCAATATCAGAACCTCGTCTTACCGGCAGCCCGGCAGTACTGTCTGCCCAGCAAGCGCTATGCCGATCTGGTAATCGAAACTACAGCGGACATTGCCACCGTGGAGAAGAACCTCCACGATGCCATTCAAAAGAAGCGCGCTCTTCAAACCTCGAAATAAATCTTAGGGGAGATCTGATCAAGCCCGCGGGTTCTCCGTGCACATCCGTGCACTCCGTGGTTTTTGCTTTTCGCCGGGCAGTTAATCAGAGTGTCCTTAGCGGTCCCTACCTGGTCTGCGTGGGCAGCCTTGCCTCAAAGAACTCCTCTACACTCCCCAGTATCTCCGTCCCGCTCTTAGCTTCGTAGATCGCCTTCCGCAGGGCCGCGCCGCCGGGGATGCCGTGCGTGAACCACGATGCGAACTGCTTCATCTTGCCTTCGGCACCCTGCACTTCTTCGTCGAGCAGCATCTCAAAGTAAGTCCGAATCATCTGGTAGCGGTCGGCCTCGGTGGGCTCGTCATAAGGTCTGTTCAACCCTTGCTGATCCTGACCACGCGGACCGTACTCATCCGCTGGTGCCTGATTGCTGACGGCTGATCGCTGACGACCGACGACCGACGACTGACGGCTGACATACTGCTCAATCTGCCGGAAGATCCACGGATTCGCCGGCGCCATCCGACCGATCATTACCGCGTCGCATCCGGTCTGCGCGACCATTGCGCACGCATCCTCAGGCGACCGAATGTCTCCATTCCCAATCACCGGAATCTTCACCGCCTGCTTCACCGAAGCGATCCACTCCCAGCGCGCCGTTCCGCTATAACCCTGTACCCGCGTCCGGGCATGCAGCGCCACCGCGCCCAGACCGCAATCCTCCGCCATGCGCGCCAGTTCCACGCCCACAATCTCCTCGTCACTCCACCCTGCGCGAAACTTCACCGTAAACGGAATCTTCACCGCCCCGCGCACCGACTCGAAAATCTTCCGGATCAGCGGCAGATCGCGCAACAGCCCCGACCCGCCATTGCACCTCACAATTTTTTTCGCCGGACAGCCCAGGTTCAAGTCAACAAGATCGAAGCCCAGGTCTTCGACCAGACGTGCCGCATCAGCCAGCACCTCCGGATTACTGCCAAATAGCTGCGCCGAGATCGGATGCTCATCCTCGTAAAAGTGCAGATACTTCCCGCGTACTTTCTTGTTGCGCAAGACGCCATCCGCCGAGGTGAACTCGGTCATGATCAGCCCGCATCCGCCCAGGTTCTTGATAAAGCGGCGAAACACCGTGTCAGTAACGCCTGCCATCGGAGCGAGCACGGTCGCCGGACGAATCTCAACTCCCCCAATTCGGATAGACGAAGGAAACGCCCGAGGCCGTGTGGCGCGGACATTCCTGTCGGCGTCGCCATTGTCCGAGGTCCCGTTGCCCGGCCCTTCCTTGTACCAATACTTTCCCACGTCAGTATTCTAACGTCCTTTCGCCCCGCTGCCAGGTTATGCGAATGCGCCCGAATCGAGGCACACATGGTGCAACGACTGCGCGAAGTCCTCTTGACACGCTACATCGGCTCCATCTTGATTGCCTTGTTGTGCTTGCAAGGCCTGATTAACTTCGTCGAAACCCTGGCAAAGACTCTTGTCATCTGGATCATCAACGTTCAGCGTGTGAGTCAGATGATCGGATCAGATCGGGCTTCCTATCCTTGGGACAGGTTGGTATTTGCCGGAGTGGAAATCGCCCTCTACCTGCCAGTAGCTTATTGGCTTGCCGCGTGGCTATACCCCCCGACGTTATCTGGGGCGGCAGCACCGGAAATTAACGATGAAAACTCCACGGACGGGAGCAGGCAATCGTGATGAGACACGATCTGTTACTTGCGGCGCAGGTCCCGCTTAGAGAATACTGGGCGCCGGTAGTCGCTGCCGCACTGATGTTTGGCGGCATCAATGAGCTCGTCGCAACGGCTACCTATCCTCTCACGCGCGTAGGCGTCTGGCTCGTCAATTCTATTATCCGAAGAGGATTTCGAGACGTAATGCCGATCGGAGGTTCCTATTACTCCGGCGAGATTCCCTGGCGATTTCACGCAACCATTGCGGCCGAAAGCGTGATCGTAATCGTGTTGGGGATATTCCTGGGACTCTGGGTCCACCAAAAGTAATGATGCTTCAGACACTCCCGAGTCTGGCGACCCGATTCGCTAAAAAGCCCCCGCCGTCAGGCAGGGGCTCGATTGTGTGCAGCGCGGACACTCCGGTCCGCCAGCGCAGCCGTGTTACTTCTTGGCTGCTTCGGCCTTGGCTGCCTCTGCTTTTCCGGCATCGCTCTTCGCGTACTTGCGGCGGAAGCGCTCCACGCGCCCGGCGGTGTCCATCAGCTTTTGCTTGCCGGTGAAAAACGGGTGGCAAGCCGAGCAGATTTCAACACCGATGTCGCCCTTATGGGCCGAACGGGTCACAAATGCATTGCCGCAAGCACAGTGCACCCGCACTTCGTGATAATTGGGATGGATTGCTGGTTTCATATCGGTTCTAAATGGCCTCAATTCAATCCTTAGAGTTTACAGGAGCCAAAAAGGATTCAGCAACCCCCAGCCGCGCAAACGTCCTAAGCCTGTTCGCCTATCCCTCCTGTTGCCCCGAGGATCGAGATTTTCCTGAGGGCTGACCGCTGACCGCTGATAGCTAAAAGAAAAACGGCAGGGCCGACCCCCTGCCGTGTGCAATTCCAAAATTTCGGGCCCCGTTTATTTGCCTTTATTGACTACTTTCTTCAGTTCGTTACCGGGAGTGAATTTGGCTACTCGGCGGGCTGCAATCTTGATCGTGGCACCCGTCTGCGGGTTCCGGCCATTGCGGGCCTTGCGCTGCGAGACGGAAAATGTGCCAAATCCAATCAGTGCGACCCGGTCTCCCTTGCGAAGGGAGGAGGTTATGCTATCCACAGTAGTGTCGATCGCGGTCGTTGCCTGCGCCTTCGAAATGTTGCAGGCTCCGGCGATCCGGTCAACCAGATCAGCTTTGTTCATGCGCTCTCCTAAAATACGCCTCTCTATTTCGGTTCCCGCGCATTCGCCGGGAGGGAGCTCAAACGCGCGAGCACCGGCGAGGCTATTGTCCTCTCTAACGCAAGTTTGTCAATGGAAAACACGTGCCGGTTGCCGCTTTTAGCATGGCACGAACGCGCCATCGTGCCCCATGGCCGTGTCCCACTCATACCGCCGCCCCGGTCTGGCCCATTCCTCATTATCGTTCAGAGACTCAATTTCGCTCGCTTCCCCTCGCTTCTCCACAGCCTCCCCACGCTTCGCACAGGAAGTGCACAGCAAATCTTCGATTTCGAGTTGCAGCCGAACCTGTTTCCGGTGCACAGTCTAACTAGCGAATCATGAAATCAGTAGCCGAAATTTGTCCCCTCTGCTCGGGCTCTGGATGGAGGACCGTTCCAGGAGCGCCCGAACACGGCGTCACCCGCTGTGACTGCCAATTGCGCGCCCGCGCCGGTTCTCTCATCGCCGCCGCCCACATTCCCAAACGCTACGAGCACTGCGAGCTTTCGAACTTCACGACCGACTTCCCGGGCGTTGATCGGTCGGTCTCAATGGCCCACATCAATGCCTCGCGCTTTGTCCAGGAATTCGACCCCCGCGAAGGCAAAGGGCTCCTGCTCGTCGGTGGAATCGGCACCGGCAAGACGCATCTCGCCGTCGGCATCCTCAAGGAGTTGATCATTGCTCGCGGATCCGCCTGCCTTTTCTGCGACTATCGCGAACTCCTTAAGCAAATTCAAAATTGCTACAACGATTCTGTCCAGGCCACCGAACTCCAGGTGCTGCGCCCGGTATTTGAAGCCGAGGTGCTCGCGCTCGATGAACTCGGCGCCGTCAAGCCCAGCGAGTGGGTATGGGACACGGTCAGCCTCATCCTGAATACCCGCTATAACGACAATCGCACCACCATCATCACGACCAATTTTCCTGACGAGCCGGCCGCTTCCTCCAGTTCAGAGTTTTCGCCGCGCTCTGCCGCTTTCGCCGCCACCCGCCGTGAAACTCTCGGCGACCGTATCGGCGAGCGCATGCGCTCCCGCCTCCACGAAATGTGCCGCGTCGTAAAAATGGAAGGTCCCGACTTCCGCCAGAAGTTCAAGAGCGCCAGCTTCGGATAGGACAAGCCAGTACGGCAATTCCGAAGTCAGATTGCAGAAGTTGAGGCGATTGCGCGGACAGTCTTATCGGCGCAACGCTTTTGGGTGGCGCAGCGCTTGAGCGCTGCGGCTGACTTGCTCTGCGATTACGCGGCTTTAGCCGCTGAGGAGCGGACCTGGTACGCAAAAGGGAGCCTTTACTACTTCAAATGCACCGCCGCTTCCGTTTTCTTCGGCCCCTCCGCTTTGCCGCCTCGGACCTTCGGCACCGCATACTTCGGCCGCACCTGGTGGCAGCCCGCCTCACAATAAACCCCGCCTGCCGCCGACTCCGGCGTAGGCATAGGAGAGTTCACGGCAAACTCGCGATCCGCCTCCAGTTGACGTTCGACGTCCGCAATCAACACATGATTCTCGTTTGCGCTCAGCCACTTCTTTTTGTGGACCAGATAATCTTCCAGCCGCGCGATCGGATCCCGTTTCCTCCAATACTCAAACAACGGCTTCGGCACATACTCCGCCGCATCATGGATGGCGTGCCCCTTCATGCGCATCATCTTCGCTTCGATCAGTGTCGGCCCTTCTCCCCGCCGCGCTCGCTCGCAAGCCTCATGGCAGGCGTCATAAACCTGGCAAGCATCCGTTCCGTCCACAATCACTCCGGGAATCCTATACGCAATCGCACGCTCCGCCAGATCCTTCACGCGAAACTGCATGTCCGCCGGAGTCGAGTATCCCCACAAATTATTTTCGACCATCAGCACGAGCCCGAGCCTTTGCACGGCCGCAAAATTCAGCCCCTCATAAGTCACGCCTGTCGATTGGCCGCCGTCGCCGATATACGTCATTACCGCAATGTTCTTGCCTTGCAACCGCGCCCCCAGCGCGATGCCGGCCAGCACAGGAATCAAATCACCCAGCGTCGAGATCGGCGCAACCACATTGCGCTCCTTGATGTCGCCGAAATGCGAAGACGCGTCGCGCCCCTTCGTCGGAGAGCCCGACTTCGCCATGTACTGCATCATGATGTCGGCGGGCGAAAATCCGCGCACCAGCAGCGCGCCCTGGTTTCGAATCATGGGCCCAAGCCACTCGTCTTTGTGAAGTGCGTAAGCCGACGCGCACGAGCAAGCCTCCTGCCCCAAACCGAAATAAACGCCGCCCACAACCTTGCCCTGCTTGTAGAGATTTTCGAGCGCGGTTTCCATGCGCCGGTTGAGCAGCATCCAGCGATAGATTTCGATGCACTGCTCCCGGCTGAGATATTTCGACACGCGAATGGGCGGCGCGGGCACGGAGAGATCGCCACTCTCCACTTCGTAGTGAAGCTCATCACCGGTGCGAACCTGGCGCAGGGTGAAGCTCGGTTTTTCGAGGCGGTAGTCGCGGATGGTGTAGGTGCGCAGATCGGCCGTCGGCTCCGCGTTTTTGGTTGGCTTCCGGCCCATCTTTTTCTTAGCCATTTCTTAGAAAGATCAGTCCGCGAACATGCTACCACCGGTGTGGCGCGGACACTCTTGTCCGCAAGAAAAGCGCTCAAGAAGCCCGACAGTTGCGGGTCGGCTACCGAAATGGAAGAATGCTGACGATGGACCCAGAATCGCCCATACTCATCAGAGACGAGGAGCCTTGTGACCGAGAGCAAGCTCGAAAAGTGAACGAAGCTGCCTTCGGGCGCTCCGATGAGGCCGACCTTATCGATAGATTGCGAGTAGAGGGAGCCGTCTTGTTATCGCTTGTCGCAGAGGTTGACGGCCAAATCATCGGCCACATTCTGTTCAGTCGGATGACGGTGGAAACGGCGCAAAAACCTGTCGCCGCCGTTTCATTGGCCCCGATGGCCGTTCTGCCGCAACATCAAGGCCGTAAGGTTGGGAGCCAACTGGTTCGCCGTGGTCTGGCTCGACTCTGCGACCGAGGCGAACATATCGTTATCGTGGTCGGACACAAGCAGTACTATCCTCGATTTGGCTTCTCTTCCGAGAAAGCCCGCAAGCTGGCCAGTCCGTTTCCTCCGGAGGCATTCATGGCGCTGGAACTCTCCGACGACGCGCTGGCGGGAATTCAAGGTGCTGTCCGCTATCCCTCCGCGTTCGGGCTGTGAGCGCGTTCGCTCCCTTTCAAAAACTGTTGCCTCAGGCCAGAAACAAGTCGTCTTCGCCATGAAGTTCGCCGTGCAGTCGCCGCAACTCGTCCG
>JBELAC010000088.1:0-16912 GCA_049509215.1 Terriglobales bacterium
CATGTCGAGCACGCGTCGGAGATCCACAACGTCGCCACGACGGAACGTAAAGCCAGCAGCTTCAACCACCTCGCGATTTTCAGGGATATCGCTCGTCAACACGCACACTCCCGCGGCCATCGCATCAAGCAAAGCCAAAGAGAGTCCCTCAAGTTCGGACGGCAACACGAACAGAGCCGCGTTCGAAAGGACCGATTCCAAATTGCTTCCCGAAAGCCAGGGCAGGAATCGAATGCGATCCGATTCGTGACGTCGCAGGGTTTCAACATACCAATCGGTATGGCTTGACCCTCCAGCCAACACCAGCCTCATATCGGTTTGCATCTTTTCAAATGCTTCGATCAGCAGATGACAGTTCTTCTCAGGCGAAAATCTCCCCAGAAACAGAACATAACCGCCCGGAACAAGCCCCCACTCAGTGAGCTGCCCGCGCGAGTTTCCTGCCGCCAGCGTCGCTCCGTTCGGCACGTAGATTGTCTCGCGCTTGTACCGCTCCCGGTAGTAGTCCTGCAACGTCCGCGAAACAACCATCGTCGCATTCGGCAGACTCACTGCCGCACCTTCCCCCCAACGCAGAATGCGCGCCGCCATCGGCCCCCATTTGCCCCGCTGCCAATCGAGCCCTTGAACCGTCACGACGGTTTTCTTGCCTACCAACCGCGGCAGAAACGAAAACAGCGCCGGGCCAAGACAGTGATAGTGCACCACATCATAATCCGATGCCATGGCATGCATCGTGCTCAGCAGCGTGTGGACCACGGTTTCCAGGTGCTTGGAGCGTATGGTTGGCAATCGCCGAACTCGCATTCCATTGTGCGTCTTCATCGGCGGAGTGAAGTACGAACGGCAATAAACGGTGACCTCGTGTCCCAGCTTCGCCAGCTCCTGCCCAGCCTGTTCGTAATACGACTCGATGCCGCTGTATTTCGAGACCAAGCCGCGCCCCCCGATAAAAGCAACTCGAACGCCCCGTCGCGCGCCAGACGGCGCAACCGCTGTGGGAAAGGCCACCACCTTCTTCGACGGCATCACTCGCGCGTAAACCTCGAGCAGCCTTCTTAGATGTTCTTCCGGATCATGCTTGCCTTTCACCCGCGCCCGCGCGGCCGCTCCCATTCTTTCGATCACTTCGGGGTGATCAAACAAAGAACCGATGGCCTGCGCGAGTTGCTTGCAATCGCCGGGCGGATAAAGAAGGCCCGTAACTCCGTGTTCGACCAGTTCTCGACGTGAACCGAGATCCGTGGCAACGACCGGCCGCGCGTAAGCGTACGATTCCAGAATCGATTTCCCCAAAGTTTCATAGGCGTGCGAAGGAAATATCGAGAAGGTACAGCCCGCAACGAGTCTCTTTAGCTGCTCTCCATGCACCATGCCTGCGAAAAGTACTTGCTTCAGATTCAGTTCGCGAGCCAGCGCTTCCAGCCGCGGGCGTTCGGGCCCGTCTCCCGCGATTACAACTGGAATGTGCGGTTGTCGAACCAGCGCGTGCAGGAGTTCGTCAACTCCCTTCTCCGCAGAAAGCCGTCCGAAGTACAGCAGGTAGCCCTCATCGTTGATCAACTCATCGGCGCCAGGGAGCACTTGAAAATGAGCGAGAACTTCGATTCTCTCCGCGGCAAATCCGCTCGCCATCAACTCAGTCCGTACAAAGTCACTCGGAGCGAGAAACAGATCGACGCAACGCTGGTAGGTCTGCAACCGCTTGTGCAAATATGCTTCAGCAGCCAGAACAATTGCGCTCGATCGCGGCCCCGCATAGCAACCCTCCGTTACGACGTGGTAAAACGCGCCGCCCCGGCATGCATCGCACACCTGGCCATGAGCAACGAAGTTATAGGCCGGACACAGCATTTTGAAATCGTTGACGTGATAAATGACCGGAACACCCCGCTGTTTGAGTTCCCAAAGGATCGATGGCGACAGGTGGTGATAGATTCCGCGGATGTGCGCGACATCCGGCGCGAAATCGGCGACGCATTTGCGCATGGCACGTCGCGCCGACCGCGAATAAATGGCATGCGCCGCCATTCTTATTTTCCGCGCAAAGCTGACGCCTGCCTCCTTGAAATTCACGTACGGGATGCGGTAGCTGCGGCCCTTGAACCCCGTCGCTTCGCCATGGTCCATGCTGAACAGCGCCGTCTCGTGCCCGTGTTCATCGATCCGCCGGATCAGGTCGAAAAGGTACGATTCCGTGCCGCTAAACGGATAGTCGTATTTGTTGCAATACAGGATGCGCATTCTCTCCGCCTGAGTGGGATATGCGGGCCAGAAACCGGTCGGCAAAATCGTGCACGTTTCGCCGGCGACTATAGGATTCGGCAACCTTTGCCGCCGCCGCCCGCCGAACTCCAGCCAGGAAACCTTGGTTCGCATAAATCCAATTCACGGCATTTACGAAACTGGCAAGCGATCCGGACTGGTAGAGAAATCCTGTTCGCTGGTTCTCGACCAGTTCCGGAATTCCTGTGATCCCCGGCGCGAGTACAAGTTTCCCGTGCGACATTGCCTCCATCAGAACCACCGGAATTCCTTCACTCTTGCTGGTCATCACCACCAGATCAGCCTGCCGGTAATAACCAGCCAAATCCCGTCGCGGCACGTGTCCGATCAACTGAACTCGTCCCTGCAGTTCGAGTTTTGAAATTTGTCGCTCCAGAGCAGAACGCTCCGATCCTTCACCGGCAATCCAGCACAGAAAGTCCACTCCCCGATCCCGCAGGTCCGCGCATGCCGAGATCAGAAAGCCGTAATCCTTGACGGGGTGTAGCCGTCCAACGGCAAGAAGAGAAAATGGACGAGGCTCAGCCGCAATGGGCGGCGTTACCGGCCATCTAAGCAGCCGGTCGACTCCCAGGCGCTGCACCAGAATTTTCGCGGCATCCGTCTTGGGATATTTTTCGAGTATGAATCTCCGGTTGTAATCGGAAACGGTCACGCAGAACCGGCACGCCTGCAGTTTGGCGGCCAGAAGATCGCCCCGCTGCAGCAGGTCGGAACCGTGCAATGTAAAACTGAAGCCGATCCTCAGCACATGCGCTGCCACCAGCGCCATCCATGATGCAAAGTAGCCGTGATGACAGTGGATGTGTTGTACATTCAGCGGCTCCAATTCCCTCGCCAGGGCAGCGCCCATGAGAGTGTGGCCCAACGCTCGCGTTCGCAGACCTGGAGACGCGCCCGCCTCAAGCAACAAAGGTCGTAAGAGAGGCCACGAATTTTGCGGGTCAGCCGCCAGCCGTCCCGCGGCGCGTATCACCGCATCATCCGACAGCGGCTGGAAAAATCGCGTCTCCTTCCAATACGCGCGTTCGGCCAAACTCAACTCATTGGGCGCAACCCGCTTCCCGCTGCAGCAGATCACTTCGACTCCCCGCCGGCGCAGTTCCGCAATCTCATCCATCACATACGGCTCGACCGGGCAAGGAAACTCATTGGCGATGTAAGCGACTGTAGTCATGCGGAGGTTTCCTCCGAGGCGCAAAGCATTCCGGCACAGGTAAACAAAAGCCCAATGACGAACTGGTATGCCATGTCGACAAAACATGCATTGAACATGTAGACACACAGCAGCAAAAACCATGCTCTGCGCAGTCGGCAGACAGCGCCTGGCTCTCCGCCCACGCCGCGCCGCGAAAGCCGGAAGAGGTTGAAAAACAAAATGCCGTACAGGACCAACCCCGGCACTCCAAATTCGACCAGCAACGCGAGGTACGTGTTGTGCACGTAGTAGGTGCGAAGGTGATAGCCCTCCATGCGGCGGGCCAACTCCGCATACATGCCCCCGGCCGGCCATCCCGTAAAGGGACGCTCTTGAAACATGGACCAGCCTGCGTTGTAGACGGCCATCCGCGCTTCCACCGGCCCGCGTTCTTCGGTGCGCTCTGAAATGGCGCTCTTGAGCGCGTGGTTCCCAAGGCCAATTGCCAGGCAGCCCAGCAGACCCAGCACTGCGAACACCGCGCACGCCATGCGCCAGCGCCGCTCCACCATCTGAATCCCAACCACCACAGTGGACACGGCGAATGAGATCCAGACCGCTCGCGTCATCGTAGCCAGCACCGCCACCGGCAGTGCCAGCCAGAGAAGCCACACAAACTTCCGCCTTTTTTCTGGCAAGACCAACGCAAGAATTCCCAGCAGATTTAACGAAACCCCATTGGCAACCGCTTGCAGAAACGGGCCTCGCGCACGGTCCGGATGAAAACCCAGACTCTCGTCCAGGATGAAGCGCGGAAAAATCAGCGAGCGCGCATCGACAAGAAAAACAATTGCCGTGAATATCAGGTATGCGAGTACGACCACTACAAAAATCTCGAAGTGCCGCCGCTGCCCGGCCCCGCGAAAGACCACCACTGCGATGTGAAACAACGTAAACGGGACGATGAACTTGCTCGCAATAATGCTCCAGACCTGCGGATCGAAAGGCTCGCGCAGCGCGCGCACCACCGCCAGCCCCACCAGCCCAAGCATAGGCAGGCTGAGTCCGGCAAAGAATGGGACTTTCTGGCGCAAGGCCATGACTCGGAGTGCCACGCACGAGACGAGAATGCCAAAGGCGATGCGATCCGCATAAAACGAAAATAGATCCGGCGGCCGAAACAGGAAAACGGTCAGCGCGGCGACATAAAGCAGCGAGGGGTAAGCCAACACGATGTGGAGTGGCCGCAGCAGCAACCCCGCGCCCTGCCAGAGCGCGCTGTTTTCACGATCCCACACTAGAGCGCGGCTGCTCATGACCGGCTCATGCCCCCTCCGGCCTGAACAAAACTCCAACCGTGTTCAGGAGGATGCGTAAATCCAGCCGCAAGCTCCAGTTCTCGATGTACGTGAGATCAAGGTGCATATTCAGCTCAAACGATGGCGAATGTCGTGCCGAAATCTGCCACAAACCCGTTATGCCGGGTTTCACATCCAGCCTTCGATAATGGTGAAGCTCATAATGATTGACCTCATCCACCGGGTGCGGGCGCGGGCCCACCAGGCTCATATCGCCCAGCAGCACGTTCCATAATTGAGGCAGTTCGTCGAGGCTGTAGCGCCGGATCCAGCGACCCACGCGAGTAATTCTCGGATCGTCGACGATCTTGAAGATGGGGCCTTCCCTCTGATTTTTTGCGCGCAGTTCATCTTTCAGATGGTCGGCGTTTGTCACCATCGAACGAAACTTGTAGCAGCGAAAACGGCTGCCCTTGGCCCCGGTGCGCTCTGCGGCATAGATCACCGGCCCCGGCGACTCCAGGCGTATGAGCAGAGCAACGATTCCCATGACTGGCCCGGTCAACACCAGGCCCATCATGGCGCCGATCACATCGAGCAATCGCTTCGAGAACAGCGCGGCGTTCGGTACCGGTTCGCGATGCAGCGTCACAACCGGCACCTCTCCGATGTAATCGATGGCGGCGTCCGGCCAGCAGCCATGCGGCAGTTCGAGGACAGCCCGAATGTCGAGATGATTGCGCAGCGCGGCCTGTGCGGCATGGCGTGTTTGCGCGGGCGACCCTGGCAGCGCCAGAATGACTTCATCGATGAATTCGGCACGAGCAAGCCAGTCCAAGTCTTCCGTTCGCCCCAGAACGCTCGGAGAAAGAGGCGCATCGTCATCGACGAACCCTTGCACCGTCGTGCGGCCGAGCGGATCGTTGCGCAGCCCGCGCGCCACGGCACGTCCCGCTGGACCAGCGCCCACGATCAGAACGTTGCGGCATTCCGCACCGCGATGCCTTCCCGTCCCGGCCAGGTGCCTCCATTCCCGAATCAATAAGAGCCCACCCAGACTGCTCACAAAGGTTACGGGAATCGCCCGCACGTGCGTCGCTCCTCGTTCCGTGACAAAAATCAGGACGTTTGCCAACGCAACGCATCTCATCAGACTGAAAATCATCTCGGTCGAAAATTGGTCCGAGGTCCTTCTGTAATCCCCCTCGCTGAAGCGCAACAGCGTGACCAGTACGGCAAAAAGCGGCAAATGAAACAGAGTCATGCTCCAACCGGGAAACAAGACCGCCTGTGCGCCACCCAAGGTGGCGAGGACGATCAGATCCGCCGCCACTCGCAGATACAGCGTGAATGCGTCCACGATCGGATGCGGCAATAGAATTTGCCCTAGAATCTGCGGCCGGATCAAGGCCGCGCGCCCTTCGTTAATCGTGGTTGAACTTTTCCCCGCACTCTTTGCTCGGGTCGTCGACGCCGCAACGCCGGGAATCATCCGTGCATATTGCGACGGGCTATCCTCCCAGCAATGATTCGCGCCCAATTGACCCATGGCAGTCATAAGCTCCGGTACAGCCCTTGCGGTACTGGAAAAACGCGTTCTGCGAGAATGGTGCCGAGCAGCGCCACCCGAATCTTTCCCATGCGCTCTTTGATCTGGGCGGCGACTAGCCGCCGCGTCTTATTGGCCGTAAGTACCAGAACCAGCCCGTCGCAATTGAGCCCGATTCTTTCGGTAATCCAGCAGACGGGCGAGCAGCAAGCCACTGAAAAATCGAATTCCGTCATCAGCTCGCGGAGACGGTCCAGGTTTTGGTCGGTCACCGGTTGCCGCCGTTCCGCTTCCGGCCACCAGCTTCGCCGCGGAACCAGCCACAGATGTGGCCCGATCGGCCACGCGACTTGCTCATACTTCGGAGACTGGATCCCCAATTCATCCTGGACCGAAGATCCGTCAATGCTGGCATCGATGAGTCCGACGTTGTACGAACATTCTTCCGCCAGCGCTTTGACAACATCGAGGCACAACGAAGCCGTCGATAGAGACGCCTCGACCGGTGCAAATCCCACATTCCGCACCGCTCCCGCCTCATGCCGGAAGAAAAGTTGTTGGACCAGTGTATGAATTTGCTCATCGCGGATCGAAACCGTTGGCGTCTCTGCGGCTTTGGCACATTTCCCGACGTCGATGGGGATCGCGTCCTCTTCTGCCGCCACCGCCGGCATGTACCTGAGGAGTTCGCCGAACGTGCTCATTGGACCACCCTGGGTCCGCGCAACCCGGAAGCAACCGGATTCAGCACCCCATGTTCTGAAGCCGGCAGCCATGCTAAAACCGGCACTTCCAGCAGTCGGTGTGCCTCATCGGGCGTCCGAATTGTCGAATCAAAATATTCGGTCATGAACGCGATGCCGATACTGAACACCGTCGATACTCCGAACGCCACTAGCAGGTAAACCAGTACCGAATGATTCGGCAGCGCCGGCGCCACCGGAGGCTCAACGATCGCTACATTGAGAATTTTTTGCTGGTCGAGCGCGTCTCCAATGCGCGCCTCCTCTCGCTTATGCAGGTAGAGCAGGTAGGCGTCTTCATCGGCCTTGGCGGTGCGCATCAGATCCTGCTGGTCCACCGAGTTCGCCTGCATCTTCTCTGCAATCGCACGCAATGTCGAAACCTGTGACAGCGCATCCGCTTGCCGCGCCCGCAAGCCCTCCAACCGCACCTGGGCCTTTTCCAACTCCATCCGCGCCCACTCGTAATTCGGATCCTTGTCGCTGGTTTCGTCCCGTACCGGCGTTAGAGCTTCCGCCGCAATCGAAGCTCGCGCCTGTTCTATTTCCTGATCCACCTCGAGCACCAGCCGGTAAGACGGCTCAAACCGAGTCAGCAACTCAGTGCGCCGAAGCTGAAGGTCCAGCAAGTGCGCCTTCAGCTTTTCCAGAAGGTCCGGATTGTCGGCCCATCGCTTGAGCGTGACCGATCGGGACGGGAACGATTTCAGCTGCCCGCCCAGCGACTCAATCGTGTGTGCGGTTTCGACACGGTCCTGATCGATTTGCCGGTAGGCCGCGTCCGCTTCTCCCAGTTTCTGCAGCGCGATATCGCGCTCCATCGCCGCGGAAGCGACGCCCCTGTTCCGGGTGAAGTCCACCAGCTTCGCCTCGGACCGATGCAGCCGCTTCTCGCTTTCTGCCGTTTGTTGCTCAAAAAACTGAATTTCGCCGGACGGCCTTTGCAGGTTCGTGTGCCGGTTCATGTAGGCCCTCGCCAGCGCCGCCAGCACGCAAGAGGCTCGGCTTGGACTCGTATCCTTGTAACTCACCTGAATGAGGTTGGACTTCTTCAGCGCTTCCACATCCAACCGTCGCGCCAGCTTGCGAACTGCGCGCTCGATCTCGGGCTGCTTTTCAGATTCCGGTGTGTCCGCTGGAAGTAGGCCCGCCATGACGACCACTTGTTTCAAGAGATCCTCGTCCCGTAGCAGTTCTACTTCCGAATTCAGTTCTTCCTCGGTAATCTCAGGCCGGGTAAAGTCCATTACGCTGGTCGGCTGGGCCGAGACAACCGCGTCAAAGCGTCCTCGCCGGAGCAGTACCTTGAAGTGCGATTCATACCTGGCAGAAAAGAACAGCAGAAGTACAGTGCCGAGAAGCACGAAACCGAACGAACCGATCATGAGTCGGGGCCGCCGAAACAAGGTGGCGGCAATGTCCCGCGGTGTGGGAGACGTTAGAGACAAATTTCCCGTTGCTTCGGCCGTCATAGTTGCTGTCGCAGGCTTCACGTCAGGCGTGGGGGACGCCCGGCTCGGGCTACAAAATTGGTGAGGGCTGCTGCTCCTTTTTCTTAGAACGTCAATGGATTCATGTACCAGCTCATCGAATTGGTCGGAACAAACTTGCGAATCTTCGAAACCCTGCTTTGCGGAACAAAAATGAAATCACCCGGCCGAAGGTGCATGTCTTCGCGCAAGTTGCGCGAGTCCAGCATTTTCTTCACATCCAGCACATGCGTCTCCGCCACCTCTTCCGAAAGCCGCCGAAACAGCACTACCTGCGAATGCCTTGCCTGTTGCGTGAACCCGCCGGCAATCGCAATCGCCTCGTTCACCGTCACGTCCCCGCGCAGTTCGTACTTGCCCGGCTTCGCCACTTCACCCGAAGCCAGAAAATACGGCTTGTCGAAATCCTTCAGCGTCACCGTGATCTCAGGTTGATGCAGAAAACCGCGATACGCGTCCGATACTGCCCGCTGTAGCTGTGGCAATGTCAACCCCTCCGCCAGGATCGTGCCCGCGCCTTTCAGTACAACGAACCCATCCGGCTGCACCGTGAGCGTCTGGTTGAAGTCTGGAGAGAACGTGAAATTTGCGTCCACAACATCCGATTTCGTAAGCCGGTAAAGCGGGTGGCGTTCCCCTCCGAGTGCAGGATCTCCCATGCCACCCGCTCTACCGGGCTGTGTAATCGCGCCGCTCGTGACACCGCCCGTCCCACTCTTTCGCTCCGGTCTCTGCGAGCTCTCCGCCGCCGCGACCTTGCCGGACAGCGGAGCAGACGATCCCGGCATTTCAACCTGGGACGGAACAGTTTCCTGAGCGGGCGTGACCACCGTTAGCTGCAGGCTGAGCAAGCCCGCAACCACCAAAACGGCGTGCTTTTCCAGTACATTCATCTCCGTGCTCTCACCGATGCTCAAACCGGCGAATTATCAGCTCGGGCGATTGAGCTGTTTGCACGAAGGTAGCCTTGACACCGAAGATCAGCAAGACTCGGAAAGTGCTATCCACTGCGGTAGAGAGTCTCGTCTAACCATAAGAAATGTGATGAATCCGCCAGTTAGACTGCTGGACGCTGTTTTTCTTCCCAGCATTGCCGTCGGGTCGCAGACTGCGAACCAGACCGCTGTATACCAGAGTGGACCTACAAATGTAGCCATCGAGGCGGATTCATCACCAATTCCATGTGATGCGGGCTCTATCTGCCTCCATGCTTTCGGCGCATCATGATGGCGTGAAACCAAGATGCTCCGACAAATCAGCCTCAGCGGCTTCTAAATCTCCCAGGAACGAGCTCGTGCAAGTCTTGGTCGCTGATTCGGGACCTCTCCAAACCCAGCTTCTGACACGCGCTTTGCGAAGCCGTCCAGAATTTCGTGTCTCCTCGGTCGCTCTGCAAGCGGCGGTCTTGCACAAGTTTTTGCAGGCCAATCGTGCCGACGTCATCCTGATTCCCGGTACTCAATCGCCGGATTGGGGCCTCGTCCGCTGGCTGCGCATCACCTTCCCGAAAATCGCGCCCGTGCTCCTGGCCGAGAGCGATGATCGTGAGCTCGTCATCAATACGATGCGCGCCGGCGCCCGCGGAATTTTTCTCTTCACACACGATCCTTTTCGCATGCTCTGCAAATGCATCCGCTGCGTCGCTCACGGAGAGATCTGGATCAACAATCAACAGATGGATTACGTGCTCGATGCCTTGTGCGACGTCCCGACCCTGCGCGTGGTCAATTCCAACGGAAAGTCGCTGCTCACTCCACGCGAAGAACAAGTCGTTGCGCTCGTCGCCGATGGCTTAAGCAATCGCGATGTCGCCCGCGAGTTGGGCCTCAGTGAACACACCATCAAGAAATACTTGTTGCGCATCTTCGACAAGATCGGTATTTCCAGCCGCGTCGAGCTCGTCCTCTACGCGATGTCCCATGGTGAGAAAAGCCGCTCTGAATGGATGCCCGGCAGCGCCTGACCCTTGCCACCATTGGCGCCGGCGCTACAATGACTGCATGGGCGAAATGCCGGAAAAACCCTCGGTGACACCCTCTGCTTCCAGGGTTGCACGCCGTTGGACCGTGATCGCGGCTGGCCTCCTCATTTTGGCTCTCGCGCTGGTCGTCATCTACACCGGCCCCAACGCCTTCCTCAGTCCGATCGCGCTCGTTGTTGTTGCTGCCATCGGACTAGCCGCGCTCCTGCTCCAGGTCCGTTTTCGCCAGGACCTCAATGTTCGATCGCCTCTGTGGTTGAATGTCCTCGGCTTGCTCTGCGCCACCGGAGCGCTACTCGCCGACTACTTTCGTGTCAAGCGCTCTACCCTCGAATTAGTAGCGTTCAGCGCGGTCGTCTGCTTCGGCATCAGCGGATCCCTGATTCTTCATGCTCTCCGCCACCATGGTCGCTCTTCCCAACCATCAAAAACTGACCCAGCCTCTACCAGCAGACCGCAGTAGCCGGTGTTCTGTGTTCTCCGTGGCTAAAGATCTTCTTGCGGATGCGTATTAAGCTATTTCCCTTTGTTGTCCATTGCTGCGCTTCGTGGTTAACGCCTTCCCCGTGCCATGTCGCCGCGAATCACTTAGCTACAATGCTCCTATGCGCGTAACCCTCTTTGGTGCCTCCGGATTGCTGGGCCAGGACTTGGTTCAGGCTTTGGCCGGCGCGCAACTCACCGCCCTTACTTCCAAAGATGCAGACCTCCGTGCCCCGGCCCAAGTTGACCGTGCAATCCGCAACTCCAGTCCTGATTGGACCATCCTCTCCGCCGCCTATACCGATGTCGACGGTTGCGAGTCCAATCGTGATCTAGCCCTGTCTGTGAATTGCGACGGCGCAGTCAACGTCGCCAACGCGGCCCGCGCAGCCGGATCGCGCCTCATGTTCCTGAGCACCGACTACGTTTTCGACGGCTCAAAAAAGTCGCCCTACGAAACCAGCGATCCGCGAAATCCCGTCAGCGTATACGGTGAGAGCAAGGCCCGCGCTGAGGAGCGTTTGCTTCAAATCCTCCCCGACGTCTGCATCGTCCGCACCTCATGGCTCTTTGGCCACGGCGGCAAATGTTTTCCCGCGACCATTCTGAAGCTAGCCCTCAGCCGCCCCGAACTTTCCGTAGTGAACGATCAGCGTGGATCGCCGACCTTCACTCCCGATCTCGCCATCGCTCTCACACAACTTTGCCGCCAAAACGCTCAAGGCATCGTGCACGCCACCAACTCCGGCGACTGTACCTGGTACGAGTTCGCAAAAGAAATTTTCGAAGTTGCCGGACTGCCAACCGCCGTTAAACCCGTGACTACTGCCGAGTTTCCTCGCCCAGCCCGCCGCCCTCCCAATTCCGTTCTCTCGCCCGCAAGCCTGCACCACTACGAAATTCAGTTCCCTCAATGGCAAAATGCCCTGCGGCGATATCTCGCCCAGCGCCCATAGATCTTTCCAGGTGCACAGCTCGATCGAACTTCTTGCATGGATCGGGCCAGTTCTAGTACGCATCGGCCGCGCCACAACTCTGTGCGCTTCCCTGTCGTCTGGTTTATCCTTACTTGCTCGTGGGAGCACTCCCTTGAACATGCGATTTCGCCTGTCGTCAGTCCGTCTTCTTCTTGTTCTTGTGTTCCTCGGCACAGTAGCGTCCGTTGCCGCCCAGCAGTATGACCCGTCCCTCTATCAGGACCTCCACTGGCGCATGATTGGCCCATTCCGCGGCGGTCGCACCGTCGCCATCTCCGGCGTCCCCGGCCATCAAAACGTCTTCTACATGGCTCCCAACAATGGAGGGGTCTGGAAGTCCACCGACTTCGGCCGCACCTGGAATCCGATCTTCGACGATCAGCCCGACGACGCCCAGCACTCCGGCTCAATCGGCGCGCTCGCCGTGGCTCCGTCAAATCCCGACATTATCTATGTCGGCAGCGGCGAAGGTCTCCGCCGTCCCGATCTTTCCGTCGGCGATGGTATCTACAAATCCACCGATGCCGGACATACCTGGCAACACCTGGGTCTTCGCGATGCCCAACAAATCTCCTCCATCATCGTCGATCCCAAAGATCCCAATCGCCTCTTTGTCGCCGCTCAGGGACATCCCTACGGCCCCAATCCCGAGCGCGGCATCTTCCGCTCGCTCGACGGCGGTCAGACTTTTCAGAAGGTTCTCTACAAAGACGAAAACGTCGGAGGCATGGATCTCGTCTTCGATCCCCGCAATCCTCAGATCATCGTCGCCAGCATGTGGTCCTCGCGTCGCCCGCCCTGGACGACCGGCGGCGCTTACAACGGTCCCGGCAGCGGCCTCTACAAATCAACCGACGGCGGCGACACCTGGCGTCAACTCACTAAAGGATTGCCGGCCGAGGCCGAAGGCATCGGCCGTATCGGCCCCACAGTCGCCCCGAGCGATCCCAACCGCATGTACGCATGGGTGAATACCAGGAAACACGGCAGCCTCTATCGCTCCGACGACGCCGGCGAATCCTGGCAGCAAGTCAATGATGAAGACCGCGTCTGGGAACGCGGCGACGACTTCGGCTGCCTCCGTGTCGATCCCGTCAACAAAGACGTCATCTACGTCGCCAACACGTCCACCTACAAATCCACCGATGCCGGCAAAACTTTCACCGCCATCAAAGGCGCGCCCGGCGGCGACGACTATCACACCATCTGGATCAATCCTGAAAATCCCGACATCATCGCCCTTGCCGTCGATCAGGGAGCAACCATCAGCGTCAACGGTGGCCAGACCTGGAGCTCCTGGTACAACCAGCCCACCGCGCAGTTCTATCACGTCATCACCGACAACCAATTTCCCTACTGGGTCTACGGCGCGCAACAGGAGAGCGGTTCGGTCGGCACTGCCAGCCGCAGCGACTTCGGCGAAATCACTTTCCGCGACTGGACCACTCTCGGCGTCGAAGAATACGGCTACGTCGCGCCTGATCCTCTTCATCCCAACCTCATCTACGGCGGCAAGGGCACCGTCTTCGATCGCAATACCGGACAGACCCGCGAAATCGGTCCCGTCGTCCTGCACACTGGCGAGTATCGCTTCAATCGCACCGCGCCCATGATCTTCTCTCCCGCTGATCCGCACATCCTGTATCTCGGCTCCAACGTACTGTTCGCAACAAAAGACGGCGGCAATAGCTGGCAAACCATCAGCCCTGACCTCACGCGTGAAGATCCCGGCATTCCCGCGACTTTCCCACCCTTCGCGGATGCCGATCCCAAGACCAAGCATCGCGGAGTGATCTATTCCATTGCGCCATCGCCCAAAGATGCGAAACTGATCTGGATCGGCACCGACGACGGCCTCATCCACGTCACGCAAGACGCCGGAAAAAACTGGCAAAACGTCACGCCGCCCGACCTCACTCCGTGGAGCAAAGTTGCCCAGCTCGACGCCTCACATTTCGACAAGGATTCGGTTTACGCTGCCATCAATCGTTTCCGTCTCGACGACCTGCATCCTTATATCTATCGCACCCATGACGACGGCAAGACGTGGCAGAAAATCGTCACCGGCCTGCCCGACAACGAACCGGTCAACACCGTCCGCGAAGATCCCAGGCGCAAACGCCTTCTCTTCGCCGGAACCGAACGCTCCGTCTACGTCTCGTTCGACGACGGCGATCATTGGCAATCGCTTCAACAAAATCTGCCGCCCACTTCCATTCGCGATCTCGTCATCCATAACGATGACATCGTCGTCGGAACTCACGGCCGTTCCTTCTGGATCCTCGACAACATCACGCCCCTGCGCCAGCTAAACCCGCATATCGCCGATGCTCCCGCCTATTTGTTCGCCCCGCAGCTCACCTATCGCGTCCGCAGCAACAACAATCCCGACACTCCGCTCCCTCCCGAAGAGCCCGCCGGCCAGAATCCGCCCGACGGAGCCATGATCGACTACTGGCTCAAAGACGACGTCTCCTCGCCGATCAGTATCGAAATTACCGACCAACTAAATCATCGGCTCGTCCGCCGCTTCTCCTCTCTCGACAAGCCCGAAACGGTCGATCCCAAGGACTTCAGCGTGCCCATGTATTGGGTGCGCCCTTCGCGCACCTTATCCACCACAAGCGGTATGCACCGCTTCGTCTGGGATCTGACCTTTCCCACACCCGACCTGCTCTCGCGCGATTTTCCGATTTCGGCGATTTACCACGACACGACCCTTTACCCGCAGGGCGCCCTCGTCATGCCCGCAACTTACACAGTCAAGCTGACCATCGAGTCGAACCTGGACGCAAAACATGGCCAACTGCCAACCTATACGACCACCCTCCAGGTCTCCATGGATCCGCGCGTCAAAACATCGCGCACAGACTTGCTCGCGCACTTCGATCTCGACCGCAAAATCGCCGCCGACCTCCACCGCGATTTCGAAGCCCTCCAGCAAGTGCGCAGCCTGCGATCGCAGTTGAAGTCGCTCAATGATCAACGAAAGAATGATCAACCAAAGAATGACCAGGCAAAGAGTGCTAAAGAAAAAGATTCGAAGCGAAAAGAACTGGGCAAACTCGCCGCCGATGTCGATGCCAAACTCGCCGCCATCGCAGGCGCCGAAGGCGGCTACGGAGCTCGCTTCCTGACCACGCCCGAAGGCCGTAGTCTCGCTCACCTGAATAGCGGATTCACCTCGATCATCAGCGCTCTCGACACCGCCGACGCCGCGCCCACAACCCAGCAACTCGCCATGACCGCCGAACTGGAAAAAGCCCTCGACGATCAACTGTCTGCCTGGAATCAGATCAAATCCAAAGACATCCCCGATCTGAACCTGAAACTAAAGAAAGCGAAGTTGCCAGTAATCGATCTGAAGAAACCCAACCCCACGCCCGTTTCCGTGGATATAGAAACCCAAGATCGTGACCGCGACGTCGAATAAGCTGACGCCAACAAACAACAAAGTGTTTGGAGTGCAAAGCGAAATAGATCGAGAACAACAGATTGGTTTGCCGGGCGCAGCGGAATGAATCCGGAACAAGAGAGTCGTTTTGTGTGGCGCAGCGGAATAAAGCGAGAACAACAGAGTGGTTTTGGGTGGCGTAGCGGTTTGAGTGGCGCAGCGGTTCAGCGCCACAGCGACATTTGCCTTTGGGTGGCGCAGTGGTTTACCGCTGCGTTAACTCCTATCCCTCCACCGTCGGCTTCAGCCGCTGCGGTTCGCGCTCAATCCTGAGCGCTCACAGACGGGTCAATGAGTGAAATTGCGATTTTTGCCAACTATAGAGATGGCATACTCTTAGGAATGGCTGAAATCCTCATCGAAGGCGATGGGAAGTTTCCCATGGATGTGCGGATTCCCATCATCGCTGCTCAGTTCGGGATGAGTGGCATGGCGACTATCACCGCGCAGGGAACACACCGTGGTCGCGCCGTGGGAGTGGAAATCACTATACGCGGAGGAATGAAACCCGGAATCGTAAAGGACGACATCGACAAAGATGCGTTTTACGGTAAAGGTGTGGTCGTCAGAGGCGTTGGGAAAAATACGCGGCATCTCGCGGACGTTTTCGCTGAGCTTTACATCACCCCTGTTACACATGCACAACCACTGCATCAGCTTGACCTGACCACCTTCGCGTTAGACGGCGACCCGATGCTCATCGAAACCGAGCACCTTAATTTCAAAATCTTTCACGATGACGACAACAAGCGCGGACTCTATTTCGAGATGTTCTTGCACGTTGACATACCATCGGGCTACGTGAAGTTCGACGAGAAAGACGAAGAGTACAGGGAAAATGTAGTGAAGTCATTTGCGGCACTCATCCCAACTCCCTCTTAACGGTTGCAATCAGATGGGATGAGAAGGCAATAGCACTAACCACGACCTGCCGCTCAGTCAGTTGGTGATATGGCGATGTTACGCCAACTGTGGATACGGGACGCTACAGAGGCAGGCGAGAAAAAATATAGACCATCATCAATAAAAGACACACGCGCCAAACCTCAACGTTGTGTGTTCGCTTCATCCGAATCCCTTCCCACGGCAGCGTCAGAACACAGAGCAGGACAACGACGGAAATGCACTTGTCGAATAGGAGATAGGCGTGCCAGCTATGAATCACGCTTTGGGAGAGGATGAGCGTTACAGCAACCGCCGCGCCGACATCGCGCCAATTAGAAACAGTCGGTTCAGAAGTATTCGGTGTAGGTGTCGCCATGCTGATCCCGGGATACCGTTCTAAGTCGTTCATGTTGTCAGCTTACGCCCATCCCCCTTGCCACAACTAATGAAATCCAGGCCATTACACTCACAACGAATTAACTACGCTGACCTTCCCTTCCCCCAAGTGAGAACATTGCCGCCGACGTCGCGATCCGATGACGATGACTGTAGGACTGTCCCGGTCGAAGCCGTTGTGACCACGATTCGGCCAACCGAGAAACGCGAGACGCCGGAATGTGAAGAAAAA
>JBELAC010000089.1:0-16838 GCA_049509215.1 Terriglobales bacterium
CACTTCCTCTGAAACGCTTCCTTCGGACGGCCATACTCCTTTCGGCCGCACGCCAAAAACTTTTTCGTGCAAATCCAGTCCAAGCAGTAATTGTTCCCGCGCGTCTTCCGGATGCCGGTAACGATTCCTGGGCAGCGCCAGGCCCGGCGTCGAAATGGCTCCCATTTGCGTGTCGCACACCAGCGGCAAAATCGGATGATAAAAAGCCGAAGTTGAAATCTCGATCAGGCCCTTCCGCGCCGCCTCCGCATGGACGGGCAGAACGCGCCCCATTAGCTCCCGTTCCCGCGCCACCAGCAGACGTTGATCTTCCAGCGTGTAATTCCGCCCTTTTCGGACCAGCTCGGCAATCTCTTTTTCTTCCAGGAAGAATTCGTCGAACCATCCAATCTGCGACAGCACCTGTAAGTCGGTATAATCCTGCGGCAGAAAATATTTCGCCGCTTGTTCCGGAGAATTGCCCGCGCTCCGGAACTTCTCAAACAGTTCGCGATATCTCGGATACCGGCCGATCACATTGGCGTGATTTGCCTGAAATAGATATTGCAGCGCAAATCGGCGTTCTTCCTGCGTCAGCTCCTTCGCCGGACGGCCGGCCACTTGCAAAAACGGGTCTTGCGCTTCCCCCGAAACATAATCCTGAATCTGCCAGACCAGCGACGGCACCAGATTGAACGTCTGGTGTACCTGCGGAAATTCATCCAGCAGTTTCACCATCCCGTAGTAGTCTTTCAACGCGTGCAACCGCGTCCACGGCAGCCGGTACTGCCCTGTCACCAGGTCCTTATAAAAGGGCTGATGCTGGTGCCACAGAATGACTACCCGTATTTGCGCCATGTCTACTGCTTTCTCCTGACTTTATCGGCAAGAAAGTAGTATGGCATAAGCCGGAAGCGTTATTCTGCTTCCGATTCAACTACACTTGAGCCAGCCATGACTTCGAAATCCACGTCCGACGCCGCCGCCCTCGTTCGCAATGACGTCCGCTATGACGTTTCCCTGCTGACCTCCGAAGACTTTTACCTCTTTAACGAAGGCAGCCACTATCGAATTTACGACAAGATGGGTGCTCACCTCGTTGAGTCTAACGGAGTTCAGGGTGCCGTCTTCAGCGTTTGGGCCCCCAACGCTCACCACGTTTCGGTCATCGGCAGCTTCAACGGCTGGAATCCGAAATCCCATCAACTCCGCTCGCACGGCGCCTCCGGAGTCTGGGAAGGTTTCATCCCGGGTGTCACCAAAGGTGCGCTCTACAAATTCCATATTGTTTCGACTCAACTCGCCTATGAGACCGAAAGGGCGGATCCCATCGCAATCTTCGATGAGAAGCCGCCGCTCACCGCTTCCGTCGTCTGGGACCTCAATTACAAATGGAATGACACTGCCTTCCTCGAAAAGCGTGGCGCCGCCAATTCGACCCACGCGCCCGTTTCCATCTACGAAGTTCATCTCGGCTCCTGGATGCGCGTTCCGGAAGAACAAAACCGTTCTCTCACCTACCGCGAGATCGCGCCTCGCCTCGCGGAATACATCAACAAAATGGGCTTCACGCACGTCGAACTGCTGCCTATCATGGAGCACCCCTTCTACGGTTCCTGGGGATATCAAACCACCGGCTACTTCGCTCCCACAGCTCGCTACGGTACTCCCCAGGATTTCATGTTCCTGATCGACTACCTGCACCAGCACAATATCGGCGTCATCCTTGACTGGGTTCCTTCACACTTCCCTTCCGATGGCCATGGTCTCGCCTACTTCGATGGCACCCACCTCTTCGAACACTCCGATGCGCGCCAGGGATTCCATCCCGACTGGAAGACTTTTATATTCAATTACGGGCGCAGTGAGATCCGCAGCTTCCTTATGTCCAGCGCCATGTTCTGGCTCGACAAATATCATGCTGACGGCTTACGCGTGGACGCTGTCGCCTCCATGCTTTATCTGGACTACTCGCGCAATGAAGGCGAATGGATTCCCAACCGCTACGGCGGCCGCGAAAACCTCGACGCCATCGATTTTCTCCGGCGTTTCAACCTCGAAGCTTACGGAGAACATCCCGACATTCAAACCTATGCCGAAGAGTCCACATCCTATCCCATGGTTTCTCGCCCCGTGCATCTCGGCGGCCTCGGCTTCGGCTTCAAATGGGATATGGGCTGGATGCACGACACGCTCGAATATTTCCAGCAGGATCCCATCCACCGCCAGTACCATCACAACAAGCTGACCTTCCGGATGATCTATTCATTTCACGAAAATTTCGTCCTGCCCCTCAGCCACGATGAGGTCGTACACGGCAAAGGCTCCTTAATCGGAAAAATGCCCGGCGACGAATGGCAGAAATTCGCCAACCTGCGTCTGCTCTTTGCCTACATGTTCGCTCAGCCCGGCAAGAAATTGCTTTTCATGGGCGACGAATTCGGCCAGGTTGGTGAGTGGTCGCATGACCGCAGTCTCGATTGGGACGTGCTGCAATACCCCGTCCATCGCGGACTCTCGAATTGGGTCGAACATCTGAACCACCTCTACCAGAGCCAGCCTCCACTCCATTGGTTCGATAATGACCCTCGCGGTTTTGAATGGGTCGACTGCAACGACGCGCCCACCAGCGTGGTTTCTCTGTTGCGCAAGGGCCAATCGGAAGACGACTGCATTCTCGTGGTTTGTAATTTCACCCCCGTCCCCAGATTGGGCTACATGGTCGGCGTTCCGACCGGCGGATACTGGAAGGAACTTCTCAACAGCGATGCCCTCGAATACGGTGGCAGCGGTGCCGGCAACATGGGAGGCGCAGAAGCCCAGCCCGAAACCACCCACGGCCGTCCGTATTCGCTGCGGCTAACGCTGCCGCCCCTGGGGGCACTTTTCCTAAAGAGAAGTTAGTTCATTGCATTAGCAAAAGACCCAGGGACGAAGGGGACGAGGGTGCCCCATTCAATGCACTTTTCGCTTGAGTGGGATAACATCGCGCCGGCCGCTGCTGTCGCGGCTGACCGACACTCCGCCGTCCCTACCCCTATTTGTGCGAAGGCAACACCGTCCAGATTGCCGGATCCTCACTCCCCAGCACCCACGAACAGAAGCCCTGCAAACCGCGATCGCGGGCTAAGTTCCAGCGCTCCTCGAATCCGCGTTTGTCGGTGTAGAAAACCCACTCGCGATTATCGTCTTTGTAGAAGTAAAACCACGCCACGCGGTCGAAGGCGTCCCACTCAACATGCGGATGATACGCAGCCACATACTGGTCGACTTCCTGCTGCCCGACGTCCTCGGCCATCGGATTCGGTTTGTCATCCTTGCCCGGCTCACCGGCAAACCAGTGATATCCATAAATCGGAATGCCCAGCGACAACTTCTCCTTCGGCACCGATTGCAGCGCGTAATCCAGTTGTTGCGCAGTCCACGGATAACCCGCGACTGGGCCGGGCGCTGTCCAGCGCGTGTTTTGATCGTAAGTCATCAGACAAATCAGATCCGCCACTTTGGCCAGCGCTTTCAGATCGTAAGCGCCGCGCCAGTTGGCATAGAGCCAATGCGAGTAGCCGCTTTTCCCCGGACCGCCCGGACCGTTCGGCACAGTTGCAATCGTGAGTTGCAGCCCTTGCTTGTGGAAAGCGCCCGCAGTTTCAGCAACGAAATCCGACAGCAGATCGCGGTCAGTCCATGAAATATTTTCAAAGTCGATTTGAAAACCGCTGTACCGGTTCGCCTTGCATTCGTTCAGAATCGAATCGAGAAACGCCTTTCGCGCCGCCGGAGTCGTGAACAGCTTATGCAGATCGGCTTGCACCATGCTGGCAACGATCGGCATCACCGGCACATGGTGTTGCGCTGCGGTCTGCAGAACATAGGGACTCGGTCCACCCCAAACCAGTCCGTTTCCGTCAACGTTGTACCAAGCGGGGACAAGAATATCGACCTTGTCCGCGTGCTCCGCAAGTGATTTCACTGAGTTTGGGTTGTCTGTCATGTAGAAGAGGGCCTTGGGCTGCGCTGCGGCGATGAGCACACTTCCGAAAACGACCAGGGCTGCGTAGTTCAACTTCTTCATGGCTTCCACACTCCAACCCGATCGAGTAAGTCCTCGAGTTTCGCGCCTTTCAGAATCTCTTCCACTGCCTCATGGCCGATATGCGGAGCAATCGGCTTATCGCTATCCGCAATCGCCCACGCAGTCGCGGCCACGATCGCCTCATCAGCCTTGAAGTCCAATGCATCCACTTTGTCGAGCGTGTCGCTTGCCTTGTGATGGATGTCAAAATATTTCGTCATATCCACCCACTGATCGAGCACCGGAATTCCCTGCAGCATAAAGGGCCCGTGATCGGTGTCATAGGTGACTTCCATCGAAAGATCGCCACCGCTCAAATCCTTCAGCAGACCGTCGCTCAACGGCTGCATAGCCTGCTTCAGGTCCGCCCGTCCTTCCACCTTCCATCCCTTCGGATGTCCCGCGCCGTTGTCTGTATTCAGCACGGCTACGCACTTGCCCAACTCTTTTCTGTGCGTCTGTGTGTAGGCATACGATCCCAGCACTCCCTCTTCCTCTCCGCCCCAAAGCGCAAATCGTACGCTCCTGCGCGGCGCCTTCCCCATCGCCATCATCGCGCGCGCCGCTTCCAGCACACTCACCGTCCCCGTCCCGTTATCCTGCGCGCCGGTGCCGAAATCCCACGAGTCCAGATGCGCGCCAATCAGTATCCACTCGTCGGGCCTTTCCCGCCCACGTATCTCAGCCACCACGTTATTGACCGTGATTTCTCCCGACGTCTTGCTCTCGATCGTCAAATGCACCCTGACAGGCCCGCGCTCCAGTTCCCTTTCGATCAACTTCGAGTCTTCCATCCCGAGTTCGACGCACGGCAAAGCCGCCAGCTTCGTCCCCCACAAAATCGCGTGCGCATTGATTACATTATTCGTCGCGCGGTCCGATCCCATCACAGCCAGTACGCCAACCTTCTGCAGCAACGGCAACGCCGCTTCCAGCTTGGGCAAAGCCTTTGGGTAGCCCTCCGCGTAGATCTTGTTCATATCGAGCAAAACGATCTTTCCTCGGAGTTCCTGCGCCCGCGATTGCAACGCTTCAGCGGCGATATCGGAAACTTCAGCAACCGCACCCTCCACTCCGCCCGGCGGTGTGGACGGCGCCCAGCCGTAGGAAGCCACATAGAGAGGCCGAGCCAGCGGGCTCAGCATCTCGCCGCTCGCCGTTCCACGCTCCCAGCCCGCGTCAATCTCGAATGGCTCCAGCCGCACATTTTCAATGCCGTAGCTCCGGAACTTTGCCGCTGCCCATTCCGTTGCCCGCACATAAGCTGGACTGCCCGTCAGCCTTCCTCCAATTCCGTCCGCCAATTCCCCCAACGTGCTCATGGACGGACCGCCATTCACCGACGACGACAGCCTTTCCGCCGCCGCTTTCAGCTCCGACGTGATCGTTGTCTGCGCTTCCGGTTGCGTGTCCGCAATCTCCGGAGTCTCCTGACCCCATCCCATCGCCGCAGTCATCACCAACATCGCCACGATCGCGGCCCAACGTGCGCGTCTCAATCTCATTCTCCCTCCCCAGCGAATTCGGATTCTCTATCAACTCGACTCGCATTGCAATCCACTGCTCCCATGCTAGACTCGCAAATAGCCACTATTGTGCGGATCCGCATTCTCACCCGCTATATTCTGGGAGAGGTCGTCTCCCACGCGCTGATCGGCGCGGCCGTCTTCACTTTCATTCTTTTCACCCGCGACCTGGGACGCATTCTTGAGCTCGTCGTCCGGAACAGCGCCCCTCTTCCCAGCATCGCCGAAATCTTTTTCTACACGGTCCCGGTCGCGCTCACCTACACCATCCCAATGGGTGTGCTGGTCGGCATTCTCATCGGCCTGAGCCGTCTCGCTGCTGACAGCGAGGTCACGGCCATGCGCGCCAGCGGGCTTAGCGTGTGGAGTTTCCTCCGCATCATCTCCATCTTCGTGGTGATCGCGTGGCTGCTCGCTCTCGCCAACAGCGTCTATCTCGCTCCTCGTTCGCTGGCTTCTCTCGACCAGCTTCAAAACCGCCTCAAATCCTCACAGGTATCTTTCGAAGTCCAGCCCCGGGTGTTTTATGAGGGCTTTCCGAAGATCGTTCTGTACGTGCAGGACGTCAAGGCAATGTCCGGCGGCGCTCTCTGGAAAGGCGTCTTCCTGGCAGATCTCAGCGATCCCTCTGCCCCGCGCATCAGCCTCGCGCGCGAAGGCCTTCTGGTCAGCCAAGGCCCCGATCTGCTCGATCTCCACCTGACCAACGGGTCGACCCACGATGTCGACCCTAAGAATCCTGATCAGTACCAGATCTCCACTTTTCAGGAGACCGACATTCCCATCGCGATTCCCCCTTCTCAAAATCAACAGAGTGAACCGGCATCGCTCAGCGAGTTGAGCATCGCAGCATTACTCCAGACCGCGCGTATGGCCGATCCGAATGCCCGGCGCTGGACATTGATCGAATTTCATCGCCGCTTCGCGCTGCCCACCGCTTGCCTGGTTCTCGCACTGGTCGGCATCCCGCTCGGGCTTTCCTCGAAAAAGGGTGGCAAGTCCAGCGGCTTCGTCCTGACCATCCTTCTGGTTTTCCTGTACTATTCGCTTTCTCTGATCGGAGTATCTCTTGCCCGCCAGGATCGTCTCTCGCCGGCAACCGGCGTCTGGCTCGCCGACCTTGGCTTTCTCCTTTGCGGCCTCTTTCTGCTCTGGCAATCCGAGCGTCGCCCAATCAGTCTTTCCTTCTTTAAGTCGAAGTCGGCTCCCTCGGCGCTTCCTTCCGTGTCTCTATCCAATGGCTACTCGCCGACTCGTTTCTCCGCCGGCGGCGACCCAGCGCGCAGCAATGCCGTCCGCATCCACGCCCGGCCGAAGCGATTATTGAATCTCCGCTTTCCTACCATTATTGATGATTACGTGCTGCGCGATTTTCTGCTCTATCTCGCGATGATCGGCGGAGCATTCGTCACGCTCCTGCTGGTCTTTACCCTGTTTGAACTTCTGGGCGATATTCTGCACAACAATATCTCCGTCCTCACCGTGGGAGAGTACCTGCTCAACGTCACGCCCTATTTCCTTTATTACCCGATCGCCCCGATGAGCATGCTGCTGGCCGTGCTCGTCACCTTTGGATTGCTCCAGCGCTCCAACGAAATCACTGCCATTAAAGCCACCGGCATCAGCCTTTACCGCGTCGTCATTCCGGTGCTGGCTGCCTCCATCCTGGTCGCCGGCGTCCTTTTTCTCTCCGATCAGTTCTATCTTCCTTACACCAACAAGCGTCAGGATGAGCTCCGCAACCGCATTAAAGGCAAGCCCGCCCAAACCTATCTGCGTCCGGATCGCAAGTGGATCTTTGGCCAGCATAACGATATTTACTACTACCAGCTCTTCGATCCCGATCGTGACACCTTTGGCGGCGTCTCTGTCTATCAATTCGATCCCCAGACCTTCCAGATCACCCATCGCATTGCTGCCGAACGCGCGCACTGGTCCGTACCGATGGGTCGCTGGGTCTACGAGCAAGGATGGGAGCGCAGCCTGAACGGCTCCGCCATCGAGAACTACCATAAGTTCGACGTCGCAACCTACCCTGAATTGGCTGAAGCGCCGGCCTATTTTAAGAAGGAAGTCAAACAGTCCTCGGAGATGAACTACGAGGAATTACGCCGTTACATTCGCGATCTCGAACAGAGTGGCTTCGACGTCGTCCGTCTGCGAGTACAACTTCACAAAAAGATCGCTTATCCGCTGATCACGTTGGTGATGGCAGTTCTCGCTGTCCCCTTCGCTCTGTCAGCCGGCAAGCGCGGCGCCCTGGCAGGCGTCGCAACCGCCGTCGGTATCGGCGTTGTCTATTGGACGATCTCAGGCTTGTTCGAGGCCATGGGCAATCTAAGCCAGCTCCCGCCCTCAGTCGCCGCCTGGTCACCCAACCTCGTGTTCGGTTTCATCGGAGGCTATCTGATCCTCCGCATGCCCACCTGATCGGGAAACTTACTTCACCGCGATCCCGCTCGGCTCTCCCGGAGGAAACAGAATAGTCTGCGGATTCGTGAGCGTTCCAGTTGTGGCCGCTAAGTTGAAGCCCGTAACACTGCTCCCCGTGCTGTTAGAAACATACAGAAACTGGGCGCCCGCATTGTAGTTCGGATGCATCGCCATAGAGACTGGAGTTCCTCCCGTCGACACCGACGCCGGACTAAGCGGGGTCAAAAGCCCCGTTCCCGTAACCATGTGAAACGCATAGACCTGGCTCTGCCCGCTGCACGCGACATACAGAAAGCTGTTCGTCGGATCGACGATCATGGCCGACGGAGTGATGCCCACCGTCGCTGGGTTTCCCACAGGGATCAGTTGCAGGTCGCTGACATTCTGGGGCGTACAGATCGAATTCTGTTGCACGACTGTGCAAACCTGGAAAACGCTCACCGAACCAGTTACGGAACCCTGATTCGCGACGTATACAAAAATTCCGCCCGTCGTCTGCCCCGCCGGGTTCGTATTCACGGCCAGCGCTACTTGTGGATTAATTTCGGTCGTGTAGGGCGAATTCTGCTGCTCGGTCAACACGCCCGAAGAACTCACGGTGTACACACTCAATTCGTTGTCATTATGAGCTTGCGTCAAATCCTGGCTGCTCGTAACAAACAGCATCGTTACCGGCGAACTTGCTCCCTGCGGCGTGAACGAGATCACCGAGAGACCTGTCGGAATCCTGTTCAATAAAAAGGTGCTCGCCAACGTCGCGGAGGTCGATCCCGGCGAAGTCGTATAGACCTGAATCGACGGACAAGTGGCGTCCGTCACGGGTAGATTTCCACAATCGGAAGCGGACGGGAGCGCACCCTCGCTGATCACGAACATAAAGGCGCCAGCCGCATCCCGCGCCATCGCCAGTGCTGGTTCCGCTGGGCTCGCAGAAAAAGTCGCCGCCGTCGTTGGCGAAGATAAACTTCCGTCCGAATTCACGGTATACCCGGAGATCGAGAACTGATTCAGGACAAAAGCCGTGGCGTCGGTCGGGTCAAGCGAAATGCTGACTGGCAAACCGCATGGCGCTGTCGGGCACGTCGCCGGCAGATTTTCGGTGATCAAATCCAGAAACCCCGTGTCCAGATCGATCGAGTAGGAGCTCACGTTGTTTTCTTGCTGGCTAAGCACGTACAGAAGCCCTGCTGGCCGCGACGAGGAACTGCCGCAATTCACTAGAAACACACTCAGGGCACATATGCCCAACACTGCCACGACTACGCCTGTTTTCTTCGACATCAATACTCCTTGCCGGGGTTGCCAGCCGGCATCTTCCGCGCCGGGTGGTTGGTCAGCCGTTTCCGCAGGCAGACCATCTTCGTCTGCCGTCACAGGAACTAATCCTTAAGGCTGAAATATATTTGTGTATCAGGAATGAGCGGGAAGAGCAAACCCGGAGCCTGCCGGAATCCGGATTTCTACCTCTAACCCACCCTCTTTTCGGTTGGATGCGCGCAGTTGGCCACCATGCAGCCTGATCGCTCGATCGGCGATCGAAAGTCCTAATCCCGCTCCTCCCGTCTTTCGGTTGCGGGCATCGTCCAAACGGTAGAAAGGCTCAAAAATCTTCGCCAGCGCCTCGTCGGGAACTCCCGGGCCAGAATCCGAAACCCGAATCACCATCTCTTCGCCCTTCGGCCCATTCTCTCGCCCCAACTGCACTTTGACAGTCGTTCCTTCCGCTGTGTAGCGGGTCGCGTTGCGCACCACATTCTCCACGGCACTCCGCAACAATTCCGGATCAGCCTCCATCAGAAATTCATCATCAGCCGCGTCCGCGCCGTTTGCTGTCACCAGGCAATGCCGTCCCGGGCTTTCATACTCGGCATCGTGCGCCACCTGTTCGGCCAGTTCCCGCAGCGACAAACTGCTCTTTCGGATGCCGTCAGCTCCCGACTCCAGACGCGAGATCGTCAGCAAACGCTGAATCAACTGGTTCAGCCGGTCTGCCTCCAGCTCTATCCGGTTCAGCGAACCCTCAATCTCCGGAGTCGAACGCTGCCGAGCCAGTCCCAGCGCCACACTCAATCGCGCCAATGGCGAGCGCAGTTCATGCGACACGTCCTTCAGCAACCGGGATTGCGAGTCCACCAGCGTCTCCAATCGCTCGGCCATCAGGTCGAAGTCACGCATCAACTCGACCATCTCCCCCCGCCGTCCACCGGTCGGCACGCCCGTCCGCACGCTCAAATCTCCCGCAGCCAGGCTCTGCGCAGCCTGGCGCAAACGGGTCACAGGCCGGGTCATCGATCGGGCCAACAGATAGCACACCAGCCCCGATGAAATGATCGCGATCGTGATCCCGATGCCGGGAATGTCATGCGGCCCAAAAAATACCCGCGGTCCCGGCGGCAATTCCATGACCAGCGTGTACTGTTTTCCGTCGAGTGTCAGCGTCTGCCGCTTGACGCGCCCCGGCAGCAAATTGTCCAACCATCCATGATGGAATCCGCCCCGCCGCGCATCCTCAATCCACGGTGGAATGTGTTGTCGCGCGCTCAACTCTTTTCCTGTTGGGTCGAATACAAATGACCGGACATGGTCGGTGCGCCAAATCCCTTCCAGATAGTCGTGTGCAGCGTGTTCGCCCCCGCGTTCGTACGCGTTCACCGCTTCCGCCAGAAGTTCCGCCCCTTGATTCTCGATTCCCTGCCGTCTCGGCTGGAGGGCAATCGTCACCAGAATCGCCAGCACCAGAAATAGCGCTTGCGCCGCCCAGAACGACAGAAAGATTCTGACGAAGAGGCTCTTCATTATTTCTTAACCTTCACCGAGGGCCGTGCGAACATATACCCAACTCCACGAATCGTCTTGATGTGATCGCCATTCTCTTCGGAATCTCCCAGCTTTCGCCGCACCTTGCTGACATGCATGTCGATGCTTCGATCAAACGGCATGAACTTCCGGCTGAGCACCGCGTTCACCAGCCGCTCCCGCGTCACCACCCGCCCGGCCTCGCGCAGCAGGACCTCCAGAAGATTAAATTCGACCGAGGTCAAATCCACCGGCTGTCCCGCACGCAACACCGTCCGCGTCGCCGGATCCAGTTCCACATCGCCCACGTTCAGGATTTCCGGCACCGCATCTGCTGCTTTCACCGGTTTCGTCCGTCGCAGGATCGCCCGAATTCTCGCCACCAGCTCCCGTGGATTAAACGGCTTCGGCAGATAATCGTCCGCTCCAATCTCGAGCCCCACGATCCGATCCACATCTTCGCCGCGTGCAGTCAACAGCAATACAGGAATTTTCGACACGCTGCGAATCCGCCGCAGCACCTCAAAACCATTAATCCCCGGCAGCATCACATCCAGTACGACCAGCGCATACTCATTCGTTTGCGCCTGCTGCAGTCCCTTCTCGCCGTCGTGCACCGCCTTCAAACTGAACCCTTCGGCCGTCAGATACTCCTCCACCAAGCCGCATAGCTCCACATCGTCATCGACCACCAGGATGCGTTCCATTCTCCTACTCATCTAACACCCTCGTTCGCCAAACGGCGGTAAAGATTTGTGATTACCAAAAGTGGCACCTGGCTTCCAGCTACCAGCCGTGAGCAAACGCGATTAGGCTAGTGGCTAGCCGCTAGAAGCGAGCGGCTGTCTTTACAAAACTTTACAGCGTTTGACCGACTCTTTACTCCACACTTCGAAAAAAAATGTTCTTATCTCAATATCCGATCCATCAGTTCCGGGCTGCCCCCGGATTCAGGAGATCATCATGAAATCAGCTCGCTTCCGCTTTCTCTCCATCGGCGCCGCACTTTTGTTAGGCGTGGCAGCCCTTTTCGCGCAAGGGATGCACGGTCACGGCGGCCCCATGGGAGGCTTCGACTTTGACCGCATGCTCGCCTTCTATACCGACAAGCTCGACCTGAGCAGCACGCAACAGGAACAGATGAAAGCCATCTGGACAAAAGAACAACCCACTCTTCAGCCGCTCATGCAGCAAATGAAGCAGAACCATGAAGCCATGAAGACTCTCGAAGCAAGTGGCCCCTACGACGAGGCCAGGACGCGCGCCGTAGCCACTCAGGGCGCCCAGACCATGATTGAGCTCCAGGTTCAGCACGTCCGCATCAAGGCCGAACTGATGCAGGTTCTGACCGCCGATCAGAAAACGAAATTCACCCAGCTTGAAGCGGAGCGCGAGCAGCATATGAAGGATCACATGCCGCCGCCCCCGCCCTCCGACTAGCAGACCTCTCTCCTAACCCGGGCGGGATCCGGAACGTATCAGTCAATTCCCGCCCGGCATTTTTCACCGAGACGCTGATCGCAGCGGCTCAGGGCCCGAGAAAGCAATTTAGGCTCACGACTCGGAGCTGATGCATGGAACGTGCCGACCTCCTCTTTTCCGGCTTGATCTTCGCCGCCCTCATGCTTTCTCTCTGGACTGCCGCGCTCCTTACCGCTGCTCTCGTCTTCTTCGCGCCATCCGTCTTCGCGCCTGTTCCCTCGCCCGCAAAATCCGCACCCGGCGCTGCTACAATCTCATCTACAGAACGTAATGTTTCCCAACCGCCTGCGTCCCCTCGTTCCCTATCTGAAGCGCCATCGCCTCGGCCTGCTTCTCGGCGGACTCTGCGTCTTATTCAATAACGGCATCTGGATTCTCTTCCCGCAAGTCCTCCGCCGCGCCGTCAATGGACTCAACGCCGGCATCACCCGCCAGAAGCTCATCACGTATTCGCTGCTGATCGTCGCAATTGCCCTGAGTAAGGGCATCTTCCAGTTTCTGACTCGCTACGTCGTCATCGGAATCTCCCGCGACATCGAATTCGACCTCCGCAACGACCTGTTCGCCCACCTCGAACGACTTTCTTACTCTTACTACCAACGCAACCGCACGGGCGACATCATGGCCCGCGCCACCAACGACCTAAATGCAGTTCGCATGCTCCTCGGCCCCGCCATTATGTACTCGGCCAACACTCTAGTCTTCACCGCCGGAGCGTTGGCTTTCATGCTCGCCATCAGCCCCAGGCTCACCCTGATCGCCTTCCTCCCGCTGCCCATCGCGAGCATCGTCATCCAGCGTTTCGGACGCCGCATCCATCAGCGCTTCGAGCGCATCCAGGCCATGTTCTCCGACATCTCCGCCCGCGCCCAGGAGAATTTCTCCGGTGCCCGCGTCATCCGCGCCTACGTGCAAGAGCAGGCCGAGATCGCCCTCTTTGAAACCGCTAACCAGGAATACATTCGTCGCAGCCTCGGCCTCGTTCGCCTCATGGGCATGCTCTGGCCCACGCTCGAACTTATGCTCGGAGCCGCGGTCGTCATCGTCCTCTGGGTCGGCGGCCGCGAGGTCCTTCAGCACCGCATGAACGTGGGCGATTTCGTGGCCTTCAATACCTACATGGTCCAGCTCACATGGCCCGTCATCGCGCTTGGATGGGTCATCAATATCTTCCAACGCGGCACGGCGTCGTTAATTCGAATCAACGAGATTCTTCAGTCAGAGCCCGAGATCGCGGACGAAGAGTGTGGAAGCGGGGCTGTGCCCCGCTCGGACGGGGCGGAGCCCCGTCCCCACACCGATCTCGTCGGCGAAATCGAATTCCGCAACCTGACCTTCGCCTACAACGGCAACCAAGTCCTCCACGACGTGAGCCTCCGCATTCCGGCCGGCTCCAGCCTCGCCATCGTTGGTCCCACTGGCTCCGGCAAGACCACCCTCGTCAGCCTCATCCCCCGCATCTACGACGCCCAGCCCGGCTCCGTCCTCATCGACGGCCGCCCCATTCGCGAATTCCCACTCGCCGCTCTCCGCCAGAACATCGGATTCGTCCCCCAGGAGACTTTCCTCTTCAGCGACACCATTCGCGAAAACATCGCGTTTGGCCGTCCCGATGCCACGCAAGAAGAAATCATCGCTGCCGCCGAGGCCGCCAACATCGCCGCCGACATCGAGTCTTTTCCCGACTCCTACAACACCACGGTGGGCGAGCGCGGCATCACCCTCTCCGGAGGCCAGAAGCAGCGCACCGCCATCGCCCGCGCCATCCTCCGCAGCCCCCGCATACTTATCCTCGATGACGCTCTCTCCAGCGTCGACACCCACACCGAAGACAAAATTCTCAACCACCTGCGCGATCTCATGCGCGGACGCACCACCATCTTCATCTCGCACCGCGTCTCCACCGTCCGCAACGCCGACCGCATCGCCGTTCTCCACCAGGGACGCATCGTCGAACTCGGCACCCACGACGAACTGCTCGCCCAGAACGGCTATTACACCGACCTCTATAACAAGCAACTCCTGGAAGAAGAGCTAGCCGAGGTCTGAGCATTCGGAAGACGGCTCTCTAGAGTCCCCTGTCATTCCGAGCGGTTAAGCGAGGAATCTGCACTTTCCTTTCGATGGCAGCATGACCTGCCAGCAAGTATGACCCTATCTCCCGCCGCTTCCCGGTCCCGAAGACATTTCCAAACTTGATCCTTCGATACAACCATTCCCAAAGAAATTAGTTCCCATATCGGGTAAGTCCCCCTAAAATGGTCCGTCCCTAGAAATTTGATCCAGGTCAAGGAGTAGCCATGCGCAGCTTCCGTCGAGCCGCCCTCTCTTGTGTGGTCTTGTCCGTTCTCATTCTTTCTGCCCTCTGCTTCGGCCAGCAGGATCGAATCATCGGCCCAATCAACACGACCAAGACGGTCAAGCTCTCCGGTGGCGTTCCTGCGAAAGCTAAGCGCAAGTACGACCAAGGTCCGGTTGATCCGTCCTTAAAGCTCAGTTATATGACCTTGTTGACTGCGCCTTCGGCGGCTCAGCAAAGGGACCTCAATCTTCTTCTTGCGGAGCAGCAGAACAGCCGCTCCCCGCTTTTCCATCAATGGCTGACCCCGGAACAATACGCCGACCGATTCGGTCTGAGCACCAACGATATTCAGAAGCTAACTACTTGGCTGGAATCCGAGGGCTTCAGTGTTATCAACGTGGCCAGGGGTCGCAATTTCATCGTTTTTAGCGGAACCGCCGCACAGGCTGAGAGCGTTTTTCAAACGCAAATTCACACATTCGACGTAAGAGGAGAGAAGAGTTTTTCCAACACCGCCCCGCCGTCAATTCCCGCTGCGCTTGTCGGCATCGTGACCGGATTTCGAGGGCTTAGCAATTTCCGTCTCAAACCGAGCATCAAGCAAAGGAATCCTCAGTACACCTATTCGGGGTCAGGCGGAGCCGAGCGCTTCATTGCCCCGGGTGACATTGCCACGATCTACGACACTACAAAATTGGCAAGCGCTGGAGTTACTGGAACAGGGCAAACCATAGCAGTAATAGGTCAAACCAATGTGTACTTGGCTGACTTAGTTGACTTCCGCAGCACTTCCAGCCCCGTAGGCTTCAGCCTCCCTGCGATCACCGGATGCTCTAAGAATTCGAGCGGAATCCTCACTAGCTGTGCCGCCGGATCCGGAAACCTCTTGCAATACATTCAAGTAAACGGGAATTCTGGGGGAGCTCCATCCCTCGGCGATCTCCCCGAAGCCGATCTCGATCTGGAGTGGTCGGGAGCGACCGCCCCTAATGCGCAGATCATCTTTGTCAACGCTTCAGATCCCAACGGTGGCGGGGTCTGGGATTCATGGTACTACGCCGTCGACAATAAGGTGTCGCCGGTCATCACGATGAGCTATGGCACCTGTGAGTATAACGAAGCGCAAAACAACGGACTTACCGGCGAATTCACCTTCGTCTCCGACGAGGCGGAACTGCAGAAGGCGAACTCCGAAGGCATTACATTCATGAATTCGGCTGGGGACGCTGGCGCAGCCGCTTGCGATCCCGATAGCAACCTGTCTGAAGAAGGCCTAGCTGTGAACTATCCCGCTAGTAGCCCCGAGGTGACCGGCGTTGGTGGGACGATGATCCCCTACGACATTGCGGGCAGCGGCGCTTACTACGGCGGTACATACTGGAGCAGCACCAACGGCAGTACGGGCGGCTCGCTTCTCTGCCCATCAGGCGAAGGCAATGGCCCATGCATACCAGAGAATTCATGGGACGACTCGGCAGAGTTTGGAGCATACTGCGCTGCTGGACTGGGCGTCCAGTTTTGCACCGCATATGGGATCACCGATCAGGAATCGGCCCAATTGGCTATCGGCATCGGCTCTGGCGGAGGCGGCTACAGCTCATGCACCACGGTCGACGAGAATGATGATTGCAGCGGCGGCTTTGCCCAGCCATCATGGCAAGCTGTTACCGTTCCAGGGCAGGTCGCAGCTCGATTAGTACCCGATGTCTCGTTGCTAGCGTCACCAAATTGGCCTGGGTACATCTGGTGCACACCGATCGAGGAACTCTCCAACACTCCTCCGTACGACACCGAAACGACGAGCAGTTGCGCAAATGGCGTAGCAGCGTCGGTAGCTGGCGTCGTTAGCGGCGGACAATATGTGGTCGATCCCTCCATCATCGGTGGCACCTCTGCATCTTCGCCGGTCTTTGCAGGGATCGTAGCCCTGCTTAATGAGTATCTGGTGAAGAATGGCGCGATTACCAAACCCGGCCTCGGCAACATCAACCCGATTCTCTACCTGATGGGGGTTACGGCTCCCTCGGCGTTTCACCAGGGTACCGGTGGCACCGATGCTCCCGGAAGCAATACCGTTTACTGCGATCCCGGCTCTCCGGGAGTTCCTCCGGCTGACTTAGAATGTCCTGCCGCAATACCTCCGGCAATGTATGGACTCTTCGGCTACTATGCCGCAACCGACTACGCGGCGAACGGTTATAACTCGGCAACCGGCCTTGGTTCGGTGGACGCGTTCAACCTCGCTTCG
>JBELAC010000009.1:0-44646 GCA_049509215.1 Terriglobales bacterium
ATGTTTGTGATCGGCCTTGGCATGAACGGGCGAATCTATAAGCCGAATGGCGGAGACATTCTCGACATCCTCGGTTTTATTGGCGACGTGGGAACAGGCGCGCTTTATTTTCTCGCCCGCATCATGAATTGGGGCGACGTGATGGCTGCGAATGCGGCCGCCGATTACGGCAAGACTTTTGTGATCGTGGCTGGACTGTTGAACTTCATTGCCGCCGCGGATGCTCACCACATTGCATTGGGGAAGAAATCGTGACGATCGCCCTATCTCACTTCTCAGCCGCGGTTGTGTTTGCCCTGTTCACGTCGATCGTGTTCGGCATCACCCAGAAAAACACGACCACAGAGATGGTGCGTTACGGCCTCTACTGCTTTGCGATGTTTGTCGGCGGAGTGTTTGTAGCGGGCTGGCTGATGTGGCTGATCCGGCGTTAGCCGCGCTTTTCCTTACTTCGGTACCTTGGCGGAACATACCCCACCGACCTATACTGAGCGCGATCCCGAATTCCTGATCGACATTTGCTTAGAAAGGCGCACACACCGTTTTCGTGCCTTGTGCGAACTCGCTATGAAGATTCTGTGTTTACTCGTATTGGCCGCCGCCATTTTGCAGCCCGTCTACGCTCAAGAAACGAATTCCGAGATTGAGTCAAAAATCATTGCCATGGAAAAAGCCTGGAATCAGGCTTTCAAGTATCGCGATGCCAAGGCAGTCGACGCTCTTCTGGATGAAAAAGTTGTTTTGGTCAACGACGACGGCAGCCTGCTTTCCAAGAGCGCTTTTCTCGCGATCATACGCGAGGCCAAGGCGTCCGATGAGGAGCAGGTCACGCCCGAGTCAATCGCGGTGCACGTAGTAAGCGGAGTTGCGATCGCGACCGGAGTGTTTCGCGCCAAGGGCGTCGAAGGCGGAAAGCCCTACGTGCGGCACAATCGCTTTGTCGACACGTGGGTCAACAAGAACGGAACATGGGTTTGTATCTCGGCCTCGGCCACGCCGGTTCTTCACTAGAGCCGTTCAGTACAGCCTGAAGCTGACTTCGACATTAATCTGGACCGCCACCGGTTGGCCATCTTTTTGGGCCGGTTCGAACTTCCATTTCTTCACGGCCTCAATGGCTTTTTCGTCGAGGCCGTGACCGAGAGTGCGCTGCACTCGTATATCACGAGGATTGCCATCAGCACCGACGATCACCCTAAGTACGCAAGTTCCCTGGAACTTCTTCTTGCGCGCCTCTTTTGAGTATTCTGGTTCGGGCGAGTAGATCAGGCGGGGCGGGGATACACCATTGCCGACCTTTAACACCGGATCGGTTGCGCCTGGTTCTTTGGACTTGTCGGCGTCGGCACCTGTCGGCGACGTTTGTGCAAATGCGAAGATGCCTAGCGCGAGAGCGAAGGACGCGATAATAATCCTGGAACACACGGCGAGAGTCTACTATATGGTAGAAAACCCTACTTCGCCAGAGTGACGGAAAGAGCATAGGGTCGTTCGACTAAGCGGAAACCCCACTTCGCGAAGTTTCCGCTCCGCCCAGAGTGACATGACGTATGTGGAATGCTCAGACCGAGGAATTAGTCGATTTCCTGAAGCTATAACCAAGATCTGAAACTGAGAACACAGAGTTAAGAACCGAGAGCTCAGAACTAAGAATAGCTTTTCATCCCTCCCAGACGAACGCGTCAAACACGCGGACCGAATCGAATCCAATTCGCTGGTACAGGGTGATGGCGCGGTCGTTCGCCTGGGTGACCGTGAGCGAGATGGCACGAAAGCCGCGCTCGCGCAGGCTGCGGGTGCTAGCCGAAAGGAGGACGACGCCGAGTCCAGCCGAACGGTGTTCTGGGAGAACGCAAACCTGGGTGATGTGTCCAACGTCGGCGCGAACCAGCGAGCACAGGATGAGTCCGACGAGCGTGCGCGTGCGGCGCTGGAAGACGACGAACGACGCGCGTGGATCAAAGGTGCCGCATCCGGGAAAGCGCACGATGTTGTTCATGAAACGCAGCGAGCCGGTGAGTGTGCGGTACTGGTCGTTGATGTCGGAATCGACGTGTCCGCGATAGGCTGCCGTTATAAGAGCTGCGGCGGATTGGTAATACTCCTCGGACCAGGGACGGATTTCGAATTCCCCCAGCAGCGGCGGTGCGGTCTGAGGATGCTTCGCGATTTCGAAATTCATGAAGACGCGTGGATGCTTACTGAACCCCTGGGCGAGAAAGGGGCGGGCGACTTCTCCGGTATCGTGGGCGAGCAGTTGCGCCTCAACCCGGTGGATGCCGGGCGATTGCTGCAGGGTTTCGATGACGTGAGTAAGAAGGCGCTCTTCGACCTCGCGCCGGTTGGCGGTGCGCGCGCCGCAGCCGTTGCGAACGAAGAGGTCGCCAATGACGCCTTTACTTTGTTCATAGACGAAGAACGAGTAGCCGAAAACATTGCCGCGCTCGATGGCCGCATAGCCGGGAAGAATCTTGGCATCCATGTAGCGGAGAATCATTTCGGCAGATTGGGAGTAGTCCCACGCCAGGAGAACCGACCATTGCGCGATTTCTTCTTCCAGCAGCGGCCGAAGGTCAGCGGCGGAGAAGTGGCGGAGATCGAGAATTTCCATAGAGCAAGGCTTCAACGTTTCAGAGTTTCAAGGTTTCAGGGTAACACCGGCGCGATGCGGAACGTTGAAGCACTGAATATTGATCGTCGCAAGGCAGAGCTTTGTTTTTGAAACGAAACATTGAAACTCTGAAATCTTGGAATTTTGAACCCTGTTCATCTTCCCACCCAGTACAGTTCCAGCTTCTGCGCCGGGATGCTGGTTAAGTGTGACACTTTGCGTCCGGGCAAAAGAGTGGTGAGTGCTGGCTCCGAATTGGACGCCACCACAAGAACGTGAGGTCCGGGCGGGATTTCTCCCGCATCGTAGATTTGCGTCGGACGATTGAGATAGAAGTCGAGGCCGTATTGATGGACTCGGCTGACGTGATAAAGAGCCACAGGTACCTGCTCGTGCGAAAAGGACTGAATGGTCTCGGCGACCGGGCGCGAAGACTGCGTGGCATCGATGACGGGCGCGGCGAGGCGAACAACGGCGGCCACGCTGATGACAACGGCAAACATCGTGGCTGAGCGGAGCAGGCGCGCTCCCGCGCGGGTGACGAGCACCACTGCGATGACGATTGCAAAAACGATGGCGATGGCAGCAGCCACATACGTTCCCTTATCGAAGGTGAGACGCCGCGGCGTGGCCATCAAGATTCTGGCGGCCGAGAGAGCGGCGAAGATCAAGCCTCCGCAAAGAAGTCCGTGGGCGATCGCAAGCGCAAGCGAGATGCGGCTCCCCTGTTCGCGGCGCGCAGCCAGATATTCGATGACCAACAAGGCGGCGGCAGGCACTGCCGGCAGGATGTAACCGGGGAGCTTCGACTGTGACGCGCTGAAAAACAACACGGGGACGAGCATCCAAATCAGAAGAAACAGTGGCCATGCATCGTCGGGACTTGCGAAGGCTTTGCGGCCCTCGCGGACGATGAGGCGCACGCGTTCGACGATGGCCGCAAGCAGCCAGATCGTCCACGGCGCCAGCGCGAGCAAAAAGACCGGCAGGTAGAACCAGAACGGTTGCGGGTGGTGATAGACATTGGTCGAGAACCGTGCCAGATTGTGCTCGAGAATAAAGAAGCGGAAGAATTCCGGATTTCGCAACTGGACAGCGATGTACCAGGGCAGCGCTAAGACGAAGAACAGCGCGATGCCGGGTATCCAGAGAGTTTGAAGGACCGCGCGCCAGTCGCGCTTGGCGGCCAAGAACAGCAAAATGATGACCGCAGCCAGTGCAGGTGCGACCGGACCTTTGGCTAGCGTGCCCAGCGCAAGGGCTATATAGAAAATGGCAAGGTCGAGACGACGCTGCCTTTCATACCAGGCAAACCACGCGAGCAGCGCGATCCCAAAGGTCGCGGTCAGCGGCATGTCGGTCGCTGCCGCGTGGGCGTATCCAATAACGCCGACACAACTGACGGTAATGAGGGCGCCGTCCAGTTCGCTGCCGGGACGGAAACGACGAAGGAAGAAATAGATGGCCGCGATCATCAGCGCGGCGTCGAGCGCTCCTGGAAAACGGGCGGCTTGTTCGCGCATGCCGTCGTTTATGGGCACATCACCACGGGTGCCATCGGCTCCAGTTCCACCTTGATTTGCGGTTTGCGAGGGCAGAGCCTGCCCTGAGCGAGCGGAGCGAGTCGAAGGGAATGCACGCGCCACACGGAACGAGGCCATCGCCTGCCAATAATAAAGGGGAGGTTTTTCCAGCCACGGTTTGCCGTTCAGAGTCGGCGTGATCCAATCGCCGCGATCGAGCATTTCGCGGGCGACTTGCGCGTAGCGAGGCTCGTCAGCTCCCAGCAGGCCGAAGGCACCGAGGCCGTAGAAAAGGAGGAATCCGCAGAAAGCCACGAGCAGCAAGGACTCGGTGCGAGTGCGCGGATTGGGATTAGGTTCCGTCATGCCGGGTGTTTCATCCAATCCGCCTAAGCCGCACGCGGCCGGGCGAGCGCCCACAGGCTGATGATGGTCCAGACGCCTTCGAGAACGATAAAGCCGATTTGAAAAGGATGGAGGGCAATCCAAAAAAGGATCAGCGATCCGGTGGCATTGAGTATGTTGTAGGCCGGGCGGCGCGCGTTGATCCATCCCATCTGATGACCGGCATAAGCGATGAGGATGAGGAGCGCTCCGACAAACGAGATGAGTTGGCGCGTCAGGTCCATAAGTTTTCTGATTTGTGATCCCCGGCCAGCTTATCCTGATATCGAGTTCAACACCACCGGCTCGGTGCGCAGGCGATCCACCACTCGAGCGACGGCGACGGCGAGTGGGCCATCGAGCGAGAAGCCACTGGCGCACTTATGGCCTCCACCCCCGAACTGTTCCGCGACCGACGAGACGTTCACTTCCCCTTTGCTGCGCAGGCTGACGCGGTAGCGCTTGTCAGGTAATTCGCGGAAAAAAATCGCAACCTGCACGTCTCCCATCGAGAGCGCATAATTCGCCAGTCCCTCGCAATCTTCTTCGCGGGCGTTGAACCGTGCCATCTGCTCCTGGGTTACCCAGATCCATGCGAGCGGACCCTCGCGATGGAGGTGCGACAGGGCCGCGCCCAGCAGGCGCATCTTGGCGGTGGAGTGTCCGAAATAAATGTGGCGCGCGCACTGCGCGGGATCGGCTCCGGCGAGCACCAACTCGCGTGCGACGGTGAAGGTGTGTTCGTTGGTGCCTTCGAACATGAATGAGCCGGTGTCGGTCATGAGCGCCGTGTAAAGGCAGGTCGCAATATCGGGATCAATCGGGACACACGCCAGTCGAGCCAACCGGTAGACCAGTTCTGCTGTCGCCATCACGGTCGGATCGATCCAGTTGACGTGTCCGAAATTCCGGCCGCTGACATGGTGGTCGATGTTGATGAGGAAGCACTGGTCGAGCCCTTCGAGCGCGGCGCGCTTTGTGCTATCGCATTCGAGCAGGACTACAGCGTCGTTGGGCGGAACCGTTGTCGACCGAATCGCGCGATCGGCGTAAGGCAGGTTCTGGTAGATACGCGGGATGCCGTCGTAAACGACGACCTCGGCGTCTTTGCCCATCACGCGCAGAATCTGGCCGCAAGCGAGAGCCGAGCCGATGCCATCGCCGTCAGGACGGGCGTGCGAGGTCACGACGAAACGGTGACGCGCGCGGATTGCCTGGAGAACCTTGTCCAGCATAGTGAAGCCGCCAGCCCTCAGCCGTCAGCCCTCAATTAAAACCGTATCTGCCGCATCTTCCACCAGCCAACACAAACTGATTTTCCGAATGCTGCTCTTCCTGACGGCTGATGGCAGATAGCTATTTCTTGCGGCGCTTTTCGGCGCGCGCCAGAAGCTCGTCGACCCGGCTTCCGAGTTGGTCGGAACGATCGATCTGAAAAAACAATTCTGGAGGACGACGCAGTCCCAAACGTTCGACGAGCGCGTGCCGCACGTAATTTTTCGCCGCATCCAATCCCTGGAGCGTGCGTTCGGCCTCGGCGTCGTCGCCCTGCACGTTGACCAGCACGCGCGCGGAGCGGGAATCGTCGGCCATAATGACTGTGTTGACGCTAGCCAGACCGATGCGCGGATCGGCGAGTTCGCCCTCGAGGATGGTTTCAATCTCCTCCCGGATGGCCCCGCTCAACCGCTCCCGATGATGTCTGACTCCACGACGTTCCAAAGGCGTGCCTCGATGAGGGAAAACTGCTTAGAATAGCAGAAAAGCGGGCTGACGGCTGACCGCTCACAGCTGACGGTCCATGCGGATTTGTCATTCCGAGCCAAGCGAGGAACCTGCAGTCGCCAACCGCTACAAATACTCCACAAACGAGTCGGCAATTTCCGCCCCATGATTGTTGGCAATTCGAGTAGCAGCCCGCTCCACGTTTTTCATCAACCCATCGAGGTAATCGCGGGAGTGCGAGATGGCAACCACGCCGATGGTGGCCTGGTTCCAGAGGTTGCTGGGGTCGAGCTCGGCGACGGATATGTTGAACGACGCACGGAGACGGTCTTTGAGGCTGCGGACCACCTGCCGCTTGTCCTTGAGGGAGTGCGCGGCTTCAATGCGAAGTTCGAGGGTGAGAGTGGCGATCATGAGCGATCGGTCGTCAGCGGGCAGTGGGCGGTTGGTCCTGGCCGCTTGAACGACCTGGATAGTGTCAACGTCATGCATTAGGGCCGAGCCGCGTCACTCCCAGTGAGAGGTACGGTCGGCGACGTACTGCCTTTGTATATTGCATTGCCTTTGTAAGTGGCGTCGACCAAATGCTGACCGGAGCCTTGAGGCGAAATACCCGTTGTGGTGGCCGTTGCTGTTTGGGTTTCCTCGGTCAGCAGAACGGTTACCGTGAAATTGGGGTAATTATTCGGCGCCGCCACATCGGGAAGGCCATCGCCATTGAAATCTCCCACCCCGGCGATCTGGGGATTCGTTCCCGCCGATGGGCTCAGAGCCGCCGCGAATGTTCCATCGCCGTTGCCCAGCAGAACAGACAGCGTGTTGCTCCCGGCGTTCGAAGTGACTAGATCCGCCTTACCGTCTCCGTTGAAGTCCGCGACTGCGATGGAGTACGGAATTGACCCGGTCTGCGGACTTACGGCGGTTGGCGCAAAGGTCCCGTCCCCGTGGCCGAGCAGCACCGTCACCGTGCCCAAGTTAGGGTAGCCTTGGTTCATGTTCGTCACAGCGAGATCGAGGAAGCCGTCGCCGTTGAAATCTCCGGCTGCGATCCACAATGGCTCGATGCCTGTCTGCGGGCTTTGCGACAGCGCCGTAAAGGTTCCGTCGCCTTTTCCCAGCAAAATTGTCACCGAACTTGGCGATGTTTCCGATCCGCTATTATTCGGGATGGCAAGGTCGGGAATGCCATCGCCATTAAAATCTCCCACGGCGACGGAATATCCACCGCCAGTAATCGGAATTGTCTGCCCTGCCGTAAATGTTCCATCGCCGTTGCCCAGCAGGATCGTAACCTCATAGCCTGCCACAATGAGGTCGGCCTTACCGTCTCCATTCAAGTCTGCTGTCACGACCCTGGCGACATAGGTGTCCGAGATGGGCGCCATTGGGGTGAAGCTGCCGTCTCCATTTCCTAGTAGCACCTGCACCTGGCCGGCATCAGGAAGCGAAATGGCAAGATCAGGGATTCCGTCGCCATTGAAATCACCTACGGCGGCGTTATTGACATTCTGGTTGGCCAGCGGAAAAGTCGGGCCAGCCTTGAAGGTTCCGTCGCCATTACCGAGGAAGATGTCCACATCGGGCGCCGACGTGGCAATGCTGTAGACGGGAACGGCCAGATCCAACAATCCATCGCCGTTGAAGTCTCCGACCGCGGCGTATTGCGCGTAGGGGTGGGTCGGCGGGCTACTGGAATTGAAAAAGCCTAGACCCAGGGTTCCCGCGCCTAGTGAGGCTTTTCCCAGTACGTGATTGCTGTCGGAAGTATCGATAAACGACGCCTTCCCTGCGGGCGAGGCAAGACTCGTCGCGTTCACGAACCCAGTTACCGTTGCCGTCAGTGTGTAGTCGCCCGCGCCGCCACTCGCCGTGATCGACGTTGCGGTTGGAAATTTTCCAGTCACCGCGAGCGGCACTTTCTTGGAAGCGCTGCCGGCATATGCCGGGCTCCCATTTGGCGTTCCCGCAAAAACCGCCTTGTAGCTATGCTTGCCGATGCCGGGAACGAATCGCAGCACCGCGGTGCCTGCGCTGGTCAACTGCGACAGGCCGAGGAGATGAATGTCGGTGCAATACGCCGATGCAGCGTCACAAAAACGCACCTGGCCTACCGTTACTGCTCCGGCTTTCGACTTTACGGTTGCAGTCAGCGTGACCACGCTACCTGAGGCAACGTCCGCGACCAGGCTATCCGCCGAAGTCACCTTCAAGATCGTGGTTGTCGGAGCCGCTGCGACAGCCGCCTGGGTGGTAAAGAGAAACAATGACAACCAGGAAATCAGGGCGAAAGCACAAATGCGGTGCATGCGGATTCTCATACGATCCTCTCGTTTTGCAGTGACGCCAGCCTTGTGGGGGCTCGTACATACAGCGCTGGCGTCGGTATAGAGTCTGGAACCGGCAGCGCCCGCGATGGTAGTGGCAGGGAATGCAAGCGCTGACCCGGCTAGCATAATCGATTGGGCTGCGTCGCGAAAGGACTCTTCCTGAATGCAATGCTACTTGTGGGGAATCTCACATGCTCCCGCTTCGCTTTACCTGAGAGCTGGCAGCTAAAGTGCTGAGGACTCATTTTCAACTCGGCGTGCTTCCTTTAAACAGCCAGAACAATTCGATGATCAGAATGATGACTACCAGAAATTCCAGCACAAACGCGCGGCTCTGGTGGAATTGGTCGACCATGAAGCGGTAGAGCTCTTCGGCGGTGTGGACTTTCTGGTTGACCAGGTCTTTGTAGTCGGTGACTCCGATTTTTGATGCGGCCACTTTGTACAGGCGCGCGGAGAACATGTCGCTGAGGAATTTGATGGCGTTGTCGGCGCGCTCGGTGAGCTCGTCCACGTCGAGCAGGACGGTGTGCAGGCGGCTGGCGCGTTTGGCGGTGCGCCAACGGGCCCAGATGCCCATCTTGCCCTGATCCATGAATTCGTAAACGCTCTGCAACTCGCGAGTAAGTAACTCGTCATAGTGGCGGAACTCGAGCAGCTGCGAGTTGGCGTATTCGAGCAGGTGGATGGCGGTCTCTGCGCCGGGCTGGTTGTCGTAGACGAACGCGCCGTTCCAGCCGATGACGACCAGGTCGCTCGGATAGTACGAGATATGCTGGCGCAGAATTTCCTGCCGTTCGCCGTCGGAGAGCGGGACGGTTTCCCCGCGGACGATTTGCGCGATGCGGCCTCCTTCGGCAGCCAGCAGGTCAGCCGCCGATGGATTGCCCGCGCATTCGCGCACGTGGAAGACGAAATAGTCTTCGGTCAGCCAGTCTTCATAAGGCTTGACGAGCGCGGGGCGGGCGCGTTCGAGCTTCTGCTTGACGATCTTCTGGGCGAAGCTGGTGAAGTCGGTATCCCAAACCCAGCGTCCGGCCAGACGAACCAGTTTTTCCCAGTCTCCCGAGAAGGGAAGTTCGAAAACCACGCTGAGAACGCCGTAGTCGTAATACTTGATCTGGGCGTCGAGGCGTTCTCCGCTTTCCAGAACGAGCGGCTCAACCGGCTCAACCACCGGCGGACGCTGATAGCGAACGTATCCGGGAGTGGGATGCTTGAAGCTGGCCTCCTGGCGGCGGGCGCCGAAAATATCGCGCAGGTCGTCAAGCCGGATCTCCTCGGAGACGTCGAACTGGATGAGGACGAGAACGGAACCTTGCAGTGTTTTGTCTAGGGTTTGCAGCGAGGCCGGGTGTGGGGATGAGCCGGGCGCCGTGAGACCCGGCGTCGTAGTTCCGGGCGTCGTAAGTAAGATGGATGTCTTTTCGATCTCCATGAAAATCAGCTTTCTTGCTGAGAGCAGGACGAGCAGGCCCAGAACTCAGGCCAGAACGGGTCGCAGGGCGCTACCTTGACTTCTATTGTCTCAGAAATCGGGCTGGGAAGCTGCGCTGGAGCGCCCAGCTCGGCCTCCATTAATAAAGCTGCGTTGAAGATTTTCGCGAGGTACCGGCGCATTTTTTCTTTTTAACCCGGTCCATTAGGATCATCGAGTTAGAGGAAATTTCCTTCCAAAATCTTGAGCCCGTGGCAGTTAGAGGCAAAATCTTGAGCGCGTGAGACTTAGCTCATGAAAATGGCTTCTTTGTCGGCGTTTCACTCGCAAAATATTGATTCTAAAGGTGAAATTTTTCAAACTATTGATAACAAAAGAGTTACTGACTTTCCGGTACTCGTCGCCGTTGCGGATGTGCTTTAGAATCAGAGAGTTACGTTCTGCACCTCGCGCAAAATATTGATTTCAAATAGCTCAATTGCAAATACCGCCCGGGCGGTCAGTGGCTTCGCCTGGTTGGCTTTCGTTGCCGCCTCCTTAATTTTAGGATGGTGATTTGCTATGTCAAGGGATTTTCGGGAACCTAGGTTCCCGTGCCCTCTAAATACAGTATGACTACGCTAACGAAGTGCTCTTTCAAAAAGCCTCTGTATCCGGAAACGACCATTACTGTCAGCTCGGTGCCGATTGTGGATTGCGCGGAAGAGGGAGTTGTGCCCTGTTCGGCCTGCAAAAGACTGTTCTGCCTCCCTCACGTGCCGAAGCCGTGCGAGGAGTGTGGGAGTGCCTTTTGTGCTGAATGCGAGTTCGATCACAAGAACGACAATACAGCTCATCTCGGCCCATTGCCGGCCCCAAACTGAGAGACTTTAGGACTGAGGCATGCAAGCGGGCGGGGGCGCCCGCGCCACACAACCGTTACTTCTTCCTCGCCAAGGCCCATAGCAGGGCCGCTCCGGCCGCAATTCCTGCTATTGCTAATCCCGTCCGCTTCATTGATTTTTGGATGGCGGCTTCGTGGGGACGGACCCAGGCGTCTTCGGGATAGTGCCTTGGGGCGGGGTCGAAGAGCGGATAGCCTTCTGGGGTTTCGGTGGCTTCGCGCAGAGCCATCTGCAGGACTTCAGCCAGATGCAGCGCGTGGCGGTCGGTTTCCTGGGCGATCTGCTCGCGGCAACTGAAGCCGTCGGCGACGATGAGCCAGTCGGTTGGCGCCTGGCGAACGGCGGGAAGAAGTTCCAGTTCTCCGATGGCTTTCGAGATGTCGTATTTTTCCTTTTCAAAGCCAAAGGCTCCAGCCATGCCGCAGCATCCGGGAGCGGGCGCGGCGAAATCGACGCCCATGCGGCCGAGGACGGCTTCTTCGGCGGTCATCTTCGCGATTGCTTTGTGGTGGCAATGGCCGTGGATGAGCGCTTTGCGGGCTAGCTTGGGCAATGGGAAATTCTTAGCGTACTGCTCCAGGAATTCGCTCAACAGGAAGACTTGTTTTGAGAGAGCGTGAGCGCGCTGGTCTTTCGGGAACAGGTTCGTGAGTTCGTCGCGGAAGACGCTGGCGCAGCTTGGCTCGAGAACGACGATCGGAGTGCGCGCTTCGATTTCGGGGAGAAGCTCGTCCATGATGCGCAGGAGCAGAGATTTGGCGCGGTCAAGTTGGCCGACGTCGTAGAGAGGGCGTCCGCAGCAGAGATGGGCGCGCGGGACGAGAACGTCAAAGCCGGCGGCTTCGAGAACTTCGGCGGCGGCGCGGGCGGTTGAGGGCAGGAAGTGGTTATTGAAGGTGTCGGCCCAAAGGAGGACGGGAGTCGAGCTGCGCTCGACTGGGCGGGCAAGAGTGCCCGCCCCACACGAACCGTGCTCCTCCCACCATTGCTGGAAAGTTTCGGGGGCGAAGGCCGGAATGCGGCGGTTGCCGTGGACTCCACCGGCGAGCTTGGCCAGATCTCGCAAGCCGGGAAGTTGCGTCGTCAGATTTACCAGTCCCGGCACATGCGAGGCCGCTCTCACCCAAAGATCCAGATTTCCGAGCGCCATTGCGTTGAGCGGGCGGCGATTGGTCTCGTAGTAGTGCGACAGAAACTCGGATTTATAAGTCGCGACATCGACGCCGACGGGGCAATCGCTTTTGCAACCTTTGCAGGCGAGGCAGAGATCGAGCGACTCTTTGATGGACTCATTCTTCCAGCCATCTTTGATTATGTCGCCCTTCGTCATTTCCCAGAGCAGGTGGGCGCGGCCGCGGGTGGAGTGCTGTTCATCGCGCGTGACGCGATAGCTCGGACACATGACTCCGCCTTCGTCGCGGCGGCACTTGCCGACTCCCACGCAGCGCATGGCCGCCGAGGCGAGTTCGCCGTGGTCTTCGGGAAATTTGAAATGAGTTGCGGGCTTCCAGGGATCGTAGCCGGGGCCGAAGCGCAGGTTTTCGTCGAGCCGATTGGCATCGATCAGCTTGCCGGGATTCATCTTCCAGTCGGGATCCCAGAGCGACTTGAAGTCGCGGAAGGCCTGCATCACGTCGGGGCCAAACATCTTCGGAAGCAGCTCACCGCGTGACTGGCCGTCGCCGTGTTCGCCGGAGATGGAGCCGCCATAGCGGACGACGAGGTCGGCGGCTTCTTCCATGAACTGGCGGAACTTGCGCACGCCTTCGGTGGATTCGAGATCGTAATCCATGCGCGTGTGCACGCAGGCGTGGCCGAAATGGCCGTAGAACGCGCCTTCGTAGTGGAAATTCTGCATGAGCTTGCGCAGGTCGCGCAGGTAGGCTCCAAGTTTTTCGGGAGCGACGGCGGAATCTTCGAAGCCCTCCCAGCGCAGCGGTTCGCCGGGAACGTGCGCGGTGACGCCGAGGCCGGATTCGCGAACATCCCAGATGCGGCGCGTCTGGCGGAGATCGGTGTAAAGGCGCATATCGGGCGGGGGCGTGGCATGATCGAGCGCGGCCATCAGACCACGCGCTTTCGATTCAGCTTCGGCGATGGTGTGGGCGCCGAACTCGACCATCAGCCATCCACAGCCTTCGGGAAGCAGACCGATGCCTTCGAGGTTGAGGCGTTTGCGGCGGCTGGCGTTGACGATGATGTCGTCGAAGCCTTCGAGGCCGATGGGACCGAACTGCATAATTTGTGGAATGTGGTCGGCGCAGATGAAAACATCGGGCCATCCGATGAGGAGCAGCGCACGGGCGGGCGGACTTTCGACGAGGCGGCAAGTGGCTTCGAGGATGGTGACGCACGTGCCTTCGGAGCCGACCAGCGAGCGCGCAATGTGGAAGCCGCTCTCCGGCAGCAGGTGGTTGAGGTTGTATCCGGAAACGCGGCGCGGAATGTTGGGGAACTGGGTGCGAACCTGGTCTCCGTATTTGGTCGCCAGAGCTTTCAGGCCCGAGTAGATCTCAGCCCGGCGGCCGCCTTCGTTTAGAATGCGCGCGAACTCATCTTCGCTGGTCTGGCCGACGTGCAGGCGCTGGCCGTGGTAGGTGAGGATTTCGAGCGCCTCGATGTTGTCGTCAGTCTTGCCGGCCATGATCGAATGCACACCGCAGGAGTTATTGCCGATCATGCCGCCGAGGGTGCAGCGGTCATGCGTGGCGGGATCAGGAGCGAACGTGAGGTGATGCTTTTCGGCTTCGGCGCGCAGGCTGTCGAGTACGACTCCGGGTTGCACGCGGGCGATGCGGCGCTTGGGATCGATCTCGAGAATGTTGTCCATATACTTCGAGAAGTCGAGGATGACGGCGACATTGCAGCATTGTCCGGCGAGCGAGGTGCCACCTCCGCGGGCGAGCAGCGGAGCGTGATGATCGCGGCAGAGAGCGACGGTGGCGATGACGTCTTCTTTGTCGCGCGGGATGACGATGCCAATCGGGACCTGGCGGTAGTTGGAACCGTCGGTGGCGTAGAGGGCGCGGCTGCCGGAGTCGAAACGGATTTCTCCGCGCAGATGGCGGCGGAGCGCGGCTTCGAGAGAGGTGGCGTCGAGGGACGGGGTAGCTGGCGGCGCAGTATGAGTGGACATAAGAGTACAGAATATATTCCGGTATGTGAGGGCGGGACGCAAGGAGATTAAGGGAGGTCAGAGGGTAGAGGTCAGATGGTAGGGTTGAAAGACGAATAACGGCCAACGGTTCGGTAAACTCGCGGCCTTTCGCGGGCGAGGCTCCTTCGACTTCGCTCAGGGCAGGTCGGCGCTGCTGCTCCTAGAGTGAAAAACTCTTTGGATCGGAGACTGATATGGGAGTACGATGCTTCTACTCAAATCGGGAGAGGATGCCCGATCGGTCGAGCGCAACTCTGGCAACGCTTGAGTTCAATTCTGGCAACGCGGTTCGATGGGGCTTATGAAAATCACAGACACAATTGAGGTGTTGTTGCGCAGCAAGGGGAGCAACCGGGTTTTCTACGTGTCCCCTGACCAGTCAGTGTATGAGGCAATTGAGAAGATGGCGCAAGAGGGAATCGGCGCGGTGCTGGTGCTGGCCGACAACAGGCTAATCGGCATCTTGTCGGAACGCGACTATGCGCGCAAGGTGATCCTCAAAGGACATTCCTCGAAAGAGACGCCCGTGAGCGCAATCATGACCACACCCGTGGTCTTCGTGACCCCGAAGAATACGGTGGACGAGTGCATGTCCATCATGACCCATCGCCGTTTTCGGCACCTGCCTGTGGTTGAGAATGATGTGGCGGTCGGCATCGTTTCGATCGGAGACCTGGTGCGCTGGACGATCTCCGGCCAAGCGCAGGCCATCGAGGAGTTGGAGGGTTATATTTCGGGCAAATACCCGGGATAAGACGGCCCAAGGTAAAGCCTGCAGGCGTCAAAAGTGTTGTAAAATTCTACAATTCCCGCCATTTCAGGAGTACAATTCATCCCACAGTCGTGCCCGTAGTAGTGGGGTCACGGGCCAGAGGTAATCCTCGCGGACACGTCAGATTGCGCATTCAGGAGGCTAGTAATGCAAGTTCCGGCCACTGGGGAGAAATCTGTGAACCAAAGTCGAGTTCGTCACGAAGGTCGTAACACCTGGATTTTCACGGTGTATGCGATTTGCGGACTGGGACTTTTCGGGGTACTGGCTTATTACACATCGATGTACTTTGCCAGATAGTGAAATGAGTTACCAGCAAAGACTCCCGGTCTGCGCTGGTAATTAGATAGCAGCGATAGACGCCGGCGCGATCCTAGTCGACGCGAGAGTTGTAGTGTATCTGCGGGGGTGTTCGTGACGGGTACGATACCCACTCTTTGCCCTCTGGTGGTCGCTAACGTCATGAAGATTTCGGAGAGATCCTACAGAGAAGAAGAATCTTCGCGCCCCTGCTCCTGATCGCGCTTCCGCCCGTAACGAAATGCCAAGCCTACGCCCAACGTTACGACTCCCAGTGGGGGAGCGACTAGCACGACCACGCCACGCATGATGGCACGTTGTCCGTCTCTCGACGTTGCGGCGGCGGTGCTGTAGCACATCGCGCAGGCTTGAGAGAATGCGGGTGTGGTGCAGAGTAAGAGCAGTGCCGCCGGGGCTAAAGCCCGCAGTAATTGAATACGACTTACGCGGCCCTGAAGGGCCGCTCTTCCACTAAGAACAGATCTTCCAACTAAGAGCAGATCGCTAAGAGTAGATCTTCCACTACGAGCAGTTCTTTCACCAATGCGTTTCACCTTACCCCCAGATAGAGAATGCGGAATGCGTCGGGGAAGATCACCATCATCATTGCGAGGCAAAATAGCAGTGAGCACATGGTCAGATACTTCATGCGCGAGGCTTCATACTTCATGTGCATGAAATAGGCGATGATGAGCGCAGCTTTGACGATCGACAGGCACATCAGGATCGAGAGCATGCGCTTGGGCTCCATGTTCTGATAGCCCAGATACACTTCGATGGCGGTCAGAACCAGCAGGACTCCCCACACGATGAAGAACTGCATGTGCGAGTGATGGCGATGTTGTTCGGCTACCCGTGCTTCAATGGCTAACTGGCCAGCGTCTTGCATTCAGCGCTCCTCCGTGCACCTCGGTGCACTCCATGGTTAAGCCGTTTGTCTCGCAGGCGGGATTGAACTCTCGCGTGCGATTCTCTAAACGATTTTTGTGGACATCAGGTAGACCAGGGGGAAGATGAACATCCACACCAGGTCGACGAAATGCCAGTACAAGCCGGCGACTTCCACATCGGCTGCGTCATAAACCTTCGGTTTCAACCACAAGATCAGGGAGCACACGAGAGCGGCAAACAGCAACACGTGCGCGGCATAGTGAAACGGGCTGTATGCAGGAGTACCGAGCCACGCAGCCAGCCAGCACAGGAAAAGAATCGGAATGAATTGTTTTCGCAGCGCAACAATCCCGAGGTAGACCACGCCCAGCGTCACGTGCAGCATGTGCATTCCTGTGAGCGTAAAAAAAGTGCCAGCGAATTGCGGAACGGTCTTCGACACGTTGGCGTATTCGGTGAGGGTTCCCTGCCCGGGAACCGCGGGAAAAATGGGCAGACTCAAGCCCTCGGAAATGAGGTGCGTCCATTCGCGCCCGTGAAGAACGATGAACCCGGTGCCGCAGGCCATGGTTGCGAGCAGCCACATACGACGTGCGCCATCATCACCCCGCGATGCCGCGTTTACCGCCAGCACCATTGTGAGAGAGCTGGTCAGCAGGAATGCGGTCATGATCGTGGCATTGACGATGCTGCCAGAGTGGAAAGGCGTAGGCCAATTCGTAATCGAGATGCGCCCGTAGCTGTAGGCGTAGAGGAGCGCGCCGAAGGTCAGCGAGTCCGAGACCAGGAACAGCCACATCCCGATTTTTTTCGAGTACGTGCCGAATAGTGACGGCTCGTAAATGGCCGGGGCATCGATTGCGGGCACATTGTGCGTGAGCGCGGCATCCGCCATGCGTTCAGCCTCCTTTGTCGGCTAGCGTGCGAATTCCAGCAAAGCAAAAATGTAAATCCAGAGCAGCGCCATAAAATGCCAGTACCAGGCGGTGACGTCGACCACGATGCGGCGCGATTCCAGTGGGCGGCGCAAAATTACGGTTGATCCGGCGATAAGCAAGGCGAGAACTCCGCCGAGCAGATGAACCGCGTGCGCGCCTGTCAGCAAGTAAAAAAACGAGCTGCTGGGACCGGTAGAGACGAAAAATCCGCGGTCGGCGAGGTCTCTCCAAGCAAGCCATTGGCCGGTCAAGAAGGCGATGCCCAGCAGAATGGTGATGCCGAGCCACGGGAATTCTCGTTCCGTGCCCAGAGACACTCCGGGAATATCGCTGACGGGGGCGAGCGCTGCCTGGCGGACGATTTGGCGCCGCGCGCGCTCGATGGTCACGCTGCTGGCGAGAAGCACGATCGTATTGATCAAAAATAACGTGGTCGGTAACGGAACTGGCAGCCAGTCGTGCACGACACTATTCGTGGCCGGATCAAACGTCGGCAGGCCCTTGCGCACGATGTACGCGCTGGTGAACGAAACGAATAGCATCAGGACGGGCGCGAGAATCACGAGCAGTCCAAGGCGGGCTCTGCGCAAACGTCTGCGGTAATCTGGCAAGCCGGGATCGGGACGGTTGTTGTCTCCGCCACCAGCGATGGGCGGGAGGGTCCCGCCAATTCCGCGGGAGGTTAGTGGGTGATGCGCCGGAGCAGTTGGTGTGAAGGTTGCCATGTCCCCTAGATGCACTAATGCGTTGTCACCGTTGCTGGGTCGGTTTGCATTACGTAATCACGCGGCGCTCCGGGCACGCTGTACTCGTACGGACCGTTGTGTACCACTGGAGTTAGACCGCCGAAATTGTCGTGCGGAGGCGGAGTTGCGGTCGTCCACTCGAGAGTCGTCGCTTCCCAGGGATTGTCGGTGGCTTTCCTGCCTTTCGCGAGGCTCCAAATCAGGTTGCACAGAAAAATCAGTTGTCCGGCGATGGTGATGAAAGCAGCGATGGTGATGAACCGCTGCACCGGCATCAGGTCGCGCAAATATCCCACTTCCGGCTGCGAGTATCGCCGTGGATATCCCGCCAAACCCAAATAGTGCATAGGAATAAAGATCGCGTATGCGCCGGCGAACGTGAACCAGAAATGCAGTTTTCCCAGCGTTTCGTTCATCATTTTTCCGAACATTTTCGGGAACCAGTAATAGAAGCCTCCCAGGATGCCGAACATGGAGGCTACACCCATGATCAAATGAAAATGTCCGGTCACGAAGTAAGTGTCGTGCAGAGGGATGTCGAGCGCTGGCTGCGCAAGGAAAGGACCGGAGACACCGCCGGAGACAAACAAAGATACGAATCCGATTGCAAACAGTGCGGGCGTGGTAAAGCGGATCTTGCCGCGCCACAGGGTTGCGATCCAGCAAAATGTCAGGACGGCGGACGGAACCGTAATGGCCATCGTGGTAACCGAAAATCCGTAAGCGGAGTACGGGCTCATTCCGCTGATAAACATGTGGTGGCCCCACACGGTGAAGCTGAGGGCCACGATGGTCAGCATGGAATAGACAATCGTCTTGTAACTAAAGACTGGTTTGCGCGAAAACACGGAGAGCAGCGTAGAAACGATCCCCATCGAGGGAAGAATTGCGATGTACACCTCCGGATGGCCGAAAAACCAGAACAAGTGCTGCCAGAGCAGGGGCGAACCGCCCTTGTGAGCCGTCACGATGCCGTTAATCGTTCCCGCCGGCACAAAGAAACTCGTTCTGAGATTGCGATCCATCAACAGAAGAATGCATGCGGCAAGCAGAACACCGAACGCGAGCAGCCCTAAGATCGCGGTTAGGAACCACGCCCAGCAGGTGAGTGGCATGCGCATCAGGGTCATGCCTCTGGCGCGCATGTCGAGCGTCGTAGTAATAAAGTTCAGCCCGCCCAGCAATGCTCCAACACAAAATAGCGCAATGCCGATGCCCCAGAAATCGGCGCCGGCAGCTTCGCCCGGCCCAGAGGACTGCAACGCACTCAGCGGAGGATATCCCGTCCATCCGTGCAGAGGAGCTCCGCCAGTTACAAAAAATGCTCCAACCATCACGACAAAACCAAGAAACGTGATCCAGAACGACAACATGTTGAGGACCGGAAATGCCATGTCGGGTGCTCCGATTTGAATCGGCAATGCGTAATTCCCGAAGCCCCCTTGTGGCGCAGTCGTCAACACAAAAAACACCATGATGGTGCCGTGCATGGTGACCAGGGTGAGATAGGTCTCGGGTTTGATGTCACCCAGGAAGGGAAGCACAGCCGCTGGCCACACCAGGTGAATACGCATCAGCAAGGAGAGAAACATTCCCACGAAGACGGCAACGATTCCCAGGAACATGTACTGGATACCAATGACTTTATGGTCCAGACTGAAGATCCACTTGCGGATGAATCCATGAGGAGCTGGATGGGCCGGAGATTCCTGAGTAGTCATGCTATTGCTTGTCCGCCTCCCGTGCCGATTGCCACTTGTCGAACTCGTCCTGGGTTACGACGCGCACGATTCCGTGCATTTTGTAATGCCCCAGCCCGCAGAGCTGGGAGCAGACCACGTCAAAATCGCCCAGCTTTGTGGGCGTGAAATGGGTGTGAATCGCCAGCCCCGGCATAGCGTCTTGTTTGACGCGCATGGCCGGGACACCAAAGCTGTGAATGACGTCGTGCGCGCGCAAGATCGCGTCCACTTCGCGATCAACCGGCACGTACATCACGCCCGACACAAAATCATCCTTGGAAGCCGGGTCGCGCGCGTCGATTCCAATCGCACTTTCGCCTCCCGCCGAGGCGTCTTCTAGCTCTGGCTTCGTTGCTCCAAATCTCCCATCGGGTCCCGGATATCTGAAATACCAGGCAAACTGCATGGCATTCACTTCCACCAGGGTTGAGCCAGCCTGCGCGGGACGGAAGCGCTCCGCGGCCCACAAATGCCCTCCCAGCAGATCGACGCCAATATCCAGAGCCATGAACAGGCATGCAGCCAGCACAATGAAGAGAACTTCAGGACGCGACTCGCCGCGGTGATACGCGGCGCGCGCCTTGCCCTCGCGGTCACGATATTTGAAGAGGATGAAGCCGAGCGCGAGCTGTGCCACCAGGAAGGCAATGCCCATCGCAATTCCGGTGTTCACAAACTGATGGTCGAGGCTGGCGGCGACGGACGAAGCTCCCGCCTGAAACCACCACACTTTGGCCACGAAGAAATACAAGCTGCTGAAGGTGAGTAAACAGAGGAACAACAATAGGACGAGGGCCATCAAGCTCGACCTCCCGAGCGCTGAACAACGGCGGCGGTTAGGGCGGAATCCGCATGCGGCAACCACGAGGTCTTAGCGATGAAAAAGTATGTGCTGCTGGCCAGGGTGATCAGCCAGATCACGCAGAGAAGAACAAGGCCCATGTACCCCGACCCCCAGTCCCGAATTGATTGAATCGGCTTCCCCACTGCGCGGGCACGTTGAACCGATGCGACGGCCCGAATGGGCCGAACTATATCACAGCTCGGTGCGATTTGCGCAAGCGAGTTTCTGTGATGGTGTTCCCGCAAACGAAGCGGGTTCTTAAGATGCGCGCAATTTTCCCGAGTTCCGCGTAAATCCGCCCAGAGATGCATTGACGACGGCAACAGTTTTATGTAACATCGCGTGCACTTGGGCTGGGGTCTGGGGGAGTGTTGAGGATTTCGAAACGTGTTGGTGTAGTACTTTTCCAACTCGGTGGACCTGATTCGCTTGCTGCGGTCGAACCCTTCCTATATAACCTCTTCTGCGATCCCGACATTATCGACTTTCCATTTTCACGAATTGGGCGTCGCCCGCTTGCAAGATTAGTTTCAAGCACGCGCGCGAAAAAGGCCGGCCATCATTATGCTTCGATCGGCGGCGGCTCTCCGATTCGCAAATTCACAGAACAGCAGGCTGCGGCCTTGGAAGCCGGTTTGATACGCGAAGGTGTGGATGCGCGCTGCGTAGTCGCGATGCGTTACTGGCATCCATTCACCGCGGAAGCGATTACGCGTTTGCAAGAGGCGGAAGTGGACGAGGTTGTTTTGCTGCCTCTTTATCCGCAGTATTCGAAGACGACGACGGGCAGCAGTTTGAATGAGTGGCGGCGGCGATGGACCAGTTCGATTCCGACTTCATGCGTAACTGATTTTTATCGAAACCCGCTCTACATTTCCGCGCTGGTGGAAAAAGTAAATGAAGCGCTTGCCGGCTTCCCCGATCCTGAGCCGGTCGAATTAGTATTCAGCGCGCACAGTGTGCCTGTCTCGGTGATCGAAAAGGGCGATCCGTACCAGAGACAGATTCAGGAGACGGTCGCGCTCGTCATGGAACGAGGATCGTGGCCGAATCCTCAGCGCCTTTGTTATCAGAGCAAAGTGGGCGCCAGTCGCTGGCTACAGCCTTCGCTACACGCCACGCTGAAAAGTCTGGCGGCAGAAAGAGTACGCGACGTCTGTATCATTCCGATTTCGTTCGTCTCCGACCATGTGGAGACTCTGGCGGAGATTGATCACTGTGCGCGGGAAGAAGCTCGCCTTCTTGGCATCGAGCGTTTCGCGATGACGAAGGGTCTGAACGACTCGCCGAGTTTCATTCATGCTTTATCCGCACTCGTGATGAATGCGATTGGCGAAATGGATTTGCGAAGAGTAAAAGACCCCGGCTTTGAATACGGAGACCCAGTGAAAGATAGGGCGGCGCTATCGATGGCCGCCGACTGACAAAACAGACCCCAGGAGAAGACCATGGCAGATAATCCGGATGTGGCGAAGACGCCCCCGGCGAAACCGACCGCAGCCACTCCTTACGTTGGCGCCGGTGCAGTGGGCACCTCGAAAGCCGCGGCCTCGGCGGGCGTGGCCGCAATCGGCCCGGAAGACAACACGGTCAATCAACACCGCCGCAGATTTGCCTGGGTAGCCGTCACCGCATTTCTCACCGCATGGTTCCTAGCGTTTTTTCGCTTCTTTCTGCCTCGCACTCTTTTCGAGCCTTCGACGGTTTTCAAGATTGGATATGCCTCCGATTATGGACTCGGCGTCGACACCAAGTTTCAGCAGAAATATCGTATCTGGGTCGATCGCCGGCCGGATCGGATTTTTGTGATCTACGCGCGCTGCACACATCTGGGTTGCACGCCTGACTGGAAAGCCAGCGAAAACAAATTCAAGTGCCCGTGCCACGGCAGCGGTTATGACGACGAAGGGATCAACTTCGAAGGCCCAGCGCCGCGGCCGATGGACCGCGCATTCGTGCAACTGGCGCCGGACGGGCAAATTGTTGTCGATACTTCGCGGCTTTATCAGTGGCCGAAGGGACAGCCCAGCAAGTTCAACGATCCGGGAGCGTTTCTGTCGGTGTGAGCAAAGTGCGAGATCGGTTGCTTCGCGAAGGCGAATGTGAAGTCCGCCGGAACCAAGCAACGGGGAAGAGACGAAAATGCCTGACGAGAGTAATCGGAACGGGAAAAACGGCGAAGGAAAGACAACCGGCATCATCGAGCGCGTAACGACCGGGGTGAAGGAAGACGTCCAGTCGCTTAAAACCGATCTGCCGGCCAAGGCCAAGGAACAGGTGGATCTTCTTAAGGACCCGACCAAGACGCAGGTCTACACGTCGATCTTCCGGCACAAACACGATGACACGCCGCGCAATCGCGCACTGGGTGTGCTTTCCAACGTTTTTCTGCATTTGCATCCGGCAAAAATTAACCGCGACGCGGTTCGTTACAACTACACGTGGGGCATGGGCGGCATCACTTTTTATTTGTTCATCGTGCTCACCTTCACGGGAGTGCTGCTGATGTTCTACTACCACCCGACGAAGGTCCAGGCGTTTCGTGACGTGCTCTATCTGGAACACGACGTACCTTTCGGGAAGTTGCTGCGCAACATGCATCGCTGGGCCGCGCACTTGATGGTGATCGCCGTCTGGCTGCATATGTTCCGCGTGTTCCTGACCGGCTCGTACAAAAAGCCGCGCGAGTTTAATTGGAATATCGGCGTGCTGCTGCTCGTGTTGACGCTTTTGCTTTCATTCACCGGATATCTGCTCCCGGATGATCAGCTCGGATTCTGGGCCGTGACCGTCGGCACGAATATGGCGCGCGCAACGCCGGGTCTGGGACACGAAGGTCCGTTCGGCCCGCAACTCGGCATGACTCCGTATAACGACGTTCGCTTCGGATTGCTGGGCGGCTCGATTGTCGACGCGAACGCACTGCTGCGTTCCTACATCTGGCATTGCATCGGCATTCCTATCGTCGCGTCGGTGCTGATGATCGTTCACTTCTGGCGTGTGCGAAAAGATGGCGGCATTTCGGGCCCAGCGCCGGTCGTGCTCGAATCGGAAGTGAAGGAGGCGCGCAAATAGTATGGACTGGAGACAATTGTGGGACATCGCCTCCGCGCCCGACAACGTGCCAATCGTGGGCCTGATTCCGTTGCTCGCTTTCTATATTTATCTGGCGTGGAAACAAGCGCACGCGAATGACGAACTGATTGCGCAACTCGAAGGCGATGCCGCGCTCGCGAAAACACATCATCGTAAGACCTGGCCCTGGCAGGCCGGATGGCAGAAAGAAATTCACGTCTGGCCGTTTCTGCTGCGCGTGGAATTTCTGGCTGCGATTATCGTCACTATCATCCTGATGGTCTGGTCGATCACGCTGAATGCTCCGCTCGAAGAGCCCGCCAATCCGAACCTGACGATGAATCCGGCGAAAGCGCCGTGGTATTTCCTCGGCCTGCAGGAAATGCTTGTGTATTTCGATCCGTGGATTGCGGGCGTTGTGATGCCGACGCTCATCATCATCGGACTGATGATCATTCCCTATATCGACACGAACCCTCTGGGCAGCGGTTATTACACGTGGAAGCAGCGCAAGTTCGCGATCGGGACATTCCTGTTTGGCTTCATTGTGCTGTGGGTCGCGATGATCATCATCGGCACTTTTATTCGCGGCCCGGGATGGCAATGGTTCTGGCCGGGGCAAACGTGGGACCACAACCGGCTCATTTACGAGGTCAACCGCGATCTGCCTGATATTTTCGGCATCACGTCGAATTGGGTGAAAGGCATTTTCGGATTCATTGTTGTCGGCGGATTTTATGCGGCCGGCGGGCTCGTCCTGCATGGTTTCTTCCGCCGCAACAATCCGAAAGATTACAAACGCATGAGCTTGCTGCAGTACTCGCTCATGATGTTTTTCGTGCTGACGATGTTCGCGCTGCCGATCAAGATGCTGCTGCGGCTTGCGTTTCATATTAAGTATGTGTGGATCACGCCCTGGTTCAACGTGTAGAAGTGCAATCGTGTGGTAGCGAGGCTTCGCCCCGCTTGGACGGGGCACAGCCCCGTCCCCACACTGGCAACTCTTAGGAGGAAGTGGTGCCCGAAAAGCCCGTCCCCGAGAATGATCCGCTGGTTCAGAAATCGCTCGCGACCTGGTACGTCGTGTGCATGGTCCTGCTGATGGCATCGCTGCTCTGGGCCTTGTGGGATGAGGCTTTCGGACAGCGTCCCTGGAAAGCCTATCAGCACGAATGGGTCGAACGTTACTCCATATTTCTGAAGACCGCCCGTTCCACTTCCGCCGCATCCGAAAAAGAAGTTGAGAGCAACAGCGACTACCTGAAACTCAAACAGGACTACGAACAGGCCAACCAGCAAGCTGCGCCACGCACAAAAGAAATCAACGATCAGCTACGCAATCTGAGCGCCAAGATTCTCGCCGTGCAGAATGTGTTCACCGATCGCCGCGCCTATGTGAACGCGCTCACCTATGACATCGAAACGACTGAGAGCGCGTCTTCGAAGCAAAGCAAACTCAAGGACCTGGACGAGTATAAGAAGCAAATCGCAGTCGTCAAGTATCCCGACGGCTCCAAGGCGAGCTACACCTTTACGCAACTCGAAGAAACTTACAACGATCTGAAAGCGCAGCGCACCGCGCTCAGTGCAGAACTGGGAGACGTGATCAAGCCGGTCAGCGACCGGAAGACAAAGCTCGATGCCTACATTTCCGAGCACATGGTGGACCTGACTCCGGCGCAGATTCGCGGCCTGCAGGATAAGACCGAAGCGTGGGATCCGGTCATTATGCAGATCAATGTCGCCGACGCGAACATTGTCGATCGCTGCGAATCGTGCCACATGGGCATTCGCGAGCCGGTGAAGCTGACGGCCGCATCGATGGCGCCCGCGGGCAAGAAGCCTGACGAATACGCGCACGCATTCACGAGTCACCCCGAGCCGCAACTGCTCAAGACACATGATCCGGATAAATTCGGCTGCACTCCTTGTCATCAAGGAAACGGCCGCGCCACCACCAGCGTTGAAAAAGCGCATGGCGACTACGAGCACTGGCTCTGGCCGATGTTTTCGAAACCCAATGTTGAAGCGGGTTGTCAGACGTGCCACGCGGCTGACATGGTGCTCGTCAGCGGCGATGTTGGATGGACGCTCAGCGAAGGCAAAGATCTTTTCCGTCAGCGCGGTTGCACGGGCTGCCATCGCTACGAGGGCTATGACCGGGAGCCGGAAGATATCAACTCAGTCGCGCAGCAGATCAAGCAGATGGAGACCGAGAAGAAAGACAACCTGAAGCAGGCCGCCTACCTGATGAAGCAGGCCGATGCGGCGCAGACGAATGCGGAAGCGAATCGCCTGAACGATCAGGCGGTTGCGCTGCGGGTTGCGAACAGCAAACTCGATCTGCGGATTGTACAGCTTGACCGCACCACGAAGAGCCTTCTGCAGGACGTGAAGAAAGTCGGCCCAAATCTCAAAGACGTTCGTCTGAAGCTCAACAAGAATTGGATTCCGGTTTGGCTGAAGAAGCCGACCGATTTTCGTCCCACCACGCGCATGCCGAATTTTCGCCTGAGCGACGATCAGATCAAGGCGATCTCGGCGTACTTGTGGCAGTCCGGCTTGACTGACGAGCCCGTCAAGCAAAAGCCCGGAGACGCCGGACACGGCAAGGAACTTTTCGAAACGCGCGGCTGCCTTGGTTGCCACTCGATGCAAGAGGGCGATCAGATGATCGGCGGAACATTCGCCGCCAACCTTACGCGCGTAGGCGAAAAAGCTAACTACGATTACCTTGTGCGCTGGGTGCACAACGCGCGTGAGCGCACACGTCCTTATTGTCTGCACGAGAAGAAAGATATTGGCCCCGAAGATTACGCGAAAAAGGGCCTGCCGTATATTTTCGATCTGCAGCACAGCAAGTGTCCGAACGATGGCCACGAACTGCAAGTGCAGAACATGACGGTGATGCCCAGCCTGCGCCTCTCGCCAGATGACGCACGCGACGTCGCGTCTTATCTGATCACGCTCAAGAAGAAAGATCCGAGCAGTTATCCCGACGCGACATTCATGGACGACCCGAAATTGAAAGACGAAGGGAAGAAGTGGATTCGCCACTTCGGCTGCGCGGGATGTCACGAAATTTCCGGGTTCGAAGATGAAGGTCGCATCGGAACGGAACTGACGTTTGAAGGCAGCAAGCCGATCGAGCGCCTTGACTTCGCGCTCCTCACCGAAATGGCCCAGCGCGGAACGGGCGAGCCGATCACCAACCCTGAGGATCGCGCGCGGCTGCCCGAGGGCGCCGCGAAAGGTCCGTGGTATTCGCACCTCGGTTTCTTCGAGCACAAACTCGCGGAGCCGAATGTTTGGGATCAGGGCAAGATCAAATCGGAGACGGAAAAACTCCGCATGCCCAATGTCCACTTACAGCCCGAACAAATTCGGGCGCTGACCACATTCATCATGGGCAGCCAGGAGAGCGGGCTTCCGGCTTCGTATCAATATCGTCCGCTGGACTACCGCCGTGATATTCAAGAGGGCTGGTGGGTCGTCAAGAAATACAACTGCATGGGATGTCACCAGTTCATTCCCGGCCAGCAGACGGCGCTGATGGGGATGAAGCGCTATCAGGAAGCGCAGGAGCAACTGCCTCCCAAGCTGCTGACCGAAGGGGCACGCGTCGATCCCGAGTGGCTATTGCATTTCCTCAACAATCCCGCGCTCAGCGAAACCGATACCAATCGCGATGGCGTGCGGTCGTATCTGCAGTTGCGAATGCCGACGTTCAGCTTCTCGGAGAATGAATTGGGCAAGTTGGTGCGCTTCTTTGAAGCACTGTCGCGCCAGCCGTTCCCGTACATTCCTGAGACGGATACGACTTTGACCGCAAAAGAAACGGACATGGCGCGCAGCCTGTTTTCGAGTACCGCCGCGCCTTGCTTGAAGTGCCACGCCACCGGCGATGCGGCGCATGACAAGAATGCAACTGCGCCTAACTTCCTGCTGGCGCGCGGACGCCTGAAGCCGGATTGGATGGAACGATGGCTGATCGATCCGCAGGCAATCGCTCCCGGCACCGCGATGCCGTCGGGGCTGTTCAAGCGCGACAACGATCACTGGGTATTTTCCGGTCCGACGCCGCCTTCATTCGCGGGCTACGACAAGGATCAAACTCGCCTGTTGGTGAATTACATTTTGCAACTTACTCCGGACGAGCAAAAACGGGTAGCGGCGTCGATGGGACACACGCGAGCGAGCGTCAGCAAACCTTCGCGCGGCAAGCAATCCAGAAACAGCCAGAAGAATGCGCCTCTTGATCGTGAGCAGTCGGCTCATGGAGGCGGTCAGTGATCGAAACACTGCGCGTACAATGTGCGCAGAGATCTCAATTTCAGGAAAGGTGCTTGAAATCATGAACCGGAAACTGTGGGTAGTCCTCATGGGCCTGTGCTCGGTGTTGGGCCTCGTTCTGTTGACGGCATGCAGCAAGAAATCGAACGAAGAAACATCTTCCGCTCCCAGTAACACCATGGCCCCGGCCGCGCCGGCTGCCACGCCGATTGATCCGGCGACTGCAGCCAGCATCACCGGCACGGTCAGTTTTGCGGGCGCAGCTCCGAAGATGGCAAAGATCGACATGAGCCAGGACCCGGCCTGCAAAGGCGTGAACATGGCCGAGAGCGTTGTCGACGATGGCGGCAAGCTGGCTAACGTCTTTGTATATGTGAAAAGTGGCTTAGGCGACCGCACATTCGATGTTCCCAAGGATCCCGTTACTATCGAGCAAAACGGCTGCAAGTATCATCCGCACGTTTTAGGAGTGATAGCTGGGCAGACGATCAGGATCGTGAACAGCGATCCGACGACGCACAACATTCATCCGACTCCCGCCGACAATCGCGAATGGAACGAGTCGCAACCGCCGCAGGCTGCCGCGATCGAGAAAACATTTGCGCGCGAAGAGATCATGTTGCCGGTGAAGTGCAACCAGCATCCCTGGATGAGGATGTTTGTCAACGTCGTGAAGACCCCGTTCTATGCGGTGACCGGCCCCGATGGCAAGTTTGAGATCAAGGGCCTGCCGCCGGGAGATTACACGATCGCCTTCGTGCAGGAGAAACTGGGAACGCAGGAGCAGAAGGTGACGCTCGCTGCCAAAGACAGCAAGACCGTAGACGCTTCGTTCAAGTCGGAGTAGTTTGATCGCGTGGCGCGGTGGTCCGCGATGGCCAACGGCGACATTTCGCGGACAAGAGTGTCCGCGCCACACGTTCTGGAATGAGGAGGGCGTTTGCTTTCAATGATGCTGGTAATTTCCATGGTGCTGGGCATTGCGCCGTTGTTTGGCATCGCCTGGACAATCATGACAGGCACGATCAAAACGCAGGACGGCCTGTTCATGAGCCTGATCCTGCTGACGCTCTCCGGCATTTTCATGCTGAACGCTTTCTGGGAGCTGCGCGACCGCGGCGCACTTGCATTCCTGTGTCGAAAGAAAGCAGCCACCGCATCGACTCCGGCAGCAGCTTCGGCAACTCCAAAAGTCCCGTCTGGCGCAGCTTCCGCGGCCAAGCCGAAAGAGAACGAAGGTTAGGAGCCAATCCATCATCAATGGCTACCCAAGCCATACCGTTGATTCCGACAGACGCGCCCACAACCGCCGGCGACAATCCCACGCCTTCGCCGCGTCCCCGCATGTCGACCCGCAACCGGCTGCTGTTCTTTCTGACCGCGTGGTTGCTGGTCCTGATGCCGTTTCTGTTCTGGTGGAGCACCTGGTTCGGGCGCGCGCTTAGCACGAAAGAAATGGGTGAATACCTCAACGATAACGCTCATCCGCGCCACATCCAGCACGCTATTGTGCAACTCGGTCAGGAAATGACCCGCCACGATCCGAGCGCCGCGGAATGGTATGGCGATCTGGTGCGCCTCGCGTCCAATCCGCGCGAAGAAGTGCGCTCGACCGATGCGTGGGTGATGGGGCAGGACACCTCCGGTCCTGGCTTCCACGAAGCATTATTAAAGCTGGTGAACGATCCCTCGATGGTCGTCCGCGGAAACGCCGCATTGTCGCTCGTCCGCTTCGGGGACAACTCGGGCCGGGCGCAGATCGTTTCTCTGTTGCAGCCGGTTGTTGTCACTACGGCAACCGCCGGGCGCGTCGTCGATACCGCCGGGGCCGGCACGGCCATTCATCAAGGTGGACTCATCGCGAAGTTGAAAAGTGACGATGGGCAAACGCAGGGGCGACCGATGCAGGGGCGCCAGATTGAAGAGGTGCGCTCTCCGATCACCGGCCGCGTCCGCATTCTTTCGGCGCCGACGGGCACGACCGTAGCCGCGGGCACTGCGATCGCGACTGTCGATCCCGGAGAAGAACAAGTCTGGGAAGCCTTGCGTGCCCTATATCTGATCGGACAGGAAGACGATCTCCCCGTGATCCGTCCTTATCAAAGAGATGTTCCCGAAGTCGCCGACCGCGTGCGCCAGCAAGCGCTCGACACGGAACGCGCAATTGAACAGAGAGCGCGTAAGTGAGGTCCATCCGATCACGACGCGGCGAGTGAGTGTGAAGGGGTTTGCTCTCCGACTTTTCAGCACCAAGGTACAACGGTAGGGATCCATGACGAAAATCAGGTTAATAGCGGTAGTAATGTGTGCCTCAGTAACACTTGGCGTAATCGCTGCGCAGGAACATGCAAGGCACGAGCCGATGACGGTTGCCTTAGATTGCAAAAGGGGCGATTGCCCACTGCTGAACGGTCCACCGCAGACGAGCGGAATGCGTGGTGGCTCAGTGAAGCTGAAGCCGGGCGAGAGCGTGGGCTGGCACTCGACTGCGGGAAATGAGGAAGCGCTTGTGATACTGCGCGGGAGCGGCGTAGCGAACTTCGAGGGACATCCCGATGTGGCGCTTCAGGAAAATATGCTGGCGTACATTCCGCCGGGCACAAGGCACAACGTCACCAACAGCGGAACGCAGATTCTGGAGTACGTGTGGGTGGTTGCGCCGACGAATCCAGGCAAGCCGTAAGGCAAACGCCGCCGGATCGCTTCCCACTGCTATTGGGAACCGTCGCCCCTCCTTAGCCCGTGACCATCCTCACAGACCTCCCTGAGCGGCGCTTGTAGCATAGAGAGCGGGGGAAGTTGTGAGACTGCTGATCGCCATCCTTCTGTGTACCACTCTGTCATTTGCGCGGAGTAAGCCGATTGTCGAGATAAAAGTGAGTATCGAAGCCTCGGACTCAGACAGGCGGGTGCTTCTGGAAAAACTCAATAATCACGGTAAAGGGTGCCATTGGCATTTCACTGACGTGAAGGAAGCCTTCGACTACCGCATTGTATTTGTGACCGACCAGCCAAGCGGCCCATGGTGGTGGGGAAACACCGATAGAGCGAGAGCGACGATTTACGATGTCAAAGGGACGGAGATCTCTAGAATCACGCGGTCGAAGCGGAAGGAAGTATACGCCACCGATTCGACGGCAGACGAAATCATTGAGCAGATTCAGAAATGGCAGAAACAGCACCCGCCCGGCACACTGCCCTAACCTCGCGCTCGGTGAAAATGCCCAGAACTTCTCTGGCTTCGACGACCACAACCGATCCCACGCGAGCCTCCAGCATGAAGCTTGATGGCAGCGGCGGCGGTGGTTTGGGGAGTAACCGTGATCGATTCGCGGTCACATAGACGGAGTACGCTCATAATTGCGTCTTTCGGATTCAGGCCCTTAAAATGTTCGGCGATTCTGGCAGGTCGGTTTTGAGGTTAGAGATTGACTTCCGGTGTGGAGTTTCGGGTGGATGGAAAGTCGTATGCCTGGTCGATCAGACGGACCTCCCGATCCTACAACTTCGGATTCCGCTGCGTGCCGCGACGTCGCGCGCGCTCGATGGGGCCACAATTCGCTTGTGTTCGTTCGATGAACTCCTGAAGAGCGCTCCGGTCCTTCTCTGACATGCGCACGAACCTGATTCCGTTCCCCACGTTTGGATCGTCGGTTACGACCTCGGCCGAGGCCCGCACTTTCACATCGCCGAGCCAGAGTGTAACGTCGATGGGACTCCTGGGTTCGAGCGTGTGTATCATTTCGAAGTAGGCGCCGCCCGCACTGACATCCGCGGTCTGCGCCCTGCGCGGGAAATTTTCGCTAGGACTCCGCAGTTCAGCCTGCAGCGTGACATTCACTCGGGGGTATTTTCTTTCCACTGGCCAAGTCATCGGCACTCCGTGCTTAATCATGACCTTTGGGGGAAAGACCCGTCAAATTAGAAAACCCGGCTGCCAGGGGAAGTTGCATGCACGGCCAGAGTGGGGGATTACGAAAGGAATCTTAGGACCGGTTACCTACAACGCAAGGCGTGGTCCGCGGGGAAACGCAGAGTTGTGAAGGAGCGAAAGAAATTCCCAGTACAATACCGCATGTGACGTGGAAAGGTGCCTGTACTGGACGAACGGGAACGCCACAGGAGGATAGGACGATTCGCATCGCAAGCGTGGGGCATGCGGTCTTTGCGGCGACCATGATTGCCCTGGGAATCATTGCTTTTATCAAAGGCGATTTCTCCGCGATCTGGCAGCCGACACCCAAGGGTCTGCCCGCACAAGAGGTACTGGTCTATCTCTGCGCTTTCATCTCCTTGGGTTCCGGGGTAGGGCTACTCTGGCAGCGCACGCCTGCCGTCGCTTCCCGCTTACTGCTCGCCTATCTTCTGCTTTGGTGGCTGTTGTTCCGGGTGCGGGCGGTCATCCTCGCGCCCACTGCGCAAGATTCATGGTCAGGCTGCGCTGAGACGGGCGTGTTAGTCGCGGGAGCCTGGGTACTGTATGGATGGTTCGCCGGTGACTGGGACAGGCAGCACCTCGGTTTCGCCACTGGCGATAAGGGAGTGCGCCTTGCGAGAGTGCTCTACGGTCTCGCCATGATTCCCTTCGGGCTGGCACATTTCAACTATCTGAAGGAGACCGCGGCGCTGGTGCCTGCATGGCTGCCGTGGCATATGACGTGGGCATATTTCTTCGGTTGTACCTTCCTTGCGGCGGGAGCGGCGGTACTTATTGGTGTCTCTGCGCGGTTGGCGGCGGTGCTCTCGGCGGTGCAACTCGGTATGTTTACGCTTCTGGTGTGGATACCCATCGTGGCGGCGGGCTCCAAAAGCGCCTTCGTATGGAGTGAGACCCTCATTTCATGGTCGGTGACGGCCGGTGCTTGGGTGGTGGCGGATTCCTACCGCGGCATGCCGTGGCTCGCCGTGAACAAGCGCTAGCGCAGCCGAGTGCCTTTCGCGATCGCCTATCCTGACATCGCGCTTTTTGCGATCTTAGAGCCTGCGCCTGAGGGGAGTCGAAGCGGTAGGATTCCACTGCCCCGAATCCCGTGGTTAGGTCTCGCTCTGCTGATTCTTGCTCTGGTGCTCCACGGCTTCCCTGCAGTTAAGCTGTCTTGAGGAGCCTCGATACCGTTTTCAGACCCACATTCATGCCGAGTGCAAAGGCAAAGAAAAAGGGGGAGGACCGAGGTCCGCCCCCTGAGTTACGTTGGTGATCAGTTATTTTCCTGTTCCCGTCAGGCTCACAGTTTGCGGGCTGTTCGGGGCGTTGTCAGTGAACGTCAGATTGCCAGTGCGGGTGCCAGTCTGCGTAGGCGTGAATGAGACCTTTACCTCGCAGGTAGCACCAGCAGCGACCGTGCCTCCGTTCACGCACGGTGTAATTTTCTTGGTCTGTTTCACCGTCACGAGTGCGAAGTCGCCGGAGGTAGCGATGGTGCTGATGGTAAGAGTCGCGTTTCCGGTATTGGTGAGCACAAGTTTCTTGGCAGCGCCCGTCGCACCGACGAGCACTTTGCCCCACTTCAGCGAGGTGGGTGAGAGACTGACGGCTGGACCACCGCCGCCCCCGCCCGAGGTCAAGGCATTGATCAAGCCTGCGCCGTTCGGACTGCCCCAGCCTGTGACCAAATCGTAGCCGACCTCCGTCGGGAAGCCGTTACTGCCGCTGGTGATATCGTGGAACGCGGCAGCATAGCCCGATCCCAAGCCTAGAGGATAGATGACCGGATCAATGAACCCGGGTGCGGGACTGCTATTGGCCGCCGCCTGCTGATTGGCCAGAGCCATGTAGCCGGCCCACATAGGCGCGGCAAAGCTGGTTCCGCCCTCGCCCGTACCGCAGGTACCGTCGGCGCACCAGTAGAAGTTGGTGTCGGCTTCGGCGGCGACGTCTGGACCGTTGCGAAACTTGGTGGAACCCTCGTTCTTTGAAGTGATCACGCCCGCCAGTTGCTGCCAGGAGGGTATCGTGATGTCGTCCGGCGAAATTCCGCCGCCGCTATCCGGCCAAGCAACTTCCGACTCCCATGGACCGCCTGCTCCGTTGGTAATCAAATCGGTGCCTCCGACACAGATGACATAGTCATCCTCGCACGGGTATGCGAAGCTGGAGCTATTCCACCGGGCGTTGTCGCCTGCCGCATCGAAGAAGCTCTGGCCCTGCGCCACCATCTGCTGGAAATAGGGATCATCGGTGCTGGGATCCGCCGGTTTCCAGGACCATGAACTGCTAAGTTGCAGACTCAATGGAGCGGCCTCATTTGTGACCATTGCGCTGAGACAGGCCGTGTCGCTGAAGGTGCCTGAATTGTAGGCGTCACCGCACACGTACATGTAGAGCATCTTCGAGCCGGGCGCCATGCCCATCTCCTGCTGCATGTCAATGCTCTGCTCGACATCCTCGCAGGAGCCGGTACAAGAGGTTGCGTATCCACCCTCGGAAAGCAGCGTGGGAGTATACGGTTCGGTTTGCTTCGCGTTCTTGTAGTAGTTAGCCAGGTCGGACAAAGTGGTGCCCGCCAACTCGAGAAGGGCCATGTTCTGGCCGGTGCCGGTGAGAGATCCGGTGCCGTAGTAAGCAGCGCGCATGTCGCTGCCGCAATAAGAATCGCCGGGACAGGAGCCGGTGATCTGCGGGGACTGTTTAACGTCCCTGTGCACGAGGTTCCTACGTGGGAGTTCATAGTTGTCCAGACCCGAGACGTGCCACAGCTGGATGTTCAGATTCACCGACGGTTCGCGATCCGGAGCAAAGAAGGTTCGATTCTCGGTCGGGTGCTGATAGATGCCCATCTGCACGTGGAACGCGTTCTCGACCTGCGCAACCGTGCCGCGCAGCTGCAGGTCCCTCGTGTTATGGGTGCCACCAATAATTGAGAATCCGCTCTGTTTGGCAAATTGAACCAGTGCATCCCAATCTTCCTGGCTGGCTCCAAAGCGTGCGGTGAATTCCTCTGGCGTCACGTAATGCCGGTAGTTGGCGCTGGAGGGATCGTAGATGTCTTGCAGGAAGTTTTCGAGCTCTGGCGCGTGGCGGAGTGCGAGAACGACGTCGAACTGCATGGATTGATTTGCCGGGAGCCGGCCGACCAGTTTGGCTTCTCCGTTGACAACTGCATCGCGCACATGACGAGTCATAAACGACTGCGACTGCGCATGGGTGACAACACTCACCATCGAAACCATCGCAACGAGGGCGAGCAGGAATATACCGAATCTTCGAATCATTGAGTTCTCCTTAACCTGGCAATCTTGTGGAAGATCGTTCTGTCTTGGGATTCGTGGGGGACTAGAACCTAGCGACGAAAATACCGTACGTAAGTCTACAACGATTTTTCGAGTTGCAACACTATGAAAAAGTTTGCTATGAAAAAGTTTGCAGTGCGACGTGGGTCCATCGGAGAAGGCACGAAGTACCAACTACTAAACAACGCCAGAATGTTAAGAGGAATTTCGGTACACACAAAGATCGAGAGAACGATCCGCAGTCCGAAAAATGATTCGCCATTCAGGCGACGATTAGTAGCTCATCGCTCCAACTTCTTTTTCAACATCCGCGATATCGACCATGACGATCGCGTCCCAGGGACAGCCGTCGAGGAACGAGCCTTCTGGACCCTTGCTCAGACACTTCTTGCATCCGATGCAGAGCAGTGGGTCGACTTCGATCCGGCCGAACGGAGGATGATCCACGTCCTCGATCCAGAACATGCAGTCTTCCACCGGACAGTACTCGACGCAGGCGGGCGAGCCCGCACATCCCGTGCAGCACTCGGTGATGACGGCAAGTTCCTTCGGCTTTTTCTTGCGAGGAGTAGTCAAACCCTTCGAGCGAGGCTCGCTCTTGAGCTCATCCGGAACCATCCCCACTTGTTTTGCTGCTTCCGACCCCATGGCCATTGCCGGGCATTATATCCCGGAATGCGGCCTTTGCAATGGGGGATTCTGGGCGTTCCGGCGACCGTTCTCGCCAGCTATCCGAGACCGAGGCGCTCTCGGAACCGCCGGCAAGGTGCCGACGCCACGCTCCGGAGCTCCGGACCGGCGTCGTTTAACGGGGATTCTCCGTATTCGCTACGGTTTCGATTAGTTCCAGAGGCGCGTGGCGTAATCGGCCATGCTCAGGGCCAGCAGGATGAATAGGAAGAAGATGGCGCTCACGATGACCAGGCCGGTCAACTTCTCGTGCGTGTATTTCACGTGCATGAAGAACAGTACGACGAGAATCGCCTTGAAGGTCGCGATGCAGAGGGCCGCGATGGTGTTGAACGGACCCATATCGATGAACGCTGCGCCCACGGTGAGGCCAGTGCAGATCAGCAGCGTGATCCAGATCGCGACCGATGAGCCGACGGAAGAGACGTGTTCCGGGTGCGAATTGTGGTGTGCCGAGTAGTTGTCAGGCAGAACGTTTTCAGTCATAGCGTCACCGGTGACGGTCGATCAGGTAGAGCAAAGGGAACAGGTAAATCCAGACAATGTCGACAAAATGCCAATACAGGCCGGCGTTCTCGACGGGCGTGAAATAACCTGGACCATATTTTCCGCGCCAGGCCATGAAGGCGAGGAATGAGAACAGGCCTACGCCGATGATCATGTGCAGGGCGTGCATGCCCGTCAGCGCAAAGTAGAGCGAGAAGTACATCTCGGCGTGATGAGGATTCGCATACTGGCGATCGGCCGGAGGGAATTTCTCCTGCCCGGGAAGCAATTCGTGGTAGCTGAAACTAGCTCCGGGAACGTGGTGCTTCTCGAACTTCTCCGCATACTCGTCGGCCTTGATTCCGAGAAAGGCGAGGCCGAGAACGATGGTCAGAAGCAGCCAGCCCACGAGCGCCATGCGCTTGCCGAGTTGGGCGGCGCGAACGGCCAGAACGACGGTCAAGCTGGAGCAGATCAGCACGGCGGTGTTGATCGCGCCCAGACGAATGTCCAACTGCTGGCTGGCCGAGCCAAAGTCGCCGAAATACTTGAAGCGATAGACCAGATAGGCGCAGAACATGCCGCCAAAGAACATGACTTCCTGGGCGAGGAAGAGCCACATGCCCAGGCTGGCGGCATTCTTCTGCTGGCCTTCGGTTGCGAAATGGTGCAGCAGGGCCGGATTGTCGTGCGCGTGGTCGTTTGTATGGGCGTTCGCGTCTTGGGGCACCGCCGCTGGACTAGTGTGCAACGGGAACCTCCTGCTTGGTTGGAATCTCGCCCAGTTCGTCGTAGTTATAAGCTTCCCAAGTCACAACCGGCGTCTCGTCGAAGTTCGAGGTGGGCGGCGGCGACGGGACCTGCCACTCCAGGCCGGCGGCGTTCCATGGATTTGCCGGCGCGATCTCGCCGTAGCGCAGCGACCAGAGGAAATAGACCATCGGCAACAGGTAGCCGACGGCGAGAATGGTTGCGCCCGCGGTCGAGAGAATGTTCAGGATCTGGAATTCCGGCGGATACGCATGATAGCGGCGTGGCATGCCCATGTATCCGAGGATGAATTGCGGGAAGAACGTGAGGTTGAATCCTATGAAGACGATCAGCGCGGCCAGCTTTCCCCAGCTTTCGGGATACATGCGGCCGGTGATTTTGGGCCACCAGAAGTGCATCCCGCCGAGGTACGCGACGACCATGCCACCGACCATGACGTAATGGAAGTGCGCGACGACGAAGTAGGTATCCGTGACGTGTACGTCAATGCCGAGTGAGCCAAGGAACAGGCCCGTCAGTCCGCCGATGGTGAACAGTCCGATGAAGCCAAAGGCGTAGAGCATCGGAGTCTGGTAGGTGATGGAACCCTTGTACATGGTCGCGGTCCAGTTGAAGACTTTGACGGCCGAGGGCACGGCGACGAAGTAGGTCAGGAGCGAGAAGATCAGCGCGGCATAGAGTGAGATTCCGGCGACGAACATGTGGTGCGCCCAGACCAGGAATCCGATGACCGCGATGCCGAGGACGGCGAGCGCCATCGCTTTGTATCCGAAGATGCGCTTGCGTGAGAAGCAGCACACGATCTCGCTGACGATGCCCATGCCGGGAAGGATCATGATGTACACGGCCGGGTGCGAGTAGAACCAGAACAGGTGCTGGAAGAGAAGTGGATCGCCTCCCAGCGCGGGATTGAAGACGCCCAGATGGAAAAGGCGTTCGAGCGCAACGAGAACGATGGTGATGGCGACGACCGGGGTTCCGAGTACTTGGATGATACTGGTGGCGTAGTGCGACCAGACAAACAGCGGCAGGCGGTTCCAGGTCATGCCGGGCGCACGCATGCGGTGAATGGTAACGATGAAGTTCAGTCCTGTCAGAATGGAGGCGAAGCCCGCGATGAACACGCCGAGCGCGGCGGTAACTACGTTGGTCTTGGCAAATTCGGTGCTGAGGGGAGTGTAAAAGGTCCAACCAGTATCCACGCCGCCGGCCATGATCGTGTAGACCATGAAGAGTCCGCCGACAATGAAGAGGTACCAGCTGAGCAGGTTAAGGCGCGGGAAGGCAAGATCCTTGGCGCCGATCATGATGGGGATCAGGAAATTGCCGAGCACGGCGGGGACGCCGGGGATCAGGAAAAAGAAGATCATCGACATGCCGTGCATGGTGAACAGCTTGTTGTAGGTATCAGACTGAACGAGATCGCCCGCGGGCGTGAGCAATTCCAGGCGGATCAATAAGGCAAAGAAACCGCCAACAAAGAAGAAGAAGGTAATCGACAGCAAGTAGAGCAGCGCGATGCGCTTGTGGTCCCGGGTGAGGAGCCAGGACTTGAGCCCATATCCTGCGTTCAGATAATTTTCGCGTTCGCCATGATCTACTACGACAGCGGTTGCCATTGTCTTCACCTATAGCGTTTCAACAAAATTAAGGAGTTGCCGTGCCCATGCCTGCAGCCTTGGGCGTCTGTCCTGCCTGCGATTGGGTCAGGGATTTCACGTATGCGACCAGGGCGTTGAGTTGTTCGTCGGTAATCTGCCCCTGGAACGTGGGCATGATGGGTTTGAAACCGCGGACAATCTTGGCACCCGGTTCGAGGATCGATTCGCGAATGTAATTGTCATCGGCGTTCACGGTGCGGCCATCTTCAAGAAGTACAGGCTTGTTATAGACGCCGACCAGGTTTGGACCACGACCCTGCGTGTCAGACCGATGGCAGGTGATGCAGCCGAACTGGGAGAATAATTGCTGGCCGGTCACGGCCAAGGGCTGATTGCCGCCGCCGCCGGTCATCCAAGCCTCATAGTCGCGAGGCTCCATGACGACGATCCATCCGATCATGCCGGAGTGTTGCGTCCCACAATACTCCGCGCAGAACAGGTGATATGTGCCGGGCTTGGTGGCGTGGAACCAGAAGGTCGTATAGCGGCCGGGAAGCACGTCCTGCTTGATGCGGAAGGCGGGGACGTAAAAGCTGTGGATGACATCCTGCGAGGTCATGATCAGCTTGACGTCGCGGCCCACCGGCACGTGCAGTTCATTGATTTCGCGCTGCCCGCTGGCGTGCTCAAACTTCCACATCCATTGCTTGGCAACGGTATAGACTTCGGTCGCGTCCTGGGGCGGAGTGCGTTCCTGGAAGTAAATGACCGCGCCCCAGACGAAGAACGCGAGGAACACGGCGAAGGGAATGACCGACCAGGTGATTTCAAGGACCGTGGAGCCTTCGATTTGCTCAGCCTCTTTCCCGCGGCGCTTGCGGAACTTGATGGCGAAAAAGATCAAGGTGGCGAAGATCAGCACCGTCATGATGGCGGAGACCAGCACCATGAAAATATAGAGAGCGTCCACCTGTCCCGCGGTGGTGGAGGCGCTGTCCGGCCAAAATGGCATGTGTGAAAACATAATTAGCTGACCCTACTCGCTCCTTGATGATCTCCGCCGCCCGGGATTCCGCTCCCAGGGCCGCGCCGAATCATCACAAAGAAAAGCATTCCGAGACAAAGCATCGTGGCCACGCCCGCAATGCGGAGGATGCGCATGACCGTGGCGCTGTATTTACCTTTTTCCGGATCGTAGTGATAGCAGTACAGCAGGAAATCGTCGACTACATTTCCAATTTTGTCATGCGAGGCCGCTACCAATCCGAGGCGCACATCGTTGGGCGGATACTCGATGCCGTAGTAGTACTGTGAAATCTTGCCTTGCGGCGTAAGCAGCATGATCGCGGTTGTGTGCGCGAATTGGCCGCTTTGCGCGTCGTATTCGTACTGGAAACCGGCAGCTTTGGCGATGGCGTCGATGGAAGCTTGCTGGCCCACCAGGAAATGCCAGCCGTTCTCGGCTCCGGCGCGCTTGTAGCGGCGCAGCATTTCTCCTTTTTTCTTGGCCGCCGCTTCGGGCGTGTCTTTCGGGTCGAAACTCACGGTGATGACGTCGAATTCCTTACCCACGTCGAACTTCAGGACACGCAGAGTGCTTTCAAGACCGGCGAGTTCTTCACCGCAGAGCATGGGACAGGTGAAATAAACGAGATTGAGGATCAGAGGCTTCTTGCCAAAGTAATCGCCCAGCTTTACCGGACGGCCGAGGTCGTCGGTGAAGGCGAGATCGGCTGGAATCTGCTCGTTGAGGTTTTGCTGAATGCCGACGTTCTTCAGTCCGGGCGGGCGCACGTTCGTCGGAGGCGACATGATGCCCCGGCTCATGCCCTGGCCGAACGCGGCGGAGGTGGCCATGAGAAATGCGAAAGCCAGGAAGGCAGCAGGGGTCCTTCGACTCCGCGGGAACATCCGCTTCGCGGCTGTTCTGGCTCCGCTCCGGATGACACCGATACCAAACGAATTTGCGAACTGCTTTTTGCTGCGCACTGCGAACATCCTTTTCCGGCGCGCCGGTAGCGTGGCTCCGGCCGGAGCGGTCAGTTCCCGGATGCAGAGGCTTTATGGGCCTTCGCTTTGGGAGGTTGCTGCTTTGTTCCCGCGGGCGCGGAAGTCTGCGCCGGGGTCGAGCCTTCGCCCTGCTGACGACCGTTTTCAGCGCGGGCGTTTTCGCTGCGGACCGGCAACCCGCGCTCGACTAATAAATCCATGGCGCGGTCGATCGGAATCTGGACGACACCTTTGTCTTTATCGACCCAGTTGTAGGTGGCGAGCCTGGCATCCTGGTCTTCGACGATCTGGCGAAGCTGCGTGCGCTCATTTTCTTCGAGCCGGGGCTCGGGGAAAGTCTGCGTATTCTCGCTCGTCATGGAGCGCGTATCCGCCTGAGGGGCCACCATCGGACTCATGGCTGGCTGGTGCGCCTGCTCATAGGAGTCCAGGAAACGATACATGCCGAACACGATCAAATAGAGGATTACGACCAGCACGGCGAGCCCAACCATGAAGTAGATCACGCCGCGAGGGCTGAGATCCTCGTGCTCGTAAGCGCCGGGATCATTTTCGCCGTTATTCTTCTGCTGGTTCCTGATCTGCTCGTCACTCATGCGCGGGCTCCAATACATCCTGTGCAGTCGCGTCATAAGCGGGGACCAGCGGCTGCGAGCTGAGGTTGTAGCAGAAGTATGCGATCCAGATGCCGCCCATCGCGAAGGGGATGACGAGATCGGCAAGGGTCACAGTGAAGTTTTCGGAGAAGCTGGGCTCAATGTGCCAGAACAGATCGATGTAGCGGGTAACCAGCATCCACGCGGCCAGCCAGACCAGGCGCGTGATGTCGCGTTTGAGCTTGCGTGAAAGCAGTAGGAAGAACGGCACGAAGAAGTGGAACACGACGAGGAAGAGCCCGACGAACTGCCATCCGCCGTGCAGTCGCCGAAAATACCAGGTGATTTCGTCCGGCAGGTTTCCGGCCCAGATGATCAGCCACTGCGAGAATGAGAAATAGGCCCAGACCATGGTGAAGGCGAGCAGAAAATTGCCATGGTCGTGTACGTAGTTGGGTTTGAGCAAAGTTGACATCGGCGGATAGTCGAACAATATGCGCTCGATGACAATGGCGAAGCAGAGCGCTCCGATTAGCTGACCGGCCAGAAAGAGGAGGCCGTAAATGGTCGAGACCCAGCTCGGGTCGAGCGACATCACCCAATCGATCGCGGCGAAGCAGAGCGTGAGCGCGTACAGGATGATACCGGGAGCGCTGACCATTTTGAAGCGCGCACTCGTGTCCGCATAAGGCGGCTTGTTGTGCTCGAACGAGAACTTGCTGAGCAGGTACTGCAGCACGAACCAGATCGCGAAATAGACCACCGCACGGATCACGAAGCCGCGGTAGTTCAAGTAATCGCGCAGAATGAACGCATGCTTTTCGAGGTGCTCGCGAATCGCGGGGTTCGCGATTGCATCGAGCGGCATTGCCCAGGGATAGAGTTTGGGAACGGCAAAAATGGCGAAGGGAACGAAGAGCAGAATCAGCAGCGGCAGGGTGCGCATGGCCGCACCTAAGACACGCCGGATCACCGTTCCCCATCCGCCGCCCGTCATGTGACGAACCATGATGATGGCCATGGAACCGAGGCAGACGCCCAGCCAATCCATGTAAGAGACAAGGTAGCCGCGGAAGAAAACGGTCGGATTAGTGAAGGCGATGTAGAGAGCGACTAGAGTCGCGATCACGCCTATGACGAGCGCACGCTGGCCAATGACCTTGATGATGGGCGGCGTCGAGAGGTCGATCTGGCGCGCGTGCGGGGCTTGGGGCTTGCCGGTCATTCAGACTCCCCTTTCCCGGACTTACCTGGCATGGCTTGCGGCAGAGTCGCGCCCGAGCCGGGCTCGACGAATTCAGGAGCTTTGGAAGGAATACTCTGGCCGGACGGCACATCGGCCGAGGTAGCGTTCTGGCTCAACTGCAGTGCGCGAATGTACGCCGCGATGCACCAGCGGTCGCGAGGAGAGACTTGAGCGGAATAATCCAGCATGATGCCGTAGCCATTGGTCATTACGTCGAAGAAATATCCAAGCGGAGCCTTCTGCAGGCGTTCGATGTGATACGAAGGCGGTTTGCGCGAGAAGCCGCGGCTCGGGATAAAACCATTGCCATCCCCGGCGCGCGAATGACAGGGCGCGCAGTAGATGTTGTAGCGCTCCTGGCCACGTTCGACCACTTCTTTGGTCACGGGGAAGGGCATATATTCGCCGGGCGCGTTGCCGATCTTGCCAGTGTAAAAATAGCTATCGGCGCGTTCTTCGCCTCGGGCTACCGTGCCTTCAACAAGTGGGCGGGCGGCGCGCTGGTCGGAGAAGAAATCGCTCTTTGCCAGTGGGTTGTAGCGCGGCTGCACGTGCATATCGAGACGGCACCCAATCGTGCTCAGCAGGGCGGTTCCGAGCAACACGAGGGGAACGAATTTGCGGGGGCTCAGCATATTAGCTGGGAACCTCCGAAATCGAGCGCGGCTCAAGGCTCTCCAGAAACTGGCGCGTGCCCTGCGCGTCGTACTTGGGATCGGAAGCAAACACGATCAGGAAGAAACGGTCTTTGCTGGCGAAAGCAAAACGTTCTACGTTAAAGACCGGGTGGTAGGGCATGGGCAAGCCATTGAGGGCGAGCATGCCGAACACGGCTGAGATTGCGCCGAACAGAATTGTCATTTCAAAGGTGACGATGATGAACGACGGCCAGGAATGCAAGGGGCGGCCGCCCACGTTGACGGGGTAGTCGACCACTGCGATCCAATATTGCATCAGGTAGCCAGCGAGGCCGCCGGTGATCGCGCCGATCAGCGTTACCAGCGCGACATTGTTCTTGTGGAACCCGATGGCGTCAGCCAGTTCTTCCACCGGAAATGGACTATAGGCGTCGATCTTGCGATAACCGGCTTCATGCGTGCGGCGGGCGGCGTCGACCAAGTGCTGGGCCGAGTCGAACTCAGCCATCGTGCCGTAAATGGGAAGCGTCTTCATTCTGGCTTCACCTCCGCTTCCGGCAGGAGCGTGCGCATTTCAAAGATCGAGATCATCGGCAGAATGCGGACGAACAGGAACATGGCGGTCAGGAACATTCCGATGGTGCCGAAGAAGGTCATAAAGTCCCAACGCGTCGGGTAGTACATGCCCCACGAGGAAGGCACAAAGTCGCGGGTGAGGCTGATGACGACGATAACGAAACGCTCCAGCCACATGCCGACCAGGATGACGAACGAAATCAGAAACAGCCATACGGGGCTGGTGCGCATCTTCCTGAACCACAGAACCTGCGGGATAAAGAGATTGCACGCAAGCAACATGTAGTACCAGAATGCAAAGGGACCGTGGAGACGGTTCCAGAGCAGCGTCTGGTCATAGCGATTGCCGCTGTACCAACCCATAAAGGCTTCCACTCCGTAGCCGTAGGCAACGATCCAGCCGGTCGCAAGCATGACCTTCGCGGAGTTCTGCAGATGGCGGTCGGTGATGAAATCTTCGAGGTTGTAGATCTTGCGGATCGGAATGGCCAGCATCAGCACCATCGCGAAACCGGAGTAAATCGCGCCCGCGACGAAGTAGGGCGGGAAGATGGTGGTGTGCCATCCGGGAACGACGCCAACCGCGAAATCGAAGCTGACGACGGTGTGCACAGAAAGCACCAGCGGAGTGGCGAGTCCAGCTAACAGCAGGTAAGCCGACTCATAGCGCGCCCAGTGGCGGGCTGAGCCGCGCCATCCCATGGCAAGCAGGCCGTAGATCATTTGCGAGTATTTATTGTGGGCACGGTCGCGCAGAGTTGCCAGATCGGGGATGAGTCCAATGAACCAGAATAATAGCGAGACGGTGAAGTAGGTTGAGACCGCGAAGACGTCCCAGATCAGCGGACTGCGGAACTGCGGCCAGTAATTCATGGTGTTCGGGTAGGGGAACATCCAATAGGCCAGCCAGGGTCGTCCGGTGTGGGCGAGCGGGAAGATGCCGGCGCACGCCACCGCGAAGAGCGTCATTGCTTCCGCAAAACGGTTGATGGAGTTACGCCACGACTGGCGCAGCAGTAAGAGGATGGCGGAAATGAGTGTGCCGGCATGGCCGATACCGATCCACCAGACGAAGTTGACGATGGCGAAGCCCCAGCCGATGGGGATGTTGATGCCCCAGATGCCAGTGCCCTTGAGGAACAGGTAGCCGAG
>JBELAC010000090.1:0-16785 GCA_049509215.1 Terriglobales bacterium
CAGGAGTTGGCCAGTCGCGCGATCGCGCAAGCGCAGAAATTCGGTGCCAAGATGATGGTCGGGCATCGCGCCGCTCGCCTGGAGTGCGCTCATCGTCCCTACGGGATCGTGCTCGACAACGGCAACAAGCTGTCGGCTCGATCGGTCATCATTTCGACGGGAGCCCAGTACAACAAACCGCAATTCGCCAACCTGAAGCAATTCGAAGGCCGGGGAGTTTACTACGGTGCGACGTTTATGGAATCGCAGCTCTGCGAAGGCGAAGACGTCGTCGTGGTGGGAGGCGCCAATTCCGCAGGGCAAGCCGCCGTTTTCCTATCGCAGACCGCACGTAAGGTGCACATGCTGGTGCGCCGCGATGGGCTTGCCGAGACCATGTCGCGCTATCTGATTCAGCGCATTGCAGAAAATCCCTCGATCGAACTGCATTGCAATACCGAAATTGCCGGACTGGAAGGGAATGCCCAACTCGAGCGCGTCATCTGGGTCGATAAAACGACTGGCCTGACTTCATCGCACGAAATCTGTCATGTCTTCATCATGACGGGAGCATCGCCGCGCACGGAATGGCTGCAGGGGTGCGTTGCGCTCGACAACAAAGGCTTCATCCTTACTGGCCGAGACATTGAGGCGGCGAATGGCTCCGCTCACGCTGCAAACCCGTCGAGCGCATGGACTCTTGGCCGCGCTCCGCAAATGCTCGAGACCAGCCTGCCCGCCGTATTCGCCGTCGGCGATGTCCGTTCTGGCAATGTAAAGCGCGTGGCGTCGGCCGTCGGCGAGGGCGCCATCGCCGTGTATCTGGTCCATCGTGCCTTGGCTGAGGTTTAGCGGCATTTTCATTTCTCCAGCATTCACGTAGACTGCCGCTGAGCATTCGATTTCGAGGCAATCATTCTCATGGCCCGTTGTTCCTGTTGCGGCACCGAATACCCGCCCGGGGCCCGCTTCTGTTCATCTTGCGGGAAAACGCTCTCGACAGACGACATCCCCACGCTGGTGAATGATGCCAGCACCGCCCTCAGTCCCGATGAAATTTCGACGCTGGTCGCGTCGAAGTTGCCCACGCCCGTTCCTCCGCGCTCTCCGCGGCCGGGGTCAAAGTCCAGCCCAGCCAGTTCGTCTTCAGTTGCTTCCGATCATGGACGCTTCCTGCCGGGCTCGTTTCTAGCGGAGCGCTACCGCATCGTCGCTCTCCTCGGTCGCGGCGGCATGGGAGAGGTTTATCGCGCTGACGACCTCACTCTTGGCCAGCCGGTCGCGCTGAAATTTCTCCCCGAAGAAGCTGCCAACGATCCCGGACTTCTTGAGCGCTTTCGTGGCGAAGTCCGCATCGCCCGGAAGGTCTCGCATCCCAATGTCTGCCGCGTGTACGACGTGGGCGAGGTCGATGGCCTGACTTATTTCACGATGGAGTACGTCGATGGCGAAGACCTCGCCTCGCTCCTGCGGCGCATCGGACGTCTCCCAACCGACAAGGCCCTGGAAATGGCGCGCCAACTGTGCGCCGGACTCGCCGCCGCCCATTCCAAAGGCGTCCTGCATCGTGATCTGAAGCCCGCCAACATCATGCTCGACGGGCGCGGCCAGGTCGTCATCACCGACTTTGGACTGGCGGCCTTCGCCGATCAGGTTCCCGGCGCCGAGGTTCGCAGCGGGACCCCTGCTTACATGGCGCCCGAGCAACTGGTTGGGAAGGAAGTCACCGAGAAGAGCGATATCTATTCTTTGGGATTGGTGCTCTACGAACTGTTCACAGGTAAGCGCGCCTTCAGCGCCGACAACCTTACGGACCTCGTGCGCTCGCGCACTGCTGGCGACATAAGCCGTCCGTCGTCTTTCGTGAAGGATCTCGATCCTCTGGTCGAGCGCGTCATCCTCCGCTGCCTTGAGCCCGACCCGGCGAATCGTCCGGGCAGTGCGCTTGCCGTTGCAGCGGCGTTGCCCGGTGGAGATCCCCTTGCTGCCGCTCTCGCTGCCGGCGAAACGCCTTCGCCGCAGATGGTCGCGGCGGCTGGCGCCCACGAAGGCATGAGGCCGAAGCTCGCCCTGCTTTGTCTGGCCGCGTGCATTGTCGGCATGGTTGCGAGCGTGTTTCTCATGGCTCATAACGACGCCATGGCGCGCATGCCTCTGGATCAATCCCCCGACGTCCTCACCCACAAGGCTCGCGACATCGTGGCGCAGTTGGGTTACGACGCGAAGCCGGTCGATTCGGCCATCGACTTTGAAGATGACAGCGAGTTCGAACGCTGGGCGGAAGCGAATGACAAGCCACATCCGGATTGGTCCAGGATTCTTGCTTCGGGCCAGCCACCAATTCGGCAGTTTGACTATCGCCAAAGCGCACGTTATCTCGACGCACGGCAGTTCGAACGTTCCACCACGCCCAGCGTCGTAACGTTCGATGATCCTCCCACCACTCAATCGGGGATGATCAATCTGAGGCTGGATACGAGCGACCATCTCATTTTTTTCCAGGCAATTCCGGCTGAACTCGAGGAGACCTCGGTTCCCACTAAACCCGTCGATTGGACGCCACTTTTCGCCGCGGCCGGACTCGACTCTTCGCGATTGCAATCTGTCACGCCGGAGTGGGCATCACTCGCGAGCTCGGACACGCGGGCCGCCTGGACCGGTCAATGGCCAGGAACCGATCGCCCTTTGCGCGTCGAAGCCGCCGCCTGGCACGGCAAACCTGTTTTCTTCCGCATGATTGGGCCATGGACACGCCCGTCTCGCATGCGTCCGGAAGAACCTTCCACGGCAAAGAAGGTCAGCGGGATCATCGAAGCCGCGCTCTTCCTCATCATCCTCGCTGGAGCGTCGGCGCTGGCGCGGCGCCAGTATAAGCGCGGCAAAGGCGACCGTCAGGGCGCATTCCGGCTCGCATTCTTCGTGTTTGTCCTGCAAATGGCAATCTGGTTATGCTATGGCCATTTTGTGGCGAACCTGGACATCTTACTGAGTGGCTTCGTCCTCGCCTCGAGCACCGCCCTCTTTATGTCGGGAATTTCCTGGCTCCTCTACATGGCGCTCGAGCCATATGTCCGAAGGCTTTGGCCGCAAACGATCATTTCGTGGACGCGACTGGTCAGTGGCCGTGTCCGCGATCCGTTAGTCGGCCGTGATGTTTTGTTTGGCGTGATGCTCGGGTTGAGCTGGCTGGTGATCTATGAGCTTCGGCTGGCGTTTGGCATTTGGCGCCTGGGACTTTCTCCGATTGTCCTTTCCGCCGATTATCTGTTGGGTCTCCGAAGCACAATTGGGGCGTGGATTTTTCTCATGCCGGGCGGCATCCAGGGCACGCTTTTCTTCTTCATCATTCTGATCGTGCTGCGCTATTTGCTGCGTAAACCCTGGGCCGCAGGCGTAGCTTTCACCGCGCTCTTCACGTTTCTCCACGTAGTTGGCACACGGCATCCGATGGTTGAAATGTCGAGCGCAATCTTCATTTATGGAATCGCCGCGTTCGCGCTGGTTCGCTTTGGACTGATTTCGCTCGCGGTGGCGGTTTTTGTCGCCGATCTGACAATGAACGTTCCTATCACTCTCGATTTCTCGCGCTGGTACGCCTCTTATGCGATGAGCAGTGCGGTGCTTGTGTTGGCAGTGGCTACGTGGGGCTTCTACACAGCATTGGGCGGGCAGAAATTGATCAAGGGCGAGATGCTGGAGTGAAGGGAGGTCTGAAGTTAGAGGTCAGATTGAAGAGGTAAAATCCATTCGTTTACGCCTGCATTTGCCAGGAGAACTTACCTCTGAAATCTGACTTCTGCCTTCTGACCTGTCTTTACTTCCCCTTCAGATATTTATCGAACCATTCGATCGTGCGCCGGATCGCGTCTACTTGATTTTCCCGTTTGGCGAATCCGTGGCCTTCATTCGGATAGTAATGGGCATCCACCGTTTTTCCCGCGTCCTGCAGAATCTTCACCACCTGCTCGGCCTCTTCCTTAGGTACGCGGATGTCGTTGTTACCCTGCAGAACGAGCAACGGCGCTTTTGCGTCCTTGATGAAAGCCAGAGGCGAATCGGCCTCATATATCGCGCGATCTTTATCCGGGTCGCCCAGCAGCGATTTTTCGTATTGCTGCAACATTGGATCTTCGTGCTGTAACATCGTCAGCCAGTTGATGATGCCGTACTGCTCCACGGCTGCGGCCCAGATGTACGGCGTCTTGCCGATCGCCATCAGCGTCATGTATCCGCCGTAGGATCCCCCGGTGATTCCGATCTTCATTGCGTCCACATAGCCGGTGGCTTCCAGGAATTTCACGCCGGCGACGTCGTCCTGCAAATCGCCGCCGCCCAGGTCCTTGAAATTGGCTCGCTGAAAATCCATGCCGTAGCCGGTCGATCCGCGAACGTTGGGCGCGATGCAGATGTATCCGCGCGTGACCAGTGCTATCACCGCTCGATTGAAAAAATCGGTCGTCTGGCCGGTGGGACCACCATGTGGCAGCACAATCGCCGGATTCGATCCGTCGCGTTTGAGGTTAAATGGCATCCACACGAATGCGCTGATGATCTTTCCATCGAAGCTGCGATAGTGGATCAATTGCGAAGGAGGAATTTTGGCGGAGGTCAGGCTGGCGATGGCGGAAAATGTGAGCTGGCGAGCTTCGCGCTTCGCGAGATCATACACCCACAAGTCGCCCGGCTGCGTCGAACTATTGTGAGTGATGAGCACGCGGCCGCCCTTCGCGAAAGCGGTCGGATTCCCGTTGTAGCTATTTAAGCCAACTGGAAGGTCGAGCTTTTTCCCCTTCAGCGTTGCCGTGTCGGCGAGATAATCGTCAATACGGCCGTCTTCATTGACCATGTAGGTGAATTGCTTGCCGTCGGGCGAGAACTCCACCGCATTCGCTTCCCATTTCAAGTCGGTAATCCAGGTGAATTTCTTGGTTGCGAGTTCAATCAGAGCGACGTTCGAGTACCCACCCGGTTTGTCGGAAGTGACCAATAAAAGGCGGCCGTCGGGCGAAATCGATGAGACGCTGGTGCGGCGTTCGCCTTCATGTTTCGTCAGGTTTTCCTGCGCCCCGGTCGTTACGTCGATCCGGAACACGTCGGAATCGGTGCCTCCTACGTTGCCGCGAGTCGCGTAGATGAACTTGCCGTCGGGAGACCAGATTGCACCATCCCACACACGATCCGGAGACTTCTCCTGTGTCAGGTTGCGGATGGTGCGCGTCTGCCATTCGAGGAGGGCGATATCCACCGAAGACGCCGTCTTCGGCTTGTACTCAATCGAGAGCCATTTGCCATCGGGCGACCAAACAGGAGCGGTTTCAGAAATTTCGGGAGTGTTCGTGAGGTTGACGACCGCACCGCCATTGCTCGGAATGGCATAGAGATCGTAAAGTTCACCGCCACCGAGATCCGATTGGAAGACGATCCACTTTCCGTCGGGTGACCAGCTCGCATACGACTGGCGATCGTCTGACTGACTCAACTGGATCGGCCAGCCGCCATCGGAATTCACCTTCCAGAGGTTATTGCGGCCCGTGAGGTTGGTTGTGAAGACGACCTGCTTGCCGTCCGGCGACCAGGCACCGCCGCCGGTGTATCGAGTGAAGAAAAGATCGTCGATGGGAACAGGCGCGGCGCCTTCTACCACCGCTGAGGTAATCGACTTTGGGTCCGTGATCTCGCGCGAATCGGGCGAGTCCGCGGCAAAAGCGCTGAACGCGAGGATGACAACCAATGCAAAACTGAAGAACTTCACCTAGGCCTCCTGATCTTCTGGATCGCGGATAAAGCTGCAAGGAAAGATTGCGCGAATCATAAGTTTGTTTCCGGGAATCCGTCAACCGCAATCCGTGGACGAGCGTAAAGCTGACATTTGATAGCCTTATCTCATGCCAACCGAAAAGTCCCCATCCCCGGATGAGCGCCTGCAACAGGAATTCAACCGTTGGGCCGAGCAAGGCGAAGGCCCGAAAATGGAGAATCACCATCTCGACATCACGGAGAAAACGCTCTGCCGCATGGACCTGCGCCCAGGCGAGCGCGTACTCGATCTTGGTTGCGGGTCTGGATGGGCCACGCGCCTGCTGGCCCGCATCGTCAGTGAAGGGCCACAAGGATTCGGCCAGGTAGTGGGCGTTGATATTGCAGATCAGATGATCCGACATGCGCGCGCGGCGTCGAAGGATTTCGACAATGTGATGTTCGTGCAGGGTTCGGCCACACAGATTCCGTGGGAAGAAAACTTCTTCGACAAAGTGCTATCCGTCGAGTCTTTCTACTACTATCCCGATCAGGATCGCGCTCTGGCTGAATTGTTCCGCGTGATGGCGCCGCACGGACGTCTTTTCATCCTCATCAATCTTTACAAAGACAATCCTTATTCGCTGCAATGGGTGCCGAAGCTGAAGGTTCCGGTGCATGTCCGCTCGGCCGAAGAGTATGTTGCGCTGCTGAAGACGCATGCATTTGAGAAAGTGGAGCATGCGCAGATTCCGGACGACACACCTACGCCGGAAAATTACCAGACCACATCGTTTCGCTCGCTTGATGACCTCAGAGCCTTCAAACGCGCAGGCGCGCTGCTGCTGATGGCGTCAAAGCCTGACGTCCGCAACGCCGCACCTGCGTACACGATCTACTAGCCGGTCATTGGAGTGCGGGCTAGATGTCGTCGTCATCCGCATCGTTATCCCGCCCGCGATCGCGCTCCAGATTCTGCACGGGGCTCAGCGGACGGCTGTCGTTGGCGTGGCTGATCTCGATCGTGCCGTTAACGTTGGAGAGCTTAACCAGCGTTCCGCCACTTCCCAGTTGACCATGCAGGGTGTGGCCGACAAACTGGTGACGCGTGATGGGCAATCCAAAGTCGTCGGAAATGCTGCCGGAGACGGTATTCGCTTTCACCACGGCATTTGCGTCCGATGGCAACGTCACGTGCAGCCGGCCGTTGACCGAGGAGGGTTTTACCCCTGCCGATGGCATCTGGTCCACGCTGGCGTCGAGCTCACCATTCACCGTGTGCAGTTCGGCGCGGCCTTGCAGGTTGCGCGCCACGATCTGTCCATTGACGCAGGACGCATGCACTTCACCGCCGACATCCTGGATGTCGAGCCGCCCGTTCACCAGATTGATCTTGTCGAGATTGGCGTGCCTCGGTACGGTGATCGTGTATTCCACGCGCGCCGGATTGTTACGTTCACCCCCGCCATAGTTGAACGTGCGGTCGTGGTCGGGATATTCGGTATGAATGGAAATCCGGTCCGCGGTCGCGTCAATCTCAATTCTTGCTTCGTTGAGCCGCTCTTGGCTCCACGCGCTCTTGACCGCATCGACCTTCACTTCCGCCCGGTCCCAGGCAGTAATGTGAACTGGCCCATTTACATTTTCAATTTCGACACGTCCCTGCGCCGAGAGAGGGAACACCTTGTGCAGTTCTTCGGTGAAGCTGCCCCGGCGGTCGGACGCGTAGGCCGCACCAAAAGCGAAAAATAGTACCGAGATTATGCCCAGCGTTTCGAGCAGCGACTTTGCCAACGCACGTTGTTGTCTCATAAGTCCTCCGTCACCGGCTTAGACGGCGCACATGAGATTTGGTGAGTGAGAGGGAACTGGCAGGTGCTGACGACTGTTCAGTTGAGCGGAGGCAGTCCGACCTGGGCGAGTAGCTCCCGGAAGGCGGGCTCGTCGTGCAGGGTGTCGAAAGCATGATTGGTGGCCAAACCCGTCATGGCTTGTTCATGCCGATCGTATGCGATTTTCAGGTAGCGCAGTGATGCCTGTCTGTCTCCCTGCAGCGAGCAGGTCATGGCCAGAAAGTAGGGCGACGCCTGACCTCGCTCATAAAGCCTGGTCTGTTGCTGGCGCAGAGCTTCAAGCAAGCTTTTTCCTCCCCCGGTGGCGAAAGCCTTTTCCGTGGCTTCAACGATGGCGAGGCCGGTGGGGTCGTGCATCAAAACGGCCTCGCTTCTTGCCTCGACAAGGTATTGCGGATAATCTGCGGTCTCCAGATAAATTATGGTGAGGTAGCGATGGGGAGAAACAAAGTCGGGCTCGTTTTTCTCCATCTGCTTCAGCAAAACGGCGGCATCTTGCAGTCGTCCAGAATCGAAGAGGATGGCACCCTTATCAGTCAGCACAGATTTCGAAACTGGATCGAGCGCCCGGGCGCGTTCAATCTCGGCCAATGATTCGTCGAACCGGAGACGGGTCGCGAGATAGGTTGCGTACCAGTGATGGGCCTGGGCATTGCCGGGATTAAGCTCGATCGCGCGCTTAAATTCGCGGTCGGCTGTGACCGCATCCCACATGCCGAAATAGGACGCAAAGGCAAGCGAGGCGTGAGCCTCAGATGATTGCGGGTCCAGTTCCACGGCTTTTTTCGCAGCCGCCAAAGCGCGCGGATAGGCCTCAGACGCGGGCATCACGGTGTATTCGCGAAGCAGGTTGTAGCAATCCGCGAGCCCGACATAGGCGGGCGCATAGGCCGGATCGTGCACGATGGCTTGTGTGAACGCGTCTACTGCGCTGTTGAGACTTTCGGGAGTGCGTTTCTCCCACAGGTAACGGCCTTTGAGATAAAACTCTTCCGCTTCGCGATTCGCGGGAGCGTGCCCACGGATGATGCCCGGTCCTGCCGAAGACGAGGCAGAATGCTTTGACAGGTCATGCCCCGTCCACAATATTGCGCCCACGCAAATCAATGTTGCGACCGCCAGCGCGACAAAAAATGTCCAGTGCCGCAGGGCGGTGTGTCCAAGCTCGGCGCTCGTTTTTTCAGCACTGAGAGCGAGCACAGGGACTTCATCATTGGGTGCCAGTTCATGGGACGATTCGGAAATGTGCGTGGGTGCGATCCAGCGGTAGCCGCGGCGTCCGACAGTTTCGATGAACACGGGATTCTCGGCGGAATCCCCGAGCGAGTCTCGCAGACGATTGATCGCGCTGATCACGCCGCGGTCAAATTCGACATGAACGCCGTCCGGCCAGAGCGCCTCGCGCAGGTCCTCGCGGCTGACCACTTCACTGGGACGGCTGAGCAGCAACTTCAGCGCTTGGAAAGGAAGTTCCTGAATCTTGACCTTGACGCCACACTTGCGGAGTTCGCCTGAGCGCAGGTCAGCCTCAAACACTCCAAAACGAACTACGGAACCTGGGAAAATTGTCGCTGGCACAGACTCGGCTCTTGGGGGGAGAGATCAGTTTACACCGCAAGCCTTTACCCGCGCAGCGATTTATTATTCAACCCCTCCTGGGGGTGCGAAACCCGCGTGACCGTTCAATCTAAGCGGTTAGAAACAAGAAAGTTACTGCGTTACCGAAGCTTACCTGAACCGTGACCCACAAAGCATTGACGGCAATCAACTCTTCGGAGAAAGTGTCGCGGTAAATTCGGCGGTAAATTCGAGGGAATCCTCCAGGTGCAACCGTCCCTCCTTCGAATTGCGCGCACGTTCATAACTCTCAGGAGACATGTCATGAATTCCTCACTTAGGAAATCCCTCAGCGCAGTTGTTCTCGCGCTTACCATGCTCGCCGCTGTAATGCTATTGGCCGGGATCGCGATTCCGGCGCAGGCGCAGACCGAAACTCTTCTCTACCAATTCACGGGCAGCCCGGATGGCGCCAACCCGTCTGCGGGCCCGGTTTTGAAGGGCACCACTCTCTATGGCACGACCTATGAAGGCGGCGGCGTTTCCGGCTCCGGCGATACCGGCTATGGCACCGTGTACGCGGTAAGCACGACGACAGGCAAAGAGACGATTCTGCACACATTCACCGCCAACACCCAAGCACCCTATGACGGGTTAGAACCACTGGGGGGACTGGCTTTTGACAAGGAAGGCAATCTTTACGGCACGACCGCCTCCGGTGGTGGATATGACGGCGAAGGGTACGGAACGATCTACAAGATCGCTAAGAGCGGCAAGCAGTACGTCGAAACCGTCATCTATGCCTTCTCCGGTGGGCTTGACGGGGCAACCCCGTACTTTGTCGCCCCGGTTTTCGACAAGGCAGGCAACCTCTACGGCACAACCGTGGGCGGCGGCTATTATGGCAATGGCGCCGTGTTTAAGCTGGCGGGCGGCACGTTGACCACGCTCCACAGCTTCTACCAGGCCGGTGGCGATGGCTACAATCCCTACTCCGGCGTGGCCTTGGACACGAAGGGCAACGTCTATGGCTCGGCCCCAGGGGGTGGCGCCTACGGCTACGGCGTCCTGTACGAAATCACGGCTGCCGGCCAATACAGCATCCTTTACAACTTTACGGGTGGGGCCGACGGTAGCACACCCCGAAATGCTCTTGTGTACAAGAGCGGCAAACTTTATGGCACTGCGCAGGCGGGCGGCGCTGGCTGCACTTGGGGCTGCGGCGTGATCTTCGAGTACACGTTGGCGAAGGGCAAGAAGGCTGGCTATGAAACCGTCCTTCACACCTTCAACGGCACGGATGGGTTGTACCCCTTGTACGGGGCGTTGGTGTTCGACAAACTGGGGAACATCTACGGCACGACCTCGGACGGCGGTCCTGAGAACCTGGGCAATGTGTATAAGCTGGCTCCGGACGGCACCCTGACTACCCTCTATAACTTCGACGTCGAACCGGACGGAGAGACACCCATGGGGGGCGTGGTATTCGACACGAAGGGCAACCTTTACACCACGGCTGCCTATGGCGGCAACAACGGCGGCGAATACGGCGCCGGCACGTTGATTAAAATCACGCCATAATTCGTCGGATCGCGTCATCGGAAGGGCGAGCGAGCGATCGTCCGGACTCGCCCTTGTTAAATTCTCTCGGCGGACGCAACTCGGTCCGGATACCGACAAACGGATTCGTCCCCGAAAGACCGAAAGCAGTCTGATTCCCAGGAGACCTAATATGAAAATCTTACGGCAAGTGAAGTATGCGGGCATGGCCGCAATCGCGCTTACCATGCTCGCCGCTTTAATTCTATTGGCCGGGATCGCGATTCCAGCGCAGGCGCAAACCGAAACTCTGCTCTACCAGTTCACCGGCGCCCCCGACGGAGCCCAACCAAAGTCCGGAGTGGTTTTGAAGGGCACCACCCTCTATGGCACAACCTGGGAGGGCGGCAGCAGCAACAGCAACTTTGGTGGCACCGTGTACACGGTAAGCACGACGACAGGCAAAGAGAAGATTCTGCACTCATTCACCACCAACACCCAACCACCCTATGACGGGATAGAACCACTGGGGGGAGTGGTTTTTGACAAGGAAGGCAATCTCTACGGCACGACCATCTGGGGCGGTGGATACGATGGCGCCGGCTACGGAACGATTTACGAGATAACCAAGAAGGGCGCGGAGAGTGTTCTCTACGCCTTCCAAGGAGGGACGGACGGGGCGTACCCAGAGTGGGTCACTCCGGTCTTGGACAAGGAGGGCAACCTCTACGGCACAACCTTGGGCGGCTCTTATGGCGCCGGCAATGTGTTTAAGTTTGGGAGCGCTGGCTTGACCACGCTCTACAACTTCACTGGCCTAGCCGACGGGGGAACTCCTGTCTGCGGGGTGACCTTGGACACGAAGGGCAACATCTATGGCGTAGCCGCGGCGGGCGGCGCTTACGGATACGGCGTCCTGTTCGAAATTACTGCGGCGGGTGCGTACAGCGTGCTCTACAACTTTACCGGCGGGGCCGACGGAAGCCGTCCCTACAGTCCTCCCGTGTTTAAGAGCGGCAAGCTCTATGGCACCACGATGGCGGGCGGCTCGTCTGGCTGCACCGAGGGCTGCGGCGTGATCTACGAGTACACGCTGGCGAAGGGCAAGAAGGAGGGCGAAGAAACCGTCCTTCACACCTTCAATGGCACAGACGGGTATCACCCCATGTACGGAACGTTGGTCTTCGACAAGCTGGGCAACATCTACGGCACAACCGAGAGCGGCGGCCCTACGAACCTGGGCAACGTGTACGAACTGGCTAAGGACGGCACCCTCACTACTCTCTACAACTTCGACCAGCAACCGGACGGATACGCACCCATGGGGGGCGTGGTCTTCGACACCAAGGGCAACCTTTATACCACGGCTGCCTTTGGCGGTAACAACAGCGGCGAATACGGCGACGGCACGGTGATTAAGATCACGCCGTAGCGGGGCGGAGCTACCAGCAACGGCGCAGCGATCAAGTTGACGCCGTAAAACGGCACGCAACCGGGAGGGCGGGCGAGCGCATGTGCGGACTCGCCTTTCCTGAGTTGTCCGGACGCCTAATTTATCAAGAGATTTTCTGACTACCTGGTGGCAGGAAGAAACGACTTACTACAGGTTTGATTCGCAGGAGACGTCATCATGGGCTCGATATATCGTCAAACGAAGCAATCAAGCATGGCTGCAATCGCGCTCACCATGCTCACAGTCCTATTCTCCGTCACCGCCCGCAGCACTCAAGCACAAACCTACACCCCGCTCTACGCTTTCGGAGCTATCGATAGCACGCAAAATGGTCCGATTGGCCAGTTGGCACTCGGCCGCGACGGCAATTTCTACGGGATCGTAAACCCGGGCCTCGCTGAGATCTACAAGATCACACCGGAGGGCGGGGAGACGCTGCTTTGGTCGGCCGGCACCGAGGGTTCAACTGTGTGCAGCGGCCTGACGCTGGGCGCCGACGGACTTCTCTACGGTACATGTCAGGAGTGGGACAGCTACACCAGTAACGCCGGTATCATTTTCAAGTTCGATCCGAGCAAAGGGCAGAGTGGATTTACCACTTTGTATACCTTCCCCTACTGTGGGGGCTCGTGGTTCCCCAATCCTCTGACGTTAGGCTCGGACGGAAATCTCTACGGCACAACTGGCTACGGCCAGTGCGGCGGAGACTCTAACTACGGAACGTTCTTCAAGATCACGCCCTCCGGTACGTTCACTATGCTGCACACCTTTCAGGGGTATGCGGGAAATGACGCTGGCGATCCAAGCGGGGCTCTCACGCTGGCCGCCAACGGAAACTTCTATGGAACGTCCCAGTTCGGAGGCAACATCGGCCAGAACGGCGGCACGCTTTATGAGGTTACGACTAAGGGCAAGGTTACGCTGCTCTACAGCTTTACCAACTCCTACGAGCCGTTTGCGGGCATGACCCAGGGAGCGGACGGGAAGTTCTACGGTACGACCTGGGAGGGTGGCACTTACGGCGAGGGAACGATTTTCCAGTTGTCCGGCAAGAAGATCAAGATCCTACATAATTTCGAGCAATCCCCGGACAATGCGGCATTCCCCATCTTCTCCCTGACGCTGGGTACGGACGGCAATTTTTATTCACCGTCGCTGGATGCCGCTGGTGGCGGCTATGGCCCCGAGAGCTTGTTTGAGATCACAACCGGGAAGAAATCGGTTTACACCGATCTGTTCAATCTCGCGCCAGGCGGCTGCAGTGACGCGACGCAGGACGGATGCATGATGAGTTCCCCAATGTTCCTGCACCCGAACGGAATCTTCTACGGCACGACCGAGCAGGGCGGCGTTTACCAAGGGGAAGATATCGGCCGCGGCGTTTTCTACAGCTTTAACACGGGCTTTAAGCCGTACATCATCCTGCAGTATCCGCAGGGCACGATCGGTAAGACGATCGGCATCTTCGGCGTGGGACTCACGGGAACGACCGCCGTGGATTTCGACGGAGTGGCTGCGAACTTCACGGTGGTCTCCGACACCTATCTGACAGCGACGATCCCCACGGGCGCAACCACCGGATATGTGACGGTCACCACGCCGTCAGAAACTCTGAAAAGCGCCGTGAAACTGACAGTGAAAAAATGAAAAGCAATGCGAAGGGCGAGCCATCGCGCGGACTCGCCCTTCTTGAAAGACCTAAAGCAGTCTGATTCCCAGGAGACCTAATATGAAAATCTTACGGCAAGTGAAGTATGCGGGCATGGCCGCGATTGCGCTTACCATGCTGGCCGCTGTGGTGATATTGGCCGGGACGGTGATTCCGGCGCCGGCACAAACCTATCCCGTACGTTTTCCGGATCCCTCCACTTTTGTCATTAACAACGTGGTCAGCGGTTCCTACTCGGATGTGCAGGTGGCCGCCGTGGGAGACTTCAACGGCGACGGCAAACTCGACACCGTCTCATGGGAGAACGGCGGCGGCATATTTGAGCTCGACGTCGCGCTTGGCAACGGAGATGGCACGTTCCAACCCGTGCTGGTCCAGAACACTTTTCCCAGTGGCGAGCAAAACATCTATGCTATTGCCGTGGGCGACTTCAATGGCGACCACATGCTCGATGTTGCGGTATGGGGTATCTATGCCCCGGGGAACACCAGCGAAGTGACCATCTTCCTAGGTAATGGTAACGGAACCTTTACCATGGGCGGCACGTATGCAGCTGCAAACAGCGCCGACTTCAATCCCGGCTCCAACAGCCTCTTCGTGGCCGACTTCAACGGCGACGGCAAGCTGGACTTGGCCGCGCTGACTCCGTACAACGGTGTGTTTATTTTCATAGGCAACGGCGACGGCACCTTCCAGACCGCCGTCGGCTACTCCACCGTCGATCCCAATCACACCAACGAGTACACCGCCTACGGCATGGCAGTGGGCGACCTGAACGGCGATGGCAAGCTGGATATCGCGGTGACCGAGAGCGCCGGCATGGCCGTTCTGCTCAACAACGGCAACGGCACTTTCGGAACCGCCACCTATTACGACTCCGGCCTCGCTCCCTTCGAAGCCGAGATGGGCATCGCAATTGGCGATGTTAACAAAGACAAGAAGAACGACATCGTGATTACGGATTACTACGGTCGGATTCTGCTCTATCTCAACCAGGGCAGCGGCAAGTTCGCGGTCAAAGGAGTCGTCGCAACGCTCGGCCGGCCCTCGTGGCTGGTGACCATTGCGGACATCAACGGCGACAAGAAACCCGACCTCGTCGTCAGCGACCAATACGGCGAAATCTTTACGTTCTATGGCAAGGGCACCGGCCTCTTCACTGCCGGCCCCGTTTACCCGCTGCAAGTGGACGACGCCCAACCGACCAACCTCGTCCTCGCCGACTTCAACGGCGATGGCGCGCTCGACCTCTTCAAAGCCGGCGACCAGTATAAGTACGGCACGGTCATGCTCGGTCGCGGCGATGGCACTTTCCAGAGCAACCAGGCGTATCAGTGGTCTCAAAACGGCTGGGGACACAACATCGTCACCGCCGATTTCAACGGCGACGGCATCCCCGACGTGGCCTACTCGTTCCCCTGTTGCAGCGCCAGCAACAATGCCTTCGCGGTCATGTTGGGCGGTGCACACGGGGTGTTGGGAAAACCGGCCCTTGTGTCCGTGAGCACGGCGGCGGGTTGCTACAACTGGCCGGAGTGGATTGCCACCGGCGATGTGAACGGCGACGGCAAGGCCGACATCGTGGCCACGCTCTACAACGACGCCGACGCCGGATGCCAGAACAACGCCCTCGCGGTGCTGACCGGTAAAGGCACGGGGAAATTCAACAAGCCCGCCTATTACTCCACCAGCGCGACGGCGCAGGCCTACGAAGTGTTCCTGGCCGATGTGAACGGAGACGGCAAGCTCGATATCGTCACTTCCAACATGGACGGCACCATCAGCGTGTTGCTCAACAAAGGCAAGGGCACGTTTGGCCCGGCTACGCTGATCACCAGCGTGGCGGCGCTCAACCCGTATCACAATTCCATCGCGGTTGGCGACTTCAACGGCGACGGCAAGGCCGACATCGCGGTCGCGACCTTGTGGAATCAGCAAGCCGTCTATGTCCTGCTGAGCAATGGCGACGGCACGTTCCAAGCTCCGATCGTTACCGCAACTCCGGAATATACCTACACCTTGGCGGCGGGCGATTTCAACAAGGACGGCAAGATGGACCTGCTCGTCACAACCCAAAGCTATGGCTGCGAGACCGGAGTCGCAGGCGGTGCCGGCTACCTTTACCTTCAAGGTGAGGGCAATGGCGCCTTTTCCATCGGCCAGTTTGTTTGCACCGGCGGTAACGCCCCCTTCTATCCGGCGGTGGCCGACCTCAACGGAGACGGCAAGCTAGACGCGATCATCCCCATGCTTCAGGAAGATCAAGTCTATGAGCAAGGCCCGGTGGTGCTGCAGGGCAACGGAGACGGCACGTTTAACCGTGTTGGCGCGTTCTACGTCGGAGCGGTGAGCGCAGGGGCGGTGATCGCCGATTTCAACGGCGACGGCATGCCCGACATAGCCGTGCTGAACAACGACAACTACGGCGCAGGCAACAGTTCCTACGTCAACTTCGTCACTGTGATGCAAAACGGCACGCAGCCGGTGAGCGTCTCGCCGCTTGACCTGAATTGTGGGACCGTCGCTGTCGGCTCGAAGAAGGCGGAGACGGTCATCCTCACCAACGACCAGAACACGGCGCTCGCGGTCGACAGCGTCACGGTCGCGGGAACCGATCCGGGCGATTTCCCCGCTAAGTCGGCCTGTGGGTCGAGCGTGAAAGGTGGATGGGAGTGCACGATCACGGTGACGTTCACACCCACGGCCACCGGCGCGCGCACGGCGACTTTGAATATCAAGGACGCAGTGGGCACGCAGACCGTACAACTCAGCGGAACCGGAAAATGAAAACTGAGGGTACCCCATCCTGACGTCACGCCTTTTGTGGCGTTGGGATGGGGCGCCACGGAAGTTGTCCCTTGGGATCCGGGTCGGCAGATTGAACGCGCATGACGAAGCAAATCATTCAAGCGCAGGAGACTTAATATGAACTCAATCTATCGGCAAGTGAAGCATGCGGGCATGGCCGCAATCGCGCTTACCACGCTCGCCGCGGTAAT
>JBELAC010000091.1:0-16759 GCA_049509215.1 Terriglobales bacterium
AACTCAGGGGGCCGAGCTGCAAACGCGCTGATGCCCACCGCGATCACCAAGCTTCGACACCTAAATGTCCCGCCATCATCAAGGAGCAACTGAAACCCGTTGCCATTAGTCTCTACGGTGCGAACCTGGCGTCGATCGACTTCTGGCACTGCCGTGCGCTGATACCAGAGACCGTAATCTACAAACTTTTCAAGCGGAATAGGTTTCGAAATGGTATCGCTGCTTTGCCGGGAGTATGCGTCGAGCGTTAATGTACCCTCGGGATCTGCAATGTGCGAGGCTCCCCAATTTGAACGTAGACACATACCTGCTGGCATCTGACGCTGCCAGAATGACATCGGCTCACCAAACACTCTCGTTTCTATCCCAGCCGCGCGCAGGTATGCTGCGGCAGACAAGCCGTAAGGGCCCGCCCCTATGATTGCCACACGACACTCTGATGACAGATTTGACATTGTGATTTAATTCCCTTGATTCCTACGGAGTGATTGCTTCAGGAGTGTTTCAAGAGGCTAGCGGAATTCAGCACGTTGGAGGGTTGCATTCTGAAGACCAGCTTCCCGTCTTCCTCGCTGGCCAAGGCAATTCGGGCCCGCTCACTTCCCTCGCCTTCAATCCGCCATGAGCCGCCGTCGTTGACTATTTCAAGCTTGGATCTCTGCCTCCACCACCGATCAACTTCTACGGGTGCTGTAATCCACAGATTCCTGGGTCCCCGCAAAGATGCAAGGTGAGCAAGAAGCTGCTTGTAAACCCCGTTTTCCCGCTCATCAATGATGTAGTCAGGATGCACTATAAAGCTCATCAATCCGTTCTTCTGGAGGATGAGGTCAATCTGTTCTTTCCAAAGATCAATAGAGAACTTTCTCAGGTAGTTAAAAAGGGAATAATCTTGCGTGGTAGTAACGGGAATCTCGAGCAGTTTGCCCACAAAGTACGGCAGAACTGTGCAGCAGCCACCGCGCTGCGGCTCTAGATGGCCTGTACTCGGTACAGACATGTCATAGGAAAATTCCAGGTCCGAGTACCACTCTTGCCTTCGATATAAGATCGCGGACCGGAACCCGGCGGCGCGGAATTGGCGTCCGTACTCATTGATTCTTGCCGCGCGTCTCACAAATTCGGTTCGGTCGTTGTAAAGGCGTCCGTCGTGGTTCAGATCCTGAACGTTGACCTCAAATCCCCTACGTCGAATCGAATCCAGAAAGCTCTCAGGAACTCCATATCGTTCTTCGGGTATGACCTGAAAAGATGCAGGGATGCCGTACGAGTCGTTAAGATCCATCAGCGACTCACAGAAATCACGGCCCGTTGCGGTCTCCACGTCGTGCGTCATCACGACTCCGCTCGACGCACCGTCCGGCCAAAACCAGACAAACGGTATGCTTTCCAACTTCTGCGTGCGGATCAACAATTGCATCGCTCCGCGCAGAATGCTATCCACGGTGTGATCAATTGGCCAACTAGGAAAAGGTATCTCCCTCCAATTCCCAAGGTATACGCGTTGCAAATGTCGCCGAAGAGCAACCGGTAATATGGGTCGCACACCGTAGTACAACCGCGACACTATCCCATTTCCCGAAGTACCAAACTTAGGGTCCTCGCTGTAGCGCTCCAAACGGAGGTTCTCGACGACTTCCTCAAGATCAAACGGCAGACGAACGATACCGTTGCAGCAATCTGCATCCTCCCAACCGTTCGGGAGATCGTCTAGCGGGGACGCAGCCGGTGGACGTGAGGAATACCTGCCATAGGCCAAAACATCTCCGCCAAATCGAAAATAGCCGCTATCCCGCGAAAGACCGTCCCGCGCTGCAAAATCGACGTAGGGCCTCGGGCATCGGAAATAATCTAGAAAAGTCTTGCTCATGCTAAGAGTTAAGAGCCTCGGACATTCTTCAGCGAGACGCACCGACGGTCAATACCACTCATAGGCAACCCCGGATCAGCCAACATGGCGGTATAGGAGAGAGCCCACTGCGATGAGGACCGGTTCGGGGAGCAAGCTAACGACGCGACCAACGACGGGTTTCCCCGCTAACTTCTCGTGGGCATGCGATCGATTCGGATAACGCCAGTAGCCAAGGTCGGATCGGACGCCACCCCAACGCTCCTTGAAGGTCGTTAATCCTTCGTTAGAAATGTCACTGCGTCCCAGATCCAACGTCTGGTGGCCTTCGGCCTTCGCCTGCTGAATCATGTTCCAGTGGACCAGCGCCACTCCGCCGAGTGCGTGGAATCGGGCATCGCTGCAGCCGTATTTGTAAGTCAGAGTGTCCTTATAACTGAGCGTTAGAACACTCGCTATAGGATTGCCGTCCTTGATTGCGAGTCGAATCTTGAGCTTAGTTCCGAAGTTACCGATCAGACTACGGAACCACTTCTTCGGCTGAGGCGGAAGCAGTTGCCGCTTTCGAGTCTTGACTAGCAACTTGTAAAACTGGGTCAGAAGTCGTTCGGAACTTCCCTCCTCGTAAACAAGCCCTTCGCGCTCGGCTCGCCGAATTTTCCGTCGGACGGAATGGTGCAAGCCTTGAAATATAGAATCAGAACTAGGACTTAAATCTAATATATGAGAGACGTATTGAGCGCTTCTCGCAAAGCCGCTCAGGCTGCCAGGCTGGCACTGCAAAGGACGAATCTCGCAGTAATCACAGCTTCCCTCGTCAACGGTCTTCCGCGCCTGTAGCAGAAAGCAATCAAGTTCTCCCACATCCCCTACGAGAGGTGCGCAGTGATCCGAAAAAGGCAGCGATACCAACCGGTTTCCTGTTAGCGCACTCTCTACTTTGCAAAACACAACGCCGGAAGTAAGTTCTGAAGCGGAACCGCAGGTTGCATACACGACGGGCTCATAGCCGTAAGCAAGGTTTAGAGCGGCGAGCCAACTCTTGGTGTGAAACACCGAGCCCGCGGGATGCTGAGCCGCGAACTTAGGCCACCGTTCATCTCGCAGAGGGTCTACAACAAATACGTTCTTGCTAACCGCCACACGTGCAGTGTAGCGCTCCGTGCGAAAGTATTCTACTTTTGGCGTCGCGGCGATCATGAGCTCTTCCGGTCTTGCGAAGACATGATTTATGAATTCATCGAACCATTGAGCGAGGGGTCGTAGATTGAGCAACTGGTTTCTGCCAGATTCGCCTTGCTGCTTCAATAGCCCATCTTTTTGCCGAAAAGACTATCGGGAGCCACCTGTAGGCCCCTGAGAGCTTCAGGCGAAATTCCATCGGCCAATCTGTAGGATCCACTCTCACTCGGCCAATCACAAAGTCATTCCCATCCTCGAAGGCAAATGCCGGCAGAGTTGTATACACCCGCCGGTAGCCAGCGTCACGTGCTGCAGCCACCAACTTTTGATTGAAGCCACCAAATGGGAAGCTGAATTCCGTCACCGGTCGATCGAGGATGCTCTCGAGTTTCACCCGCGACTCGTAGATTTCCCGGCGTGCAACCGCTTCTTCAATTTCGGTCAGCAACGGATGGCTCAACGTATGCGAGCCCAGACTTACGAGGCGCCGAGGAAGGCTCTGAACTTGCTCAAGAGAAAGAAGCTTCTCTGAGGATTCGGCCGAGCCAAACTCCCGGTTCATACCCTCTGCGATCAGGAACACCGTCGAGGGAATGCGGCGCTTCTCCAGTTCTGGCAGCGCCTGTGTCAGGAAGTTTTCGAAGCCGTCGTCGAAGGTGATAGCAACACTATCGCCAACCGGCAGACAATTCAATTCCTCATCGCTCCGAAGCGGACGCGCATGTCTCAACAGCATGTCAAGTTGTCTGGCAAATAACTCGCGTTCCGCGGGAGGCACCGAATGGTAATACAACACGACCAACCTTCCCCGCTTCGCGGCGCCGGCAATTGGAGGGAATGTCCGGCGCATCTGATCCGTGGAAAACACACCCAGGCTGATTGCACACTTGACGGCGCGTTTCCACGCGGGTTGGTCTGTATATTCCATAAAGCTGAACTACGTTACGACGTTGGTTTCCAAGTAGTCGAGGATCTTGGAAAAGGAGACAAGCTTGGGCATCTCGTCAAGGCTGAACTCGATCCCAAACTCTTCCTCGATGGTTGCAAAGAGCGTTACGCTTGCAACCGAGTCCCATTGCCCAACGTTGAGATGATCAGCCTGGGCAATTTCCTGCTCTGAGAGGGTCGGGAATACCGCAGCAAAACAATTCTCCAAGCGATACCGCATTTCAGCCATGGGTGAGCTCCGCAGTTGCAGGCATTCTTTTCTCCAAGAACTCGAGCGCTTTCTTTTGGGTGATCTCACACTGAGCTGCCGGTCGTTCGCCAAGCATATCCGACAGGAAATCTCCCACCGGTCCGTTTCTGGGAGTGGGCTCGAAATGCAACACGATGCGTTCGGGATTGAAGCGCTTCATTACGGCGTGCAGGCAGTGATGCTCGACTCGTCGGCTGAAGGCACGGCAGCTCATTACCCAGTTTTCCACGGTGAGCACATTATCCTTGATTCGTCCCGCCAACACCGCGATTTTCCCTAGCGGTCCGTACTTGTCTCGATACGTTGTTGCAAGAAGAAACGTGTCTGGTTCCTTGAGGAATTTGTTCCATGACGGCTCCGTCAGGCGAATTCCGTTCAAATTAAACTGGTTGGTCTTGTTGAGCAGCTCGAAAGCTCGGTCGTCGGATTGGTCTTTTGAAAAATCATGTTCGAAATGCGCCTCCGCCTGTTCGAGAAACTCATCCACGGACTGTCCCGAGTTTATTGGGACCGCATCCTGCGCACGACGAATGCTCTGCGCCCGAAGGGTGTCTTCCTTTGAAACCGCGGTTTTTCCGCAAAGATCGCGGAGCCGGTAAAACAGATCATTCAGCGCCTGGTAGTCATTCTTTGGGAACAGGATGGCTTCTATCTCAGGAAAATGGGCTTGGACCTCCGCGATCTCCATCGGACTGTCATCAATGAATATGACGGCATCGGCAGCAATGTTCCAGGTTCTCAGGATCCGGGCAACAGCCGCAGACTTGGGTCCCCAACTCGCTTCCACGGGAAAGAGTGATCGACCGGGGAGGATTAGGTCATCGCGCGACAATGCTTCCCGGACCAAGTTCGGATCGTTCTTGCTAGCTACTCCGACCAGGACACCTGTTTCTGCTAAGGCATGTAAGAACCGCTGATACGCTCCGTGCATGTGGCTCTTGTGCTCGAGGGCCCAATTGATTCCCTGCAGACCTACCTCTCCGAGGATGCCGCTCCAGAGCGTGTCATCAAGATCAGTAATTACGCCTTTCTTTGCCGGCGCGGGCGCGATCAGACGGACCAACAATTCGGCCAAAATGGATGCGTGCGGCAACCTGTACGGAAGACCCGCGAGCATCTCTGTTTTGGGGTCAAATCGCTCCCGGAGAGGCGATAAACAATCCAACCGCTGGGTATCCACTAACTTCGCATTCTTTAGCCGCACAAGCTCACAAGCCAGCGATGCCATCAGCGAACGGAGCTCAAGCGTGCAGGCGTTGCCCTGCCATGTCGGAACAAATGAAACGGGCGGTACCGGGAGAGTTGGAAGGGAGACCGCGACCGGAATCTCCGTCGAGATGCTTTGTACCGCGGCTAAGAATTTTTGCGTCCTGCTTCTAACGCTCTCCAGAATATCGGGCAGTGCCGTAGGCGCCCAACTTCCCAAACCTCGCAACCCCAGACGGCCGTCAAAGTCAGCCCACTCTGCCGCGACAATCGCGGCGTCGGTTTTCGCCGTTTCCAACCTTGCGAGATTTCCCCAAAGATCCCCATAGAGGCCGGATTCGATCTGCGCTCGCTGCCCCTTGAAAGCCCGGCAGAAGTGCGCGCCCAAGAAAGTCTGAAAATGTGTCGGCGCAAATCCACAAATGAGCCCTACCCGCACGGCTCGCAGGTCACGATTCGCCCCTTCGTCAACAATTTTTAGAGCGTCAATTAGTTTCATGGGCATATCTTACGGCTACGCCAATTCGCGAGGTGCGCTTGCTTATGTCTGGCGCGGATATTCAAGGCCACAGCGTTGCATCCCCATCGAACGGACAGGCATACCATACGTCCGAGTTTGAGAGCCTCTCGTGTAACGCTCGATCTCTCGCTTTGTAAAAATAGGGGTTCGATGGATACTGGCGCGTATAGGGATTCGACTCCATCAAGATTTGCTTGATGTGCGCCGGAAAACCCATCACTTCGAGCACGTGGCTATCGGATCGCTTTGCAGTTGCGTAGGCAGCTGCGATCAGTGCTCGCACGACCTGCGGGTTGTCCTCTGCAGCAAGCAGGTCCGGGACCGTTGTACGCCGCAGTCCCATAGCAGAATCGAACTCCTGTCGGGTGATGGCGTAGCCTGCGATCTTGTCCTCGCGTCGGCATATCCATACGCGACACTCTTTCTTGCTTCCAGGAAAAGCAAAGTGCCATCGCAGAGTCACGGCATTACGCTTGCCTGTAAGGCGTGATCTACTCTTACATTCAGCCTGGCAAAAATCATCAAAATCGGCGGGAACTTCATCTAGGCTGCCGTCTGAGATGTCATACCCGGCAGTGGCGGAGCCGGGGCGACGACCACGCAGTTGGGTTTCAGCGCTCAGTGCAAACGACCCCAAGAAGGCTCCAACTTTTGTTAGGACAGGACGCGCCTCCAACTTTCGGAACACAGCGCTTACAAAACGGCCAGGATTGATGACCCAGTACAGCACAGTCCCGTAATCGGCCTGGGGAAGAGGTGCAGCTTTCATCGCCGCCATGATTTTCCCTGCAGCCGGGGTCGCCGTCGTGTTCAAGAACAAATCCACGTCCTTTTGGCGCAAGAAAGACGACACCCGAAGGTGTGCTGATGATCTAAATTCAGGGTCGACTGCGAAACGGCAGGTTGCAGCAGCAGCTAGTGTCTTCCCTTCGAATTCGCAGAGCAAGGGGATGCTGCCAAAGAAACCAACTACCGAATCGCCGGATTCCAAGACCCAGCCGATTTTCGATGTCGCCAGCCCGCTCTGTACGGCGGGATTCTCAACCCACAGTCGCTTCCAGTTTTCCTTGGAGTCCGCACCCTGCCCAAGCCGCTGCCCCAAGGCGGCGACACTCTCGAAATCAGCGAACTCCGCCTGCCGCAAACGAACCGGCCCACCCGCACGTACAAGATTCGCTTGTGCCTCTTTCGGCTTTCCTTCGCGGCTGTCTCTCCGCGACCGAATCGTCGCAAGAACAGCTCCGGTCAACTTATCTTGCACAGTTCCCATCTCTTAGGTTCGTTCGGCAATCGTTGTAGGCCGGAGGCGCATCAGCGAGTCACTGGTACCAGGGCAGGACTCTGCTCCGAGGAAGATGCCGCACTCTGGACATTCTCACGAAGAAAAGCGCGGTGCCACAGTTCCAGAGAAACCAGGGAAAGGATTTCTTTTGGATGGTTGTGCAAACGCAGGTCTTCATCGATCAGCTGCTCAATACAAGACCGGTTAAAGTACCCGCGAGAAACGGTCTTACTGTCCAAAAGGATGTCCCGCACCCAGTCCTTGAGGTCGGTTCTCATCCAGCGCTCGTAGGGAACGGGGAAACCCACCTTCTTCCGATGCAGAATCTCGTGCGGAACCCGGTTCTTGAGTGCTGTCTTTGCGACGTACTTCGTCGTCAGACCATGAACCTTCATGGTGTCCGGCAGAGCCGCCGCAAATTCCAGAAACTTGTGGTCCAGAAACGGAACTCGCAGCTCGACCGAGTTTGCCATGGTCATCTTATCCGCTTTAAGAAGCAGATCGTCAGGTAGCGAACTCTTTGTGTCGGCATAAAGCATGGTGTTCACCACGCTTTTTGCGTTTCCGTCCATGTATCTTTGCACCGCATGCTTTGAAAGATTACGGTCCACGTGCCGGAAGAAGTCAGATGTATATAGTTCTTCGGTGTGAAGATTAAAAAATCGGCTCGGACCCGACGTGCGACTGTAGAAGTAGGACGGAAATGGCATTCCGAAGAGCGGCGCATACTTTGAGATCCTCGGTGAACGCAAGCGCTTGTTCGCGATCGACATAATCGACGACAAAACACCGCTGAACGGCCCCAAGGCCCTCTTCAGCCGTTCCATCCAGACCACGTTACGATAGATGGGGTATCCCGCAAAGGCTTCGTCACCACCTTCCCCCGAAATCAAGACTTTGACGTAGTTCTTGGCCAGACGAGTGACGTAGTAGAGAGCGATGGCCTGCGGTTCGCATACGGGCTCTTCCATATACCAAGCAAATTTCGGGACGAAGTCCGCGAACTCCTGCGCAGTAATGGTCATCTCGTGGTGATCGGAATCATAGGTCTTCGCGGCTAGCCTTGCATAAGGCCTCTCGTCCGCAAGACCAGGCTCAGAAAATCCCAGTGTGAAGCTACTGAGACGATGGTCGGTCTTGCCGACCGCCATTCCGAGCATTGCGGTCGAGTCCACGCCACCGCTCAACAGGAAGCCGACGGGCACATCGCTTACCATGTGCATCCGCACACATTCGTCCAACAAGCTCAGCAGCTCGCTTTCAGCATCCTCAAGGCTGCGCTCTCGTGGCACGAATTCGAGATCCCAATACTGCTTGATCTCGGCTTTGCCGTTGCGAACGAACATGTAGGAACCGGGAGCAAGTTTGAAGATATTGCGCAGCAGCGTCTCTTCGCCCGGAACGTAATAGAAAGTCAGGAATCGATCGATCATCTCTGGAGCCAGTTCTGCTTTCACTTCCGGATCCACGAGCAGACTTTTGATCTCCGACGCAAAAACCAGGCACCGATCGGACAGCCAGTAATAGAGCGGTTTAATCCCGACTCGATCTCGGGCGATGAATAATGCCTCGTTACGTCCGTCCCAGATCGCAAATGCAAACATTCCTCTGAGCTTTCCAACACATTTCTCACCCATCTCTTCATAGAGGTGAACGATTACTTCAGTATCGGTATGAGTCTTAAAGACGTGGCCTTTGCTCTCGAGGAAGGCGCGCAGCTCTTTGTAGTTGTAGATTTCGCCGTTGAAAACAATCCAAACAGTTCCGTCTTCGTTAGACAAAGGCTGGTGTCCGGTTTGCAGGTCGATGATCGACAAGCGGCGGAATCCCAAGCCAACTGGACCGGAAACGTAAAAACCTTCGTCGTCTGGCCCACGATGTTGAATCATGTCGGCCATCGACTTCACCAGATCCGGAGAGACCTGGCGGTCCCGATCAAAACTAAGCTTTCCGCAAATACCGCACACAATGCCCTCGATTCCAGCGAACCTAGCTCTTTATCGTCGGCTGCTCCAGACCCAGCGACCACCGCAGGACTGTGCTCCACTTTGAACTTTTCAGACGAATGTCCTTCTTGTCCTTGAAAGGAAGCATGCCTCCCAGGAGTATCATGTGCACCAGTGCCGACAGTCCCATCGTAGCCCGATAGGACACGGCATACACCGGTCCTCCCACCATGCGGCAATACTTAACCATCGCCCTGTGCTTCATGAGGATCGACCAGTGGCTCACCGGCTGCGTGGAACTGCTGGTTCCCCCATGATGAACAATCTGCGCCGTGCCCACGTAGTAACTCGAAAACCCTAGACTCCTAACCTTGTAATTGAGGTCAATATCCTCGGCGTACATGAAGTAGTCTTCTGTAAACAAGCCGGCCTTTTCGAACACTTCCCTCTTCAGCAACATGCAGGCGCCGGGAATCACTTCAACTTTCACGGGCGCAGGTGTCTCGCGAAAAAGCGAGCTGATGTCCCACAGAGGACACGCCGGCCACTTCATGCGCAGATATTCGACGTTGGTGAGCTGATTGAGAAGGGTCGGAAATTTCTGGACAGAGGCCGTCTGCACCGATAAATCCGAGTTCAGCAGCTTGCAGCCCACGATTCCGGCATCGGGCAAGGATTTAATATTCTCCAGCAGCGTGTTGATCGCTGGTCCGACAACGCGTGTGTCCGGATTCAGAAACAAAACATACCTTCCCGACGATTGCCGGAATCCCAAATTGTTCGCTCCGGCAAACCCCAGGTTTGTCTCGCTCTTTACCAACTTGATTTCCGGAAATTCGGACTCTAGAATCTCCCCGCCGCCGTCTGGCGATGCATTATCAACAACGATCATCTCAAACCCTACCCCGGCAGTGTTCTGATAAATGCTCGCAATGCATTCGCGCAGGTAGGCGAGCGAATTCCAATTCACGCAAACAATCGAAACCTCCATGGGTACAATCGCCCGCGGTTCCCGTACAACATCAGACTTTTCTTCGACTACTTCCAGATCGTCTCTCCCCCCAACAGCTTGGCGAGTTGCTGTTGCCGAAGATACCGAATCAACTGCGGATCGTTTACCCGTGGGGTGCCTTGCAGAAATGCGGAAATGTATCCGTAAACCAATGCAACCGAGCCGAGGACGTACGGCCTCCGAGGCAGGCGCACGATGGACTTGGCGGTAAGAAACAGGGGATGGTATCCGGAGACATAGTCGATCTTTCCATCCTTGACCAGCCCTCCCCATCGACCCCACGAAGCTCCAGTGAAGCGATGGTGGATCATGTGGATGTCAAAAAAGCTGCTTGTCGACCACCCCAACATGTTGGCCTTCACCTCATCAACGGTATCTGACCCAGGCCCCACCCAGAGTCCACCGATCGCTTCCCAGCAAGCTCGCCGATAAATCTTCACGCCACCGCGCACATGAAACTTTGGATGATTCTCAAGGACTCTGTGACCATTTTCGTAATGGTAGAGGACTCCGCCTCCTATCCCAAGCTTCGGACTCTTGTTAAACTTCGCAAACGTGCGCTCAAAATAGTCCGGCTCAAACGACAAATCGCCGTCCAGTTTACTCATGTACTCCCAATCATTGCACTCGAGGACGTTAAATCCGTCATAAAACGTCTCAATGATCCCGGCGCCCCATTTCCGGAATCCTCGATCCTGACGATGTACTCCTCGTATCCATGAATGCTTCTGGGCAGCCTCATCAATAATGGCACCCGTACTGTCTTTCGAGCCATCGTTCACGATCACCCACTGCTGTGGACGAATCGTCTGCCTGACCATGCTTTCGATGGTCAATGGCAAGTAGGATTCTTCGTCGCGCACTGGCGTGACGACGACGTACCGGATGGCTTGCAAGTTCGTGGCTGCGTTAATCAAGCAGATATTCGCGCATCGAGCGGCTCGTTTCCAGACTGGGGATGGAAGCCGCGCCTCCGTTTTGGATTGGCTGCACAGCTCGAAAGTTCGCAACACCGTCTACTGATTTCAACCGAAGGTCTGAACCTGACCCAGGCAGGGTACACGCGCAGATCATCGATATCAGCGCAAACCACGCCATTCTCGATTGATCGAAGTAGTTGACGCCGAAAAAAGCAACAACATTGGCAAAGAGAGCTGCGCCAAGAAACCATATCAGCCACTGCTGTTTTGTCGAGGCCGCGCGTCTTCGCGCCTTGCCAAGTCTTGAGAAACTTCGCGAGATCACCAGAATATAGAAGACTAAAGCCACGAGACCTCCCACTTCCCCCACCGAAACATACATGTTCTGCGCGTCCCACATGTCCCATCCCCAGGTAGCGGCATCCTTGGTTCCAATCAGCCACCAACTGCTGAAGTGGTTAATAAACTGGTCGATCAGTTCTGCACGGTGATAGCTGGAGGAAGATCCTGTCAAATCAACGCGCGCGATCAAGAACCATACCGGCGCTTTCATGACTAGGTGCAACCCAACCAGAGCTGCCACCAGGCCGGTTCGAACGATCCTCATTTTCTTGCGGATCGGCCAAAAGAATATCGCGCCGATCCCCGCCGCATAGGTCAGCAACGACGTACTGGTCTGCGTCGTGACCGTCATTACAGTTGCGGCGACAATTCCAACCACGGCAAGGAGGCGGGCCTTCGCGTTCTTCCAGAGTAGAAAGAACAGCGGCACAGCCGTCGCCGCAAAAGTACCAGCCGTCAAAGAATGCTGAAAAACGGCCTGCGAACGAATCTTGCCCTCGCGGATTTCCGGAACAGCGGTCACTCCTCCCAGCAAACCGAAAACGTTCACCATTTTCATCTGCTCGTAGATCATCGTGGCCGCGAGAAGCACCATCAACCCGGCAAAACACTTGAGCGTCAGGAATACGTCCTTTTCATTTCGAATGAGCGTCCGAATCAGCAGGTAGCCGAGGAGATAGTCCCACAGGTAGCCGATCTGGTTCACCAGAGCACCACCCGTGGGATATTGAGCCATCGTCGCCGCAGCTGAAATCAAGACGTAGTAGCTGAACGCCGTATCGATCGAATTCCATCCACCGGCATAGATTGACTTTTCCTTAGGCCCCTTGGAGAAACACATCCTCCCGAACGCGGCCAAGACAAGAATGCGAAAGATAAAGAAGTGAACTCCCGCGACATAGAACTGCTGGCCCATGGGGATGAGGAATGTCGACACCATCACCGGCACAATGACATACTTGCGCGGCAACACAAAAAACAGGACAAGCGACAGTACGGCCAAGGCCAAGACAGCCGGATGCAGGATATTCGCATCGGAGCCACCTCCGAACTTGGGCGTATGTGCCGGGTTATAATCGACCCCTGGTGTCGCCAAGTCAGCCTCTCTCGTTAGCGCTGGCGTTTCGTTCCTCGTCAGCGGCTTCGTCCTTCACTCGAACCCACTTGCCCAAGACGTGGTCGTAGGTCTTGATCAACCTCGCCGGATTCCCTGCAATAACACTGAAATCCGGAAAACTCTTAGTGACGAAACTATTCGCACCCACAACACAGTTCCTTCCTAGAGTTAGCTCGCCCCGGCCGCAACATATTACACAGCCGTACCCCAGCCAGCTATTTCTGCCAATCACGACTCGCCCACCCTCGGTGACGCCTTGCGCGCGAATAGGTCTATTCGGATCTGAGTACTCATGGTTGTAATCCATGATAAATACATTTGGGCCGAGTAAAACGTCGTCTTCCAACTCAACGTAGTTCTTAGCGGAGATAGTCGAGCGCCTGCCAATACTGCATCCCCTGCCCAGAACCAGTTTACGTCGCGGAGGACCCCAATATTCTAGGACGTGCAGCCAAACATCCTCTGCGAGATAAACATTGTCTCCCAAAGCGATATACCGCGAACCGGGCCGCCAGAAATTGTGAGAAGCGTGGATGGAAACCCCTCGACCAATCGCTGCAAAAGGATACGTAGCACGCAGCCATTCTGTATTCAGTTTGGACACAACCCGCCCTAGTATGTTTCGGATGCCCCCCAATGGTTCGCGCCGGGATTTGGAATCGTAAATCACTTTTTCGTAGGTCTATTGCGAGACGACCGGCGACAACCCGAAGGCACGTTGGATAATCGTCCGCAGCTTGTCCCGGAGTTGGCTATCTGTAGAAACTAAGACCACCAATCCCGCCGCGCCGCCGATAACAACCTCAGTAACGAGCACAAACATTGGGCGAACGCCCGAGAAGGCATTCGAGTAGTTACATAGGGACACCGAGGCCACAGCCCCGATCGAGGCCGCGAACGACGGCCAGACAGCAGCCATCAGGTTCGCTGCGGAGATGTCACAAATCTTCATGAGTATGTAGAGAAATGCTGGCGTCACGACAAATACGGTCGGAACGAAGCGAGCGAGTGTGATCGCCATCAAATGCCATTCTGGATGACTATTGCGAACCATCAAGCCAGTCCCAACTATAAATGCAACTCCGATCACAGTTCGCGCCCACTCGAGAACCGCGAGCTTGTGAGTCAAATGGAGGGCCTGCAGTAAGGGGCCCGTAAAAAACGCGAACATGACAAACATGCCTAGCAGGCTGAGTATTTTTAACACGTTCGCTGCGGGCAGCCATTGTGCCCCGATCATCGCCATGAGCGGGCCACTCACTGCGGCCAAACCAGCTAGAGCCGGCAACGTCACGATGGAACTGACGCGGATACAGGATAGAGCACTTTGCCGCAATTGATCTGGGTTGTTTTGCCGCCGGGAAAATTCCGGCAGGGCTACAGCCTGTATCGATGCGGTCGCCATCGTCATAACGCTGCTCATCACTCGATCCGCCAAACGGTAGAGACCGACTGCGACTGGACCGAAAAGCAGGCCAATCAAAACGGAAGCGGACTGCATGTCGGCAAAAATTCCGAGTTGAGCGATGAAGTTCGAGACCGAAAAAGACATTAACTCGCGCAAGTGCTTCCACGAAAATTCGAGATGGGGACGCCACGCGCTCATCTTCCAGAGAAGGACCAGCGCTGTCAGATCGCGACCGAAGATCTGCCCAACCAGGGACCAAGCACCAAAACCTCCGAAGGCCATTCCCAAGCCAACGATCCCGCCCGTAACGACAGATATGTTTGAACGTATGGAAAGTGTACGAAAATCCATATCGCGCTTTAACAGCGCGGTCTGTACGACGGTCAGGCCCTCGATCGGAATGCTCAGTGAAAGAACGAAAATAAATCTTGCGGCTTCCGGCGCATGATTCTTGGCAGCCCACCATCCCCCAAGAGCAATGCTGATGCCCACCAGCACAAAGCTCAGAAACTGATTCATCCAGAAGACCGCATCGGAGTGTTCCTGCTGCAGGTCCTTTCTCTGAATCAGTGCGGCGACCAAACCTTGATCCTGAAACATATTCAGAAATCCGATGTAAATCAGGGCGATCGAAATCATACCGAAATCTCGCGGACCCAGAATGCCAGCAAGAATCACGGTAAACAGCGCGGTGAATGCCTTCTCTCCCCAACTTGCGGAGTAGGACCACTTCAATGCGTTGGAGAAGGACCGTTGTTTTATCAAGATCTTATTCCGGTGTTGCGATCGCAAAAAACTCGGCGCTTAGCAATGGATTGATAGTGCCCAAAGTCCAACGCGCGATCTCCTGTGCGCGTGGGTGAAGCACGTCTATGGTCTTGGTCACCTTCATGCCCCCATGGCCAAACCACTGGCGAACTGTGCGGTGGGAACTATAGCGTACCAAGAATTTCTCATACTCTGATGCCCTGCCGAACGCTGAGTAGGGCTTCGGCCGTCGCATCCGCGCACTGGCCTGCTGCATGTTGGGAACGAGAGCAATCGCCAGCGATTGGTCTGAGAGAAGTTTGCGGAGAGACGAGATGAGTCCTGCGGGGTCTGGCACCAGGTGGAGAACATTCAACAGGAGCAGGCAATCGAACTTGCGCCCTTCTAGTTGACAGATCGCAGAACGCATATCTCCAGTGATCAGTTCCGCCCTTTGTCGAACTTCTTCGCCGGGAACTACGGGGTCCAAACCGAGGGCGGTCACGTTCAGTCCCTGATTGACGAGCGCCAGTTCCGTCGCACCCCAGCCGCATCCGACCGAGAGCACGGTTTTAGTGGTCGCGGGGATAAGTTTGTTGAGTTCGGGGCGGAAGGTTTCGTAGTAGCCTTTCGAGTATTCCGCCTCTCGCAGTTTGGTCTCAGTATTGAAAAGCGAAGTCGCGTGGTTTCCGTTTGTGGCAAAGCTGGAAAGTACTTTCAGTTGCCGGCGAAACTCTGCATCCTCGACGTCGAATCTTGTTCCCATGTACTTATTGGGAAGGTGAGGAAGCAGAAAATCGTCGATGTGGGAGATGGAAACCAGCTTCTCAAATCCACATTGCGTATACGGATCGGTCGCCGCCGAACACAGTAGGTCGTATTTGTCTACGTGTGGTCCGACCAGGAACTTACCGGATGCGATGCATCCCTTGAGCTGATCGCGGGTTAGCACATAACATGCGGCGTGTTCGCAGGTGAAAAAGGCGAAGGTTTGTCCTCCTCGGGTGCGGACGGAACTGGGATCCCAGTGGAAGTGCGCATGCACGTCCGCGTAGCTGATCTTCCCGTCTTTGCCCTTTTCTATACGCAAGTACCCGGCGATTTCATTGGGAGGAAGGATCTCGGTCGCATGCAGGAACGCCGCAATATTTCTTCCCGTGATCAGCGTGTCGTCTTCGGAATAGATGAACAGGTCGTACTCGTCAACTCGATCCGCAAATAGTTTCTTGTGGCCGAAGGGTAGAGACCACGGATCCTTTGTCTGGAGTCCTACCCGCAACTCTACTCCCTCGGGCACGGGTTTCGTGATGTTCGAGAGGACGACGATGTCCACGCTGTAAGGCATCGAACGGTATTCCTGGATCAAGCGAGCCAGGTACGCGTCATTTCTCGTTCCGTGACTAGCGATTGCTACTAATATTTTCATTGTGATGAAATTGGCTGTGTCGGATGGTAGAGGCTGGAGTAAGAATCGGCGTGCCGCTTGCACAACCTGCGACACGCCGAAACGATCCGAACACTCGGAATTTGCCTATATTTCTATTGCAGAATTAGTGAACGACTGCGTGAACGCGGGCCAATGGTATGGAGCCAGTCCTTCACTGCAATCGTTGATGGGCTTCACACACTACAACAACCACTGCATTTCGACTGAACAGAACGTCCACTGGTACGACTCCAATGATCAGCCTCATTGTGGAGTTCAGAACGGGTGCGGAATGTGGAATACTTACAGCCAGCCAAATTCCAGTCCGACACAAAACATAATAGACCCTATCAACGTTATCGATTCGCCGTCGGCGGCGGCGGCGCAAGGATATACACCAGCGAACAACTTCGCGCCTGCTGCGGCGTCCAACGACACGGTGGTATTTGCGAGCAATTCGAACAGTCAGAACCTAACGAATCTTTGTTCCACTACCCTGAACGGGCTTTCTTTGTCCGCGCTCTGCTTTGACATCAACGGCAATCCGCGGCCAACGACTGGAGGCTGGCAGGCTGGCGCTTACCAGTTCGGCGGTGGCGGCAAC
>JBELAC010000092.1:0-16355 GCA_049509215.1 Terriglobales bacterium
ACTGGCGAAAAACTTCAGCATCGCTTCTCGCAGCGTTTTGAGGAGCGCCTTCATCTGAAGCACGACATCCCTCTCGGCCGTGGTGTAGTCGGCTACGCCGCACAAGCTAAGGAAGCTGTGCTCGTTCCCGACGTCGCCAAGAGTCCCCGTTACATCGCGACCAATCCCGAAACCCGTTCCGAGCTGGCCGTTCCCCTCATCTATCAGGAAAAAGTGATCGGCGTGCTCGATCTTGAGCACATGCGCCGCGGCTACTTCACCGAGGAGCACAAGAAAATCCTAACTACGCTCGCCGCGCAACTCGCCATTGCCATCGAAAATGCGCGCCTCTACGAACAGATTGCCCGGCAGGAAACTCGCCTGGAACGCGATCTCGCCCTCGCTCGCGAGTTGCAGTTTCGCCTGCTACCTCATTCCCAGCCGACCATGGCCCATCTCGAAGTCCAGGCGAAATTCGTTCCCGCCCGCGCCATTGGCGGCGACCTCTACGACTTCGTTCCCTACTCTCTGGGACGCCTTGGCATCGCCATCGGCGACGTGAGCGGCAAAGGAGCACCGGCCGCCATTTACGCAGCGCTGGTGAGTGGCATCCTGCGTTCCCACGCACCCATCGAGCCCGGCCCCGCCGAAATGCTTTCCGCCGTGAATCTCTCGCTCGCCGAGCGCCGCATTGCCGCGCAGTTCGTCTCCATCATTTACGCGGTCTGGGACGACGACCGCCGCACGCTCGTGGTCGCGAATTCCGGCTTGCCGCTTCCGCTTTATTGTCACGATGGCAAGATCGAGCAGATCGACGTCACTGGATTGCCCCTCGGTCTCTTCGACGAAGCCGAGTATGACGAGCTTCACTTCAAGGCCAAGCCTGGAGATATGTTCGTATTCTTCAGCGACGGCATCCTCGATGCCCGGAATCGCCACGGACAGTCCTTCGGGGTCGAGCGCGTGGAGGCAATCGTCTCCGGCTGCATGGACAAATCGGCCGATTGCGTTGTGAAAGAAATCTTCAAAGCCGTTACCGAACACGCTGCCGGAGTCGAAGCCTTCGACGATCAAACCGTGGTCGCGATCAAAGTCAAAGGCGGCCCGGGCAAACGCAAGTGAGACGCTCGACTAAATCGGCGGCTTCAACCGCGCCTAAGAATCGGATCTTGCGCCCGCCCGCTTTCGCCTACCGCCGCTCGGCCGCGCGCCAGCCCCTGTGCTTATCTTGCGAAAAAGTCGATCTCCAGCTCCTGGCTGAACGCCATGGCACACCGCTCTACGTCTATTCGGCGCAGACGATCCGCACCCGCCTCAAAGCCTACGCGCAGGCGTTCCGCTCCATCCCTCATACGATCTGTTACTCGGTAAAAGCCAACTCCACGCTCGCCATTCTGCGCCTTGTTGCAGAGCAAGGCGGAGGATTCGACGTCGTCTCCGGGGGCGAAGTCGAACGCATTTTGCGCGTGCAACCAAAGGCCGCGTCCAAACTCGTTTTCTCCGGAGTTGGGAAGACCGTACCCGAGATGGAGCTCGCGCTCAAATCCGGCATACTGCTCTTCAATGTCGAGAGCGCTTCGGAGCTTCGCGCGCTGGCGGCGACCGCTGCTCGTCTCAAGAAAAAGGCGTCCATCGCGATCCGCGTCAATCCCGACGTCTCCGCGAAAACGCATCCCTACATTTCAACCGGGCTGCATCAGCACAAATTCGGTGTGCCGATCCCCGAATCCCGCGCGCTTTATGCGGAAGCCGCGCGTCACCCCAACCTCGTTGTCGCGGGCGTCAGCGTCCACATCGGATCTCAAATCACCGACGTCGGTTCTTTCAAAGACGCACTGTTGCGCGTTGCCGACCTCGTCCGCGAACTGCGACGAACAGGCCATAACATCCGCTACGTCGACGCCGGAGGCGGCCTCGGCATTTCCTATCAGCCGACCGCCGATTCGTCGGCGCCCGGATCTTTCGCGAACCAGCTTGCGGCTTACGCGAAAGCCGTGCTGGAACCGCTGCGCGGTCTGAAGGTTCATCTTTTGCTTGAACCCGGCCGCTCCATCATCGCCCCCGCCGGGGTCTTGGTCACCCGTGTCGTTTACCGCAAAACAAACAACCGCAAACGTTTCCTGATCGTTGACGCCGCCATGAACGATCTAATCCGTCCTTCCCTTTACTCCGCCCACCACGAGATCGTCCCGGTAAGTGTGGCTGGCTCCGTAGAGACGCAGCTGGCTTCGTCTCCCGACGACGCCTCTCGCCACACTGCATCCGGCGATGCCGCATCCGAACTCACCGACGTAGTCGGGCCCATCTGCGAAACCGGAGATTTCTTCGCCCGCGACCGTAAGCTCCCCATCACTCACGAAGGCGATCTGCTCGCGATTCTCGACACCGGAGCCTACGGATCTGTCCTCGGCTCCAACTACAACACCCGTGGCCGCCCCGCAGAAATTCTGGTCGACGGCACAAAAGCGAAGGTGATTCGGCGTCGGGAAACTGTAAGCGATCAACTCCGCCAGGAGAACTTCTAGGATCGGGCCTGCGCTTTCGTGTAGTGGGTGAGTTCGAAGGCTAAGGCGGCGACAAGGGGGAAAGAGGGGCGAGCGGATGCTTTTCCTCTGTGTACTCCGTGTCCTCTGTGGTGAGAGGTTCTCACTACAACGATTCCAGAAAATTCGTAACTGCTCGCAGCACGGGTTCTGGCTGTTGAATAAAAAGAGCATGTCCGACATTCCGGAAGCGGACGTGGGCGTGATGCGGCAACAGTCGCTTAGCCAATGCGACATCCGCGTCCGACATTAGCCCACCCAACTCGGGATTGCCTTGCAAGAGAAGCGTCGGACAGGAAATTCCCCGCAGCACGGCTTCGCCCTCCCAGCCTTCGAGTGCCGAACCGTCCAGCGTCATTTCATAAGTTTCGGGGTCCGCCTGGTGCACGGACCGCGCCCATGAGAGCAGGTACGCTTCGTCGTTGCCCGGCAATTGCCGGATGGCAATCGTGTCGTCGGAACCGGGCAGCGGCAGAACAATCTTTCCAATTCCCTCCGCGATGGACTCCAGCGATCCGCCGCGCCGCGCCAGTTCGCGCAACCCTGTGAACAGCGCAATGTACATCGGATTGCGCATACTCGCCGCCCGCGGAGCTGAGCTTTGAGCGGGCTGATTTTCCAGGTTCCGATTTTCGAGATGCTGTTTTTGATTATGCGGATCTTCGGAATATCGTTCGTGAAGCAGCGGTCTGCCCGGCTGCGTCATGATCATGTTGTCGCCCAGGATCAACGCCCGCACCAGTTCCGGATGATGGCTCGCGACCCACATTCCGATCATGCCACCCAGCGAATGCCCGAAGATCACGGCCGGTTGCTGCACACGTTCTCGCAGCAACCGGGCGACATCTTCCGCATATTGCACGCCATGATATCCGCGTACGACGCGTCCCGATTTGCCATGCCCGCGAAAATCGGGCGCGATAATATGCCAGCGCATGCTGAGCGCCGGAATCAGTGGCAAAAAAACCTGCCAGCGCCGCCCCAAGCCATGAAGCAGCACTAGCGGGGGCCCATTCGGCGGACCTTCCGCATAATTCAAAGAAACTTCGCCCGTATCAAAGGCGCGTTCGACGATTCCCGGATGCAGCTCGCTCAAAAGATCACCACCGACTCATCGTCCTGATTCTTCGTGTTTGGCGGCGCTGGCGTCATACGTGAGCTTGCCGCGTGTGTGAAACAGGCCGAGCCGCGTCTCGCGAGCAATCGTCGGACAGTCAGCGTTCACCCCACTTCAATTTGGTGGAGAGCACCTCGAAGAATGTTTTCTGGAACCGCAGCAGCTTCGCCGGATGCTCCGCTTTTACACCGCGCACCAGGTCGCCATCCAGAATCGGCATGCCAACCTGCCCGTCCAGGCTGAGGTACGCCTCTTCCTGCCCGGTTTTGACGTGAATTTCGATCTCAACCGTGTCGCGCACGACGACCGGACGATGGGTTAACCCGTGCGGCGAAACCGGCGTGATAACAAACGCCTGCACGTCCGGCTTGAGGATCGGGCCGCCCGCGCCCAGCGAGTAGGCCGTCGAACCCGTTGGCGTAGCGATGATCAGCCCATCGGCCTTGTAGCTCGATACAAATTCCCCATCCACGTAAAGCTCGAAATGATTCAGACGCGAGATCGCGCTCTTGCTCACGACCAGATCGTTGAGCGCAGCGTGGGTAGCGAGCGTCGAGCCACCGCGCACCAGCGAGCAACTCAACATCGAGCGGCTGTCGACAACGTATTTCCCCAGTTCGATCGCCTCCAGCGCCGGATAGAGTCCGGTGAGGGCAACCTCCGTGAGAAAGCCTAGCGTGCCCAGGTTAATGCCAAGAATCAGCGTCCCGGAGTTCGAAACCGCGCGCGCGGCCGAAAGCAACGTGCCGTCGCCTCCCAACACGAGCGCCAGACTGGGAACAAACTTGCCCAGTTCGCTGCGAGGCACGACCTGCGCCGCGGGATAGTAGGCCGCGCTCTCGTCGTCCATGGCGACGGTGTATTCCCGTGCCAGCAGCCATTTCTCGAGCGCCGGCAGCACCTCCGACAACTCTGGACGATCGGGCTTGGACAGGATCGCGACCCTCTTCGGACGCGACAGGTTGTGTGCGCTTTCAGGCATATCTTTCGGAACCGGACTTCCGATTGTACAGAAGTCAGGAGGGGCAAGTCAGAAGTAAGAAGTCGGAATGCAGAAGTGGAAGGCGATTTCAGGGGGCAGAGGTCAGATGGCAGAGGTTGAATCTCAGTCATAGACGAGGTCTTTAGCCGTAAGGCTTCTCTGTGCCTCCATGCGTCTGTGATATTTTATTGCCGACCGCAGGAAAGAACTGCGTGCAGCAGAAATTCGCGGTTGCCCTCACCGCCGAGGATGGGCGATTCGATGCATTCGAGATTGGTACCGCCGAGTTCCACCAGCGCCGCCTCCACTTTCTTCACTGCGGATTGCTGAGCCGTTTGGTCGCGCACGATTCCGCCCTTACCCACCAGTTCCCTGCCCACCTCAAATTGCGGCTTCACGAGCACAACGACCTCGCATGAATTCCCCGCGCCAAGGACCGCTCGAACCACCGCCGGAAGCACCAGGGTTGCCGAGATAAACGAAACATCCATCGCAACGAAATGGATTTCATGGTCGCCGATGTCTTCACTCGTCAGATAGCGAGCATTGGTTTTTTCCAGCAACCGCAGCCGCGGATGATTACGTAGCCCGAAGTCCATCTGGCCATAACCGGTGTCAACCGCAATCACCTTGGCCGCGCCATGCTGCAACATGCAATCGCTGAATCCGCCGGTAGAGGCTCCGACATCCAAACACAGCTTACCGTTCAGATCGATCCGCCAATGCTCCAGCGCCTTCTCAAGTTTGAGACCACCGCGGCTGACGTAGCGCAGATCACCGCCTAGCAGCCGGATCGCAGCATCGGAGTCGATTGAAGTGCCGGCCTTCTCGACTTTTTGCCCATTGACCAGCACGTTGCCGGCAAGAATGAGCGCCTGCGCACGCTCGCGCGAAGGCGTCAGTCCGCGATCCACCAGTAGCTTATCGAGACGCGTTTTCAAATGCTAATATCCGGTTTCAGCAAGATCATTCATGTTCGTTAGAAGTGGCGATCAACTTTTCGCGCGATGCGCCTAGCACTTCCTACGGTGCAGAATGTAGAAGCGACTTCGTTAACAGGAGGTTACAGAACTTAGCCCCTGCTTTTCCACACACTTTTCCTCAGCGATGTTGAAAACTTCTTCGGGAATTCCAAATATGGGCTCATTGTCACACTGAAAAGTGCGCGCAATCACAAAAAAGCCGCCCTTGCATGGCGGCTTGTTGAACAAGATTGAAAAACTCTGCCGTGAAACTATCCCGCGACCTCTTCCAGCACTTTCTGGTCGATGTCAAAGTTGGCGTGAACGTTCTGCACGTCTTCGTTATCTTCGAGCGCTTCGAGGAGGCGAATCATCTGCGCCGCCTGTTGGCCTTCCAGTTTGATGTAGGTATCTGGGACCATCGCCATGCTCGACGATACCGGAGCGATCCCCGCTTTTTTTACCGCTTCCAGAACCGTTTCATACGCCGAGGGCTGGGTGAGGATCTCCCAATTCTCGCCATCATCCTTCAGGTCTTCGCCACCCGCTTCGAGAATGATGTTCATCAAATCATCTTCCTTGGCCGTCGACTTGGCGATGATGATGTCGCCCTTTTTGTGGAACATATAGGCGACCGCCCCTGCCGTGGCCATGTTTCCATTGTTTTTGCCGAAAACGTGGCGGATCTCGCTGACCGTGCGATTGCGGTTGTCGGTGGAAATCTCGGCGAGCAGCGCCACGCCGCCCGGTCCATAGCCTTCGAGCACGAATTCTTCGTACGTGAGGCCGGGGAGTTCGCCCGTCCCGCGCTGGATGGCGCGCTTGATGTTGTCGGCAGGCATGTTTTCTGCCTTCGCCGCAAGGATGGCGGTGCGCAGGCGCGGGTTCATGTCGGGGTCGCCGCCACTCTTGGCAGCCATGGAGATTTCCTTGATGAGACGGGTAAAAATCTTGCCGCGTTTGGCGTCGAGTGCGCCCTTTTTATGTTTAATTGTTGCCCATTTTGAATGGCCGGACATGGGAATACCTCGGATCTTTTGAACTTAAATTTCGCTGATTCGCAGAGCTTTTTTCAGATCTATGAACTCGCCGACGGAGGAAATCATCAGGATAGCCTCAACGGTAAAACCTTCAGGCGAATGAAGATTATAGCATGCGGGGCCAGGACCAAGCCCGGGCATCCGAGACAGCAACCCTTTGCCGAACGGCATGAGATACCCTTGTTTTGCCCAATATGTCTGCTAAATCTCTCGACCGCCTGCTCTCCGATCTCGAAGGCGCACGCTACCGATTTGGCCGCGGCCAGTCAGCCAACGTTCTCAAACTGTTGCGCGCACTGAACGCCGCACGCTTCCCCGCCCCAGCATCGCTGATCCGCTTTCACGAGGCGCTGCTTTTCCTGCGAGCATTTCCGCACGGTCCGGCGGTCTCGCGAGCCGCCGAGCGCATTCTCAATAAGTTCCACAAGAAAGTGGAAGCCTTGCGCGAAGCTGGCGCCGACATGGATGCCTTCGACACCTTCGAGGACGCCGGCATTACCGGGACAACCATGGAAGACACGCTCGGTTTCGACGTCGCGCGATGGCTTGTCCGACGAATGTCGGGCCAGGTTGGGATCGCATGGGACAAGTACGAACCCGGCCGCGAACTCGGCAACACCGGCCCGCGCTTCATTCCGCTGCTCGAAGATGACGCCTGCGTCGAGGCGGACACTCCGTGGCAGCGCTGGTTGGAGACGGCAAGCGGAAAGAACAACCCAACTTCGGCATCGCTGATCAAACGCTTCGAAAATTTGGAGCTACCGTCGCAGCAAAAAGCCGAACTCTACGACTCTCTACGCGTGCCCCTGCGCTGGCACCTCGGCAACTCTTCCCTCACGCGCACGCGCAACTGGAAGCCGGTGCGCAAAGTTTTCTATCACGACGGTCCGCTCATCAGCCGCAGCCAGATCTCGCTCGCCGCGGAATTAGCCAAGCGCCCGCCCGTCCTTACAGGCGTTTCCCTGCGCGAAGGACAAGCCGTTGCCGAGCAGATTCGCGAAATCATGCTCGTCCGCTACCGCGAACTCTACGGCACGACTCTGGCCGATCCGCGCTCGGTCGTGCGCGCAGATTTTGGTACAAGTGAAGCCGGCCGCGGCATCTCCATCTATCTATGGAACCTCCCGCCCGACCGCCGTCTCCCGCTGCGCGCCTACGTTGCCGGTTTTACTCTGAAGAACGGCGTCCCTATCAATTACATCGAAGCCATCGGCCTCTGCGAATGGATGGAAGTCGGCTTCAACACCTTCTACACCTTCCGCGGCGGCGAGGCCGGATGGATCTACGCGCAAGTCCTGCGCTCTCTCTGCGCGTGGATGGGAACGACCGTCGTCTCCGTCTATCCCTATCAACTCGGCCACGACAACGACGAGGCAATCGAGTCAGGCGCATTCTGGTTTTACCGCAAGCTGGGCTTCCGCCCCGGCCGCGCCGATCTCCGCGCATTAGTCGCGCGCGAAGAAAAGAAAATCGAAGCTGATCCCAAATACCGCACTCCCGCGCGCACGCTGAAGCGTCTGGCCGCCGGACACGTCTTCTACGAATTACCGGGAAGCGAAGTTGGCGCGTGGGATACGTTTTCGACCCGCAATATCGGCCTGCGCGTGAATCAACAAATGGCACAAGACTTCGGAGGCGATGCCGAGAAAATGCGCGAGCATTCAAGGCAGAGGCTGGAGCAAGCGTTAGGGGTCAAGACAAGCTCCTGGAAGCCGCTGGAGAAAGCAGCCTTCGGTAACTTTGCACTCATTTTGGCGCAAACGTCGAAATTTCAGCGCTGGACGCAACGAGAAAAAGACGATTTACTTCGAATAATCCGCGCCAAGTCGAAGCCGGACGAAATGCTCTACCTGCACTTGACGCAGCAGCACGGAAGACTGCGAGAGGCGATTCTTAAACTTGGATCGTAGACCAGTCAGGGCTCTTATCTCGAATGTTCACACAGGAATTGTAATGGCACGCGCAAGCACGTGCCCTCACCCATTGGGATATTTGACGTAATCTCGATTTCACAACCTTTCCGTTTTCCGCGCTCTATACGCCCACACCACGGCCAGCAGCGGCGGCGCAAGCACAAATCCCCAGAACGGAATCAGGAATCCCAGCACCAGCGGCACCAGGATCGACGCCCACATCGGAACCTTCGCAACCCTCCGCATAATGTAAGGCTGCAGCAGCAATCCATCCACGACGATGATCACCGCATAAAGAATGAGAACGTAGAGAGGATGCCGCCAGTCCTGCCATCGAACAACCGCGGCCAGCACCGGCCCGACCAGACCCAAGATGGGCCCGAGGTGCGGAATAATCTGCAGCACCGCCGCAAGCAGCGCCCACAATGGCGCCCAGGGCACGTGAATAACCCAAAGCCCGAGCCACCACAACAAACCAACCGCGAGCGAGTCCTGCAGTTGCGCCACTGCCCAATGACCCAGCGCCGAAGCCGTGAGCCGAACGTGATCTGAGGCGCGCACTACAAACTAGGATGCAGCGCGCTCGGACCCGTCGCCCTGAATCTCTTCGCAAACTCAGTCGGCATAGCAGGAGTAGCCCCCGCCTGAGAACACACATAGCGCGCGACTTCGTTCGCCACGTTATTAATTTCGTCGAGATCCATCTTTTGAAGAAGTCCGAGCGCGAGTGCGGCGGTGAAAGAGTCGCCCGCGCCCACCGTGTCCACCACTTCCACCGGACGCGATGAACACTCCGCCCATCTCCCGCCTGCGTAGAGCAGGCTGCCCTGCGCGCCGCGCGTCAGAGCAACCACCTGCAGTTCATACAACCCGGCCAAACGCTCTATCCGGTCCGCGTCCGACTCACCGAGCACAAACATCTCCGCCAGAACTGGCAGCTCATCGTCATTCAGCTTGAGCACATCCGCGAGCCTCAGCGACTGCTCGATCACCTCACGCGAATAGTAATGCTGGCGCAGGTTGATGTCGAAAACCCGCAGCGCTTCGGCGGGCGCAGCCCCAAGGAGTTGTTGAATCGTACGCCGCGAAACCTCGTTGCGCTGCGCAAGGCTTCCGAAACAGATCGCATCCGCGCCCCTCGCAGCCTCGAGCGCCTCGGTTCCCGCGGCAATAAAATCCCACGCGACATTTTCCTGAATCGTGAAATGAGCCAGCCCGTCGCCGCTCAGGCTGACCTTGGCCGTTCCGGTCGGCGCGGAGTCATCCACTTGCACAGTCTTCTCCGGCAGGTCCATTTCCCGGAACCGTCCGATAATGTTTCGCCCGAGATCGTCATTTCCAACTCGAGTGATCACGTGGCCGCGCGCTCCCAGCGCGTGCGCGTGATAGGCGAAGTTCGCCGGAGCCCCGCCCATCTTCGGTCCAGTGAGCAGCAAATCCCAAAGAACTTCTCCCACGCCAATAACGTTAAAGTTCATCGGCAGCAAGATCCATTCCGAGTTGTTTTTGAATCTGTTCCAGCGGCACACCTTTCGTCTCGGGCACCATCGTCGCTACCCACAACGGTTGCAGCACCATCATCCTGGCAAAAAACGAAAAAACGTAGCCCGTTCCAAGCATTCAAAGATGGTTGGTGAACGCATCCCACGATAAACACATCGCGAACTCCGCGCAATCGCCGCGCCACAATGGTTTTCGGCCTTGAACCAAGCGCAGCCGGGTCAACCAATGCACGGAGACAAAGCGCTGCTGACCTTGAACGCTCCGGTTCGACCGTGTATAAAGACTTAGGGCAAACTTCGGTTCCCTCATGCGGTTTGCGCGCAGTCTTGTAAGCGGAAGTGGTGGAACTGGCAGACACACCATCTTGAGGGGGTGGCGCCGAAAGGCGTGGGGGTTCAAATCCCCCCTTCCGCACCATTCTTGACCCTTCGATTCAACCGGTACCTTACGCCGCGTTTCCTTCCGTTACCGAAAAATTCCTCTAACCACGTAACTTCTGCGGCCCACATTCATCTCACTATGCAAACCCGTCTTGGCCGGCAGACAGATGTAGAGTCTATTTGTCTTTACATCAGGCTAAGACGGATCGCCCAAATGGCGATTCAAAGGGGTGAGAATCATGGACCGAAGAAGGTTCCTAAGCAGTTCGGCGCTTGCAATCACGGGCGCGGCTGCGGCTAGTTGGATGACGAATTCCCTAATCGGGACCGCCGCTGCCAAAACCAACGAAGACAAAAACACCGTGACCGTAATCGCCTTTGACGATGCCGGCAAGAAACTCGGACCGGCCCAAGTCACGAAGATCCGCAAGACCGACACCGAATGGAAACAGCAATTGAGCCCTTTGCAATTCGAAGTCACGCGCAAGGCAGGGACCGAGCGCGCGTTCACCGGTGAGTATGCCGAGTCGAAAGGCAAGGGGCTCTACCGCTGCATTTGCTGCAGCAATGCGCTCTTCACGTCCGACACCAAGTTTGACTCGGGAACAGGCTGGCCCAGTTTCTGGGCGCCCATCGCGAAAGAAAATGTTCGCGAAACCAGCGACCCGAGCATCGGGATGTCACGCATCGCAGTTTCATGCACCGAATGCGACGCGCATCTGGGTCATGTCTTCGACGACGGACCAAGGCCCACAGGCCTTCGCTACTGCATGAATTCCGCGTCGTTACGGTTTATCAAGCACGGCTAGTGTGGTGTCCCAGAAATACGCGGGCGAAGTGGACGCGGTGAATCCGAGTCGACTTTCTTCACCTCAGTGGCTAAAGCCCCCCGCTTCTTGGGAACCGTTGAGGTGCGGCTGAAGCCGCTCCCTTTCAAAACAATCGGATAGTTATTCCACGAACTTGCGGGACATGACACTAGACGCCGGGTAAAATGCGCGATCTATCGAGCGTGCAGATTAACTGATTCAGTGCTTCAGCAGGTCGCAGCCCTCAAACGGCGCCCCGTCGAGTCGCTTTCCCGTCAGGCACGCGTTGATGCTGTTCGGAGCAATGCCATCGCGCGCACCGAACATCATGACCAGCGCCGTCTTCCCGTCATGGTTCACATCCTCCGTCCTCACATTTTCGGGAGACGCGTTTCCCGGCCCGAACCGAAGGCTGGTAGTGTCGACTTGGCGTGAATCAAGGAACGGATCGCTCTTGAGCACCACTCGCAGTTTCTGCCCCGCTTGTCGAATCGAGATTCTCGCCAGCAAGTGCCCCCACACCTGGACGTTCATGCGCGCCGGAGTCTCGGCCTGAAACACGCTCTGCAACTTGCCCGCGCTCGAGAATACCCGCAAATGCTGCCCTTGGGCGGGCGCGGCACCCAGGTTGTACCAGTTGTAGAGGGAAGAAGACTCGGCCAGCACGCCAAACTGGATATTCGTTCCTCCCGGAACCGACCACTTCAAATCCTTGAAGTCAATCTGCCAGACATCGGAGCCGTTCTGCTGAATCGTCGCAATCGTCACATCCTTCATGTCGGTCGCATTACCGCCGGGTTCGACCGTGGCAACCTTGATTGTGGGAAGGTTGTGGCAATCGCAATCGGCCGCCGGCTTCTGGCCGGGAGGAGGAGAATCGGGCGCGATGCCGCCGAAAAGGCTGATCTTGTTCACCACATCTCCCAGCCCATGCGGAGCCGTCGCCTTAAGATCCGGCACAGCCCAGATTCGGATGCGCTCGATCACCCAATCTTCTTTTGCCGCACCAACCTGAAAATCATCGGCCAGAAATCCCTCCGATGGCTTCGCCAGCCCCAGAGACTGGTTGGAATCCGATGACGGGGCGCGATCGAAAATCAACATCTGCCCGGACTGGGCCGATGCGGAGGCGAGGCAAGCAAGAATAACTGCCAAGAGCCTGATCATCCACCTATTTTATAGCGGGACTGCAGCAACAGCGCTTGACGCGAGCGTAACCCTCACCGCAACGACCAGGTAGACCCGATTCTGTGTGTACGGAATCGCGCGGGCAAGAGTGCCCGCGCCACACTAGCGCAGCCGTCCCAGTTTCTCCATCGGCCAATAGCCGAAGACCGCTTTGCCATAGATGAAGCGCTCGTTCACCGGGCCGAAGTCCCGGCTATCGTTCGACATGGTGCGGTGATCGCCGAGTACGAAATAGCTGTCGGCCGGGACAACGATCTCCGGGTAGGACCGTGCGTCAGCGTAGTCGGTGGGGACATAGTCTTCGTCGAGTGGCTGTTCGTTGACGTAGACCTGGCCGTTTTCGATGCGGATGCGGTCTCCGGCCACGCCGATGACTCGCTTAATGTAGCTTTTCGATGGATCGCGTGGGTAGCGGAACACAACGATGTCACCGCGCTGAATGGGCTCCCATCGATAGACGAACTTGTTGACGAAGATGCGCTCCTGGTCCTCGAGACCCGGCATCATGCTGGTGCCTTCGACCTTAACCGGTTGATAAAGAAAAATGATGATAAAGGCGGAAATGGCGAGCGAGACAAGCAGATCGCGCGCCCAGACGGCGACGACTGGGACAGGGCGAGATGAGTTTTGTGTCGGCGCAGTTCCAGGAACAGGTGGCTGCGGTGTGCCCACGTCAGACATTGTGCCCTCATTTTATACGCAAAGAGGGAAAACAAGTCAGAAGTTAGAAGTCAGAATGCAGAAGTTGCGGCGCTTGCGCGGCGTCCGAGCCGTACGCCGAAATCCTAGGCGAAGGGATGGATCTGTATGCCACGAGACTTCGCAACCCTTGCCAAGTCGCCACTCTTCCCGTAAAAAGAGATTCTCATGACCGACTATTCGATTTTTCCGAAGATCAATGCCACGCTCAACGGATTGAGTGCGGTGCTGTTGGTGACCGGGCGAGCGCTGATCGCCCGCGGCAAAGTGGCGGCGCATCGCTTCGTGATGCTGACGGCCTTCGCGACCTCGACTATCTTTCTTATCTGTTATCTGTACTACCACTGGCCCCATCACGGCGGCATCATCTATTTCCACGGCACGGGGTGGATCCGCGCGCTTTATTTCACAATCTTGATCTCGCACACGATCCTGGCAATCGTGATTGTACCGATGGTGCTGATCACACTGACGCGCGGACTGCGCGAGCAGTTTGAGCGGCATCGAGCGATCGCGCGCTGGACGTTCCCGATCTGGCTTTACGTCTCCGTAACCGGCGTCGTCGTCTACTTGATGCTGTTTCAAATGTCAGGATAGGAGACTCGTCGCGAGGTCCCATCGCTACCTTCGTAAAGATGTGCTTGCAGGTTCACGCAGTCGGAGACGCAGCAAGCTGCGTCTCTAGCTCGCGCCGACGACTCCGTCACAGCGCCAGACGATTCGTCACAAAATTCCGGTACGTGCGACACCGACCTCGCCCTGCCCAATTCTGTTATAGTGAGCGTCTTGAACCCCAGTTTTCTAGAAGGAGCCCGCAATCATGGCCGGCAAAAGCGTCAATAAAGTGATCCTGATCGGAAATCTTGGCAAGGATCCGGAAGTGAAATACACGCCGCAGGGGACGCCCGTGGCGAAGATCACCCTGGCAACCAACGAACGCTTCAAGGGTAAAGACGGTAATTGGCAGGACCGCACCGAATGGCACAACGTCGTGCTCTGGCAGCGCCTGGCTGAGATTGCCGGCGAGTATCTGAAGAAGGGCGGCAAGGTCTACATCGAAGGACGCCTGCAGACCCGCTCCTGGGATGACAAGCAAACCGGCCAGAAGAAATATATGACCGAAGTCGTGGCCAACGATCTGGTTTTGCTCGGCGGGCGCGGCGAAGGCGCCGAACATTCCGGCGGGTCGCGTGGAGCATCCGCAGGCAGCAACAATTTCGATCAGAGTGCTCCTCCCGAAGCCGAACACGCGCCGGCCGGGAGTTCTCCGATCACGGATGAAGATATTCCGTTCTAGGAACGCTCCTTTCCCAGGGGTTCGACAATGGCTTCGTTGGCCGATAAGACCTGTGTTCCCTGCAAGGGCGGTGTGCCGCGGCTCAAGGGATTCCAACTCTCGGAAGTCTTCGCTCAGCTTCCAGAGAGCAAACACTGGAACATCGTCCACGAACACCATCTTGACCGCACTTACAAATTTCCCGACTTCAAATCCGCTTTGTCATTTGTTAATCGCATTGGCGAAATCGCCGAAGCGCAGGGACACCATCCCGACATCCTTCTAGGCTGGGGAAAGGTTGCGATCACAATCTGGACCCACTCCGTCGACGGCCTCACCGAATCCGATTTCATTTTGGCTGCGAAGATTGACCGCCTGTCGCGGTAATCGCGGCACTGATCGCACGATTGCCGTTTCAGAACAAATAGAGCAACGTCCTGTTTCACTCTGCGTCTCAATGTCTCTGCCGTAGATTGTCTGGCAGCGTCTAAATCTCCGAGGACGATCGCCGGATCGCCCATCCCCACAGTGCGGCCGGAATCAGCATCAGCATGCCTGCCACGCTGGCCACGTATCGGGCGGCGAAGCCCCAATCCACGAAGCGCCCGGCAAGGTAAGCACCGAGTGCGATGGTGAGCATGGAAAGGCCCAGGTCGGCAGAAAAGACTCGGCCGCGAAATTCATCTTCGCTCTGCAATTGCAGCAGTGTGGTCGAGAACACCCAGATGATCGAACTGCCGAAATGGGCAAGGACGACGCACAGACATGCTTGCCAGAGATGCCCTGCAACTCCGAGCAAAGCGTAGCCCGTGGCCGTCGCCAGATATCCCCAGAAGATTGCGCGCTCCAGCCTGGGTTTCCAGTGCCCTGCCCAGGACGCCGTCATCACCGGACCCAGCAACGCGCCGAGTCCGCGGGCACCGAGCAACAGACTCATCCCGAGAAATGCTCCCCGCTCAGGGGCCATCCCGCGCCAGCGCAGGGCAAACTCGTTCTGTCCCATGACGGTGAAAAGAACCCAGCCCGGACCGATAATCAGGTTCCCGAATTTTACGAAGATGGTTGCGCGCAGACGCGCGTGCGAGCGCACGTAGCGGATCCCCGCCATGATCGGAGAGAAGTCGATCAGTTCACGCAGATGGAACGGGTGCCCATTCTCGGCATGAGGTTCGGCAAAATGCATTCCCCAGATCAAAGTTGCCGAGGCCACAAACGACAATGCATTAAGCAGGAAAACCGCGTTACGCCCGAATAGAGCCGCAACCACACCTCCCAGCGTCGCGCCGAGCATCAGGTTGACCGACCAGGTCGTAGACGAAAGGGTGTTCGCAACGACGATATCTTCGGGCGCGACGAGATTCGGAATGATTGCGTTGCGCGCAGGTTCAAAGAATGCGACCAGTAAAGTCTCCGCCATAAGCAGTGGATAGACGAGCCACACCATCTGCTTCGATCGGATGAACAACATGCAGAGGACGATTGCCATGCGGCCGATGTCGGCGGCGATCATCACTTGTTTGCGCCGCAGCCGGTCATTGACGACGCCGGCAGTGGGGCCGATCAGCGTCTGCGGCAATACTTGCAGCACCAGAGCTAAAGCGACGGACCCCGCGCGCCCGGTTAACTGAAGCAAAAGGTTGTAAATGACGAGGGTGTAGAACCAGTCCCCGATTTCGCTGACCACCTGCGCGCCCCAGAGCCGGCGAAAATTCTGGTTTCCGCCGACCAGTCGGAGGTAGGACCGAAACGTGACGGGACTGATTTCAAGCTCGGGAGCTTCCATGGAGAGTGGTGAATCGGAATGTCACAGCATACTGGAACGGCTCAAGCCTCGCATCGCGCGAGGGAAGCTGCAGTTCTTAAACAGTGCAAAGGGTTGCGCAACGCGCCATCCAGTGACTTGAGTCAGGCAGAACGCCTGTTGCAAAACCCCTCTATTTTGGGCGCAACAAGACAGTTGTGAA
>JBELAC010000093.1:0-16332 GCA_049509215.1 Terriglobales bacterium
GGGCCGATGACCGCGGTTGCCTCGGCAGAACTGAGCGCCGCTGCTTTGGATTTTGAGAAGCTGCGTCAGCGCAAGGCGGAAATCTGGTCGCCTGAGGACTTTGACAAACTGCCTGCCGCTCTGCGAGAACCCTTGAAGGCCGAGTCGATAAAGTCCTTAGCTTTCGCTTGCCTGGCTACCGAAAATAGGCCATTGGGTGTGCTGTCGATCGCGAGCCGCAGGATCTCTGCTTTTGGTCAAGAGGATCTGGATCTCCTCGCGGGGATTGGCATGCAGATCTCGCTTGCATTGGATAATGCGCTCGCGTATGGGCGTCTGCACGCGTCGGCAACTCGTCTCGAGGAAGAACGCCTCTACCTCGAATCAGAAATCGAATCTGAATACAACTTCGAAGACATGGTCGGCAAGAGTGCCGCTCTTCGCAAAGTGCTGGACCAAGTCGCGATCGTTGCGCCGACCAGTTCTACGGTTCTGCTACATGGTGAGACCGGTACCGGAAAGGAACTGGTTGCACGGGCAATTCATAATCTTAGTCCGAGGCGGGGGCGCACATTTGTTCGTCTGAACTGTGCGGCGATTCCTTCGGGCTTGGTGGAAAGCGAACTCTTCGGCCACGAAAAGGGTGCTTTCACCGGCGCGCTCATCCAGAAGCGAGGCCGGTTTGAGTTGGCGGATCACGGCACTCTGTTTCTCGACGAGATCGGCGACATTACTATGGATTTGCAGCCAAAGCTTCTGCGCGCCCTGCAGGAGCAGGAGTTCGAACGTCTCGGAAGTACCAAAACAATTCATGTTGATGTTCGTCTGATTGCTGCCACTCATCGGGATTTAGAAAGCATGATCCGCAACAATCAGTTTCGCGAGGATCTTTTTTATAGGTTAAGAGTGTTCCCAATCGAAATTCCGCCGCTTCGTGAGAGGCGCGAAGACGTCCCGCTACTGGTCCATTTTTTTGTGTCGCGTCTCTCACGGCGCATGCAAAAGCGCATCCGGTCTGTCCCCAAATCCGCGATGGAGGCTCTGGCGAATGCAGATTGGCGGGGAAACATCCGCGAACTAGAGAACTTCATTGAGCGCTGCGTGATCCTCACACAAGGCGACGAATTGAATGTGCCGCGCTCGGAGCTGAACAGATCCACTGGCCGGACTGTTATTGCGGCAGCGTCGACCTTTGAGGATGCAGAGCGGCAGGCGATCCTCGATGCTTTAAAAGGCGCGGCCGGGAGAATCGCCGGCAACGGGGGAGCGGCCGAACGCCTCGGGCTCAAGAGAACCACTCTGCAGAACAAGATGCGGAGGCTGAACATTACTCGCGCAGATTATTCAGCCTGACTGCAAACTGTCCGGCTTCCTCCCTATCTTTCAGCTCTTCAAGGCGGCTGTTTCAGCCGCCTTGATTCTTAGCCCGTGCCAAAGGCTGCCCCCATGCTGGCACTGCCCGTTATTCAGGGCGGCGTACGCTCGAAAGATCGTTTAGTCTCAATAGGTTGCGCTGAGAACCCCTGGCAAAGCAGGTGCAAGGGTGACTATGGCCAGCGATTTTGAGGCTGCTGACGGATGTAAGAGGGGCCATCATGCTACGTGTACAAACGCAAGAATTAGACGGTGCTTTGATTTGCCGGCTCGAAGGCCGATTCACCGGCAAGGGCGCTGAGGAAGTCCGGGCGCTCATCACGTGCTGCGATAGCAAACTGGAATTAGTTGTCGATCTTACGGACGTGATGTTTATCGACGCCATCGGGGAAGAGGTGCTTTTGTTTGTCAAGAGGCTCGGAGCCCAGTTCGTCGCCGAGACTTCGTATTCCCGGGACGTTTGCGAACGGCTTCAGCTCACGTTTATTGGCAAGCGTAAGTCGAACACGCCGATAAAGGGCAATTCGGGCGCAGAGGGGCAACTTCTTCGCCGATGATGAGCAGGCACACCTAAAAAGCGCTCAAGCATGATATCGGGCAGCCCTTGGCCCGACTTGCCCAACATCTTCCATCCAAAATCCGTTCTAAGTCTGCTGTCCTTAGCGTATGGCTCGACCTGTGAGTTCGAACGCGTTCTCGATTTGCACTCGAAAAAGGTACCCATCATTCTCAAGGCGTGTGCTGAAGGCACCACTGCGCCCGGTGCCCAAATGAGGGCAGCACCCATCGACCGCATATGGGCATTCTCCAGCATTCTTGGCCGCTCGCACTTCTGATTCAAGAACTTGCAAGGAACTCCAGCTTGGCACGGCACCTGCAATCTTGGTGAACATGAGCGACGACGGGTTCGCTCAAGTTCAAAGTGCCGTCAGGCCCCAGCCGAATTCAGGTAGAAGAATGATGAAATCGAACCATCTTGCACTGCTTCTTACGATTCTTGTATTTGTGTCACCGATCGGGTCGCTTGCTCAACAAGCTACGCAGGACGTCCCGCTTCTTACGCTTGACGACGCAGTCTCCATTGCACTCTCGAACAATCGGCTCGTAAAGAACTCAGGGTTGGAAGCGCAGAAGTATGACTTCCAGGTGAGCACGATGCGCAGCAAGCGGCTGCCACATTTTCAATTTTCGGTCCTCGGTGGCGAACTGCTGCAGCCGTTCGACTTCACATTCGCGAAGGGAACCTTCGGGACCTATCCGGGAGTTGGCCCTATTCCGTCAACAGATGCCAAGGTTCACACGCCGGCCAGATTGACAGCCTTCATGAACGGCAGCATCGATCAGCCGCTGACACAGCAGTACAAGATCGCATTGGGGATTCGCGCGACGGAACTTGGGCGCGAGATCGCGAAAGAAGACGTTCGCGCCGAGAGGCAGAAGATCGCGGCCGAAGTGCGGAGTGCATACGTCGAGCTAGTAGCGACTCAAGCCGCTGTGGATGCGGCTGGGGAAGCAGTGAAGACGCTGCAAGAGGCGCAAAGGGTTACGCTGCGTTACATCGCAGAGAAAACCGTGCTCAAGGGAGATGCCTTGGAGGTTGATGCGCGTTTGGCCAAGGCGCAATATGACTTGTCGGTTGCGGAGAACGGACTTGCCACACAGCACGAGCGCCTCAATCAACTCCTGGCACGGGATCTTGAAACTCCCTTTCGGGTTGATTCCATTCCTGAGGAGGACACGACAACCCTGAGCCTGGAGGAGGCGCGCCAGCAGGCGTCAGAGAATCGGCCTGAGATCCGCCAGGCTCATCTCAAGGAAAAACAAGCCGAGTACGATCGCCGCATTGCGAAGGCCGAATACATACCGGACCTTGGTCTCGCGGTTAGCTACCAGGGCGTCCAGAACGTGCAGGTCCTTCCCACGAATGTCGGTGTGGCCGGCTTTGCGTTGACTTGGGAACCGTTCGATTGGGGACGCCGCCACAATCGAGTACGCGAAAAATCGAACACACTGGCGCAGGCACATAACGGTGCACAAGAGGCAGCATCGCAGATCGGGGTTGAAGTCGCTGCGAAGTATCGCAAGTGGAAAGAGTCCGCATTATTGCTGAAGGCTACCCGTACCGGTCATGAGGCCGCCGCCGAAGAATTCCGCGTCACCAGCAACAAGTACCAAGAACAAGCGGCACTGGTTAGAGATCTCTTACAGGCTCAGGGTCGAAGTTCGGAAACCGCTTTTCAGTATCAGCAGGCGCTTTCTTCTTATTGGAGTTCCCTTGCAGATTTGCGCCGCGCGATGGGAGAGGAATAAACGTGAGAACCACAATCGCAACACTTGCATTAGCGCTGGTCATGGCCGGCTGTGCCTCGAATAAGCCACTCAGTCAACCTCCACAGGGCGTCCAGGCTCAAGCTATTGAGAAGCAAGCGGGCTTCAGCGCCGACGGCTTGCGTTTCTCGGCGGTAGTGACGCCTGATTCGGAAGTTTCCCTGTCATTCAGAATTCCTGGGTACATCATTTCGCTTAAACAAATGCGGGGCCAGGACGGCAGGATGCGCGATGTTGCGGAAGGGGATCGAGTCAGCCGGGGAGCCGTGCTCGTCCGCATCCGATCGTCTGAATACGAGGACAAGGTACACCAGGCGTCCTCGCAGGCAGCCGCCGCGGAAGCCGTCGCACAGAAGGCCAAGCTCGACTTCGATCGGGCTTTGCACTTGTACGACAGCCAGAGCCTTACGAAGCCCGACTTCGATTCCGCTCACGCGCAATACGATGCCAGCGAGCAGCAATTGAAGTCCGCGCGAGCCCTGACGAGCGAGGCGGAAATCGCTCTGCGTGACACCTCCATGATTGCCCCTTTCGACGGCGACATCGTGAAGAAAGCCGTCGAGCTCGGCGCGTTCGTCGGGCCTGGCGTTCCCGCATTCGCGCTCGCCAAAACCGACACCGTAAAGATCGTGGTGGGAGTGCCCGATACGGTTGTCCGTTCCGTAAAGGTAGGCCAGCTCGTTGATGTTGCCATCGACGCGTTCCCCACCCGCACATTTCATGCGCGAATCAGCCGCATGTCATCTGCGGCGGATACGATTACGCGTAATTTCGAGGTCGAAGTCGCTATCCCGAATCACGATCACTTGCTGAAGGTGGGCATGATCGGCTCCTTGCAATTCGCGAATGCCGACGGCGCAAGTCGAACATCGGCACTGCTGGTGCCACTTTCCGCAGTCGTACAAGCGAAAGACGGAAAATATGGCGTATTCATTGTCTCCAGCTCGAATACCGGAGAAGTCGCTCGCCTCCACAGCGTAGAAATCGGCTCTGTCACTGGAACCGACATAACCGTACTCAATGGGCTAACCCCAGGCGATCGCATCATCACCACTGGCGCCAATCTTCTTAAGGATGGGCAGCCCGTCGAGGTCCTTCAATGAACGCCGAGAACCCCAATAGCACTCGCAACATCGCACGATTCTTTGTCAATAACCGGCAGATTGCCTGGGTCGCCTTGTTCGCAACTCTGGCCTGGGGTGTGTTCGGGTACATGAACATGCCCAAGCGGAAGGACCCCGACATACCCGTGCGCATCGCGCTGGCAATCACCCCCTGGCCCGGTATCTCGGCGGACAAGGTCGAGCAGTTGGTCACGCGGAAGATCGAGCAGGCCGCCACAGGCAACAGCAAGGTGGACCGTGTGGAATCCACCACCCAGGACAACATTTCTGTTGTGCAAGTCAGGCTTTTGGACAACATCAAGAACACCCAGCAGGAGTTTCAGGACATTGGACAACGACTGAACCAGATCACTGACCTTCCTGACGGTGCGGGGCCGATCACCTGGATCAGCGACTTCGGAGACACGGCAGCGCTGATGCTGACGGTCGCCAGTCCGACGGTCCCGGACCTAGAGATCGCGTTGCGTGCGCGCGGCGTGCGGGATGCGATTGAGAAGGTGCGCCAAGGAGTTACGAGTGGGCGCGTCACCGTTCTCTACTGTTACCCGGCATCCGTGTCCCCCGCTGTGATTGAGCGGCCATTTGTGATGCTCGGTGCGCAGGCAGAACGGGACGGGGTCGCGCACGATGTTCGTTCGTTGTCCGTAGGAAGCTGCTCCGGAATCGACTTTGCCACGGCGAAGTCGGACGACGAAATCCGCGCGTATGGACAGCAGTTCATTGAGAAGAAACTCCAGGAGTACGATTTTCATCCCGACGCGTGGGGTCCGATTATCATTCGCGACCCTCAGGCCACTAAGGAACACATCGCGGAAGTAGCTAATAACCGCTACTCGTATCGGCAACTGGATGACTTCACCGATCTGATCCAGCGCACGCTGCAACGTGTACCAGAGGTAGCGAAGGTCCAGCGCGTGGGAGTTCTACCCGAAGAGATCTATCTGGAGTACTCGGACGCCCGGCTGGCAGCGTTGAAATTGCAGCCGACGAAGATCAAGGACGTCCTTAACACCAGGAATGTGACGGCTCCCGGTGGAATCGTCCAGACCCAATCACGGAATGTCCTGGTTGACGCAACCGCCGAGTTCAAAAGCACAGGAGATATTGGCAACGTGCTCCTGGCATCGTCGGCTAGTGGGGCGCCACTTTACCTGCGCGATCTTGTCGACATATCGCGGGCATATCAGACGCCCATGCGGTACTCGAACTACATGGTCGCTCGCGATGCGAACGGATCGTGGCATCGGAATCGTGCAATCACCCTGGCCGTGCAAATGCGATCGGGGGAGCAGATTTTCAAGTTTGGCACGGCGGTCGACAAGGCACTAACCAACGTGCGCCCGCAACTTCCAGCAGACCTTATTGTGGCTCGCACGTCGGACCAGCCGCGGCAAGTGAAGGAGCTTGTCAGTCTGTTGATGGGCAGTCTCTATGAGGCCATTGTCCTCGTCGTAATCGTCGCCCTGATCGGATTCTGGGACTGGCGTGCGGCAATGCTGATGGCAGCTTCCATCCCGCTGACGCTGGCGATGACCTTCGGGATCGTTCATGTTCTTGGGATTGACATTCAACAGGTTTCGATTGCGACTTTGATCATCGCCCTCGGATTGTTGGTCGATATGCCTGTTGTGGCAGGGGACGCGATCAAACGCGAGTTGGGTTCGGGTTCTCCGCGCGATCTCGCATCCTGGATTGGGCCAACGAAGCTGGCGAAAGCGATTGTGTTTGCCACCATCACGAACATCGTCGCGTATCTCCCGTTCCTGATGCTGAGCGGCGATACAGGCTTCTTCCTTTACAGCCTGCCGGTCGTGATGACGTGCACGCTGATAGCTTCAGTCATTGTTTCTTTTACGTTTATGCCGCTAATCGCGTATTACATGATCAAGCCGCCCAAGCAGCTGGAGCAGCCGATGTCAGAGCGACGAAAGCACGGCTTCCCGGCACTCTACTACCGGGTAGGTAACTTCGCGCTGAGACATCGTTGGGGTACGTTTGCCGGCTCGCTCATTGTGCTGGTTTTGGGCGGGGTGTTTTTCCAAATGCTGAAGCCGCAGTTCTTCCCCAAGGACCTGTCATACCTTTCGTATGTGGATGTCTGGCTTCCGCCTGATGCTCCGCTGGGCGCAACGGACGCGGTCGCACAACGAGCGGAAACTGTCATTCGGCAAGAGTCCGAACGCTTTGGAAACGAACATCATCAGAAAGACGTTCTGAAATCAGTGACCACCTTTGTCGGCGGCGGAGGTCCCAGATTCTGGTTCTCCGTCGACCCGGAGCGACAACAGCTGAATTATGCGCAAATCCTCGTCGAGGTTGCCGACAAGCACTTAACCAACGAACTGGTTGGGCCGCTGCAGACGGCGCTGAGCCGCGACGTCCCGGGAGCCCGGGTCGATGTGCGGCAGCTCGAAACCGGCAAGCCCGTTGGCATCCCCGTTTCCATTCGAATTTCAGGTCCGGAAATCGACGTTCTGCACCGCCTCTCTGGCGAACTCCAGGCAGTCTTCCGGGCCCAACCAAATGCGACTCGGGTGCGAGACGACTGGGGAGAGCCTGCGATGAATGTCCGGCTCAAGGTTGACCCCGACCGCGCCAACCTTTCCGGGATCACGAATCTGGACATAGCCCTCTCATCCGCCGCGGCGGAGAGTGGGTTACCTGTGTCAACCTACCGGGAAGCTGACAAACAAATCCCCATCGCCGTTCGTTTGCGGATGGAGGAACGCGCTGGACTCTCTGACATTCAAAATGCCTACGTCTACTCTCTGACGAGCAATCAGCGCGTACCGCTCAGGCAGGTGTCCAACGTCACAACGGAAATGGCGGTATCGAAAATCAAGCGCCGCAATCAATTCCGGACAGTTACGGTATCCGCGTTCCCGATTCCAGGCGTGTTGCCATCACAGGTCCTCACGCCGTTGCTGCCGAAAATCAAGGAGTTCCAGAAGAATCTGCCTCCCGGCTATTTCCTCGAGATCGGAGGCGAATATGACGAACAGCAGAAGGGTTTCAAGGAACTTAGCGTGGTCATGGCGATCTCCGTGCTGCTGATCTACATTGCATTGGTTGTGCAGTTCCGAAGCGCCGTCAAGCCGCTTTTGGTTTTCGCAGCAATCCCATACGGAATGACAGGAGCTCTCGCCGGTCTGGTGGTTATGGGACAACCCTTCGGATTTATGGGATTCCTGGGAGTCGCCAGCCTTGTGGGCGTAATTGTCAGTCACGTCATCGTGCTCTTCGACTTCATCGAAGAAGCGCACGAGAGAGGGGAGCCTTTACGAGAAGCCCTGCTCGATGCCGGCATCGTGCGACTCAGACCTGTAATGATCACGGTCGGTGCAACTGTGCTTGGGCTCATACCCTTGGCTATTCACGGGGGACCGCTCTGGGAGCCGCTCTGCTACGCCCAGATCGGTGGTCTTACGATCGCGACGTTTGTGACGCTGCTGCTTGTCCCGGTGATCTATTCCATCTTCGTGCTAGATCTGAAGCTGATCAAGTGGGAGACTCCCGCAGCAGCCGAGCCGGCGACAGCAGCTGAACTAACGGCTGCAGAGTTTCATTACTCCCATTAGCCATCGGAATTGATTTCGATAGAGGAGCCCATCACGATTGCTTGCGGCGCCGCGTTCAACCGCAATGGGTCCTTTGGGATTGAGTGAAACAAATGTGCTGGGGAACCCCCTAACTAGGAAGAGCGACCTCAAAAATGACATTGCTTCAACAAGCTGGTGCCGCCGTTCTTCTCGTATTGATTACGCTATTGCTGCAGTGTGGCGGCGCCGCTGCGCTCATTATTTGGATAAGAAGCATTCCACGCGAGATCCACAAGGTGCGGGTGTTTCGCTGCGCCGCACTCGTTATGGAAACTACGGTTGCGGTCATCGTTCTGCACGGAATCGTTATTCTGTTGTGGGCGAGTTGCTATCGCTGGCTTTGCCTTCCGTCCTGGGAATCTGCGTTTTACTTCTCGGCGAGCAGCTATGCGACCGTTGGATACGGAGATGTGATCCTTCCATCAAAGTGGCGACTGCTAGGCCCGCTCGAAAGCATGGTCGGCATGCTGATGTCTGGAGTATCCATTGGACTTCTGTTCGCGGCTGTTACACATCTGGTCGACGGCGAATCGCGATCTCGTCTACCACTTCGCTCCGAAGCCGTGAATGCGAATGAGGTCGGCTTCCGACCAAGACGAAGCTGTTACCTCGGTCGGACGCGGTCCAACGTCATACCCTGAAAAACAGCTCACTGTAAGTACGGGACTGGAAGCCTGGCAAATCACGTCATAGGTAGTGGCAAGATCCAGATGCGAGATCACTCCGGCGTAGGCCGAATCATGGAGTCCCATAATAATGAGGTCCGCTCGCAGTTTGTCAGCAGTTTCGAGGATCTGCTCACTTACCGGCTGCCCTGATTTGAATTCAGCATACAACTCAGGTCTTGTGTCGAGCCGGGCATCGTCGGCGAGTTCTGCCAGCCGCTGCAGGGTTCTCATGCGCGCATCCGCTTGCCAGTCCGTCTGGGCTTCGTCGGTGCTGAATGGTGCGGCTGGAACGATACTGAGAAAGGCGAGCTCGGCTCCAAACTGATTGGCAGCCGCGATGGCTTGCGGCAAGGCGTGCAGAGACGCGTGCCCGAAGTCTGTCGCAAACAGGAACGTGCGGCGCGTGGAGGACGCTTCAAACCAGGGGCGGCTATCGGTGTGTGGCCCAAGGGTCAAGACTGGACGATCTGCCTGGCGGAAAATCCGCTCGGCAATGGAGCCGAAAAACAGCTTGGCTATGCTGTGTCGTCCGTGCGTACCGACGACAATGAGATCTGCGCTCTCTTGTCGGATGATCTCTCGCAGTTCCGGCCACAATTCACCTTGCCGAACGACGAATTTGTGCGGAATGCCAGTAAAGGCCCCGGCTTGAATCAGCGAGTTCTTCAAATCCGCAGCCTCGCGCGATACTGTCTCTTCACAGGCAGCGATTGCACCAGGACCTGCCATGGTCAGACCCAGTGAGGACACCACGTGCGCCAAGCAAAACTTCGACTCATAGAACCTGGCGAGTGCCAGAGAATAGCGCAGCGCCTTTTCAGAAGCCTCAGAGAAATCTGTTGCGACCAATATCGACCGTGGTTTCAGGGCTGCTGCGATGAGTGACATGCTGAATTAAATGCCGCTCGTGCCGTCCTAAAGAACCGTCGGCTGAGGTGCGGGTGACTTGATCCGTAACTGCCTGGGGAGAGCTGGGATCAAGTGCAGCGCACCCCTGCTTCACCGACGGACTTTGCGTGCGCACATAACTTTCTACTGTTTGCATGCAATGTGCCAATCGAAACCGAGCGGTATGCCCCTGTAGCGCGACAATATTTGTATCTTTGCTCTTCGGCGCCCTGCCCAGATTGAGGCACTGCCCAAGGCATGGCATGCTGGCGCCGATCAGGTGTGTGGGATCTATGCACAATCACGAGTTACGGAGGGGCCGATTGGCAAGCTATCTGCACTGCTTGTTCTGGAAGCATGTCGATAGACAGATGAAGATCCTCGTTCTCAACTCTGGTTCGAGCAGCCAGAAGGCATGCTTGCACGAAATTGGCGATGCTCTTCCGGAGAGTCCTCCTTTGCCGCTGTGGGAGGGCCGCATCGAGTGGCGTGGTGATACGGCAGCGATTACAGTCAGGAATTCGAAAGGAATAACCAGGAAGGAGAAGCTAAAGAGTCTGCCGTGTGAGTTTGCGCTGAAAGATCTGCTGGCCACGTTATGGAGCGGTAATACCCGCAGCATTGCATCCCCAGCAGAGATCAACGCCGTGGGTCACCGTGTGGTCCACGGTGGTCCATGTTTTCACGATCCCATTCTGATCAATAACGACGTGTACTCGACTCTTGCCGGACTGTCCCAGTTCGCTCCGCTGCACATCCAATCGGAGCTCCAGGGGATGAAGACTATTGCGGATCTTCTGGGAGACGTGCCCCAGATCGCCGTTTTCGACACCGGCTTTCATCGCCAGATGCCACGAGTGGCGCAGACGTATCCCGGCCCGTATGAGTGGTTCGAACATGGAATCCGCCGATACGGATTCCATGGGATCAACCATCAGTACTGTTCGATCCGCGCGGCTCGGCTGATCGGGAAGGACCTGAGGTCACTCAAAATTGTAAGTTGTCATCTGGGCAACGGGGGCTCAGTCACAGGCATTCGAGCGGGTGGCAGCGTGGATACAACGATGGGATTCACGCCCTTAGACGGACTCATGATGGGCACGCGCTCAGGTTCGGTTGACCCGGGAATCCTGATCTTCCTCATGAGACAGTACGGACTTGATGCCGATCAGATCGACGACATGTTGAATAGAAAATCGGGCCTGCTCGGTATTTCCGGCCTGTCAGCCGATATGCGCGACATTTTGGCTGGAATGCACCGAGGAAATGAAAGGGCGAAGTTGGCTTTCGATCTTTACGTTCATCGTTTGCGAACCGCCATTGGAGGAATGACAGCTGTTTTGGAAGGTCTGGATGTTCTGATATTCACAGCTGGAATCGGCGAGAACTCCCCCGAAGTGCGCGCTGCTACGTGCAAAGGCCTGGATTTTCTCGGGGTCGCAATCGACCTGAACCGCAATAATAAGGATGCTTTGCTCGATGCAGATATATCGAGCTCCGATTCCCGCGCGAAGGTCCTCGTGATCCGGGCAGCGGAGGACTGGGCTATCGCGGGAGAGTGTTGGAAGCTATGCCGGTGCGCGGCCGCCGTGGCCTGATTGCGCCATGAAACGAGCTTGACGAAGGATAGGACCTGGTCAGTTCTGAAGATCTTGTCATTGATCGCGCGATCGCTCGCCGCTGGCCGGGAACCTCTTCGCGCGCTTCCAGCAATGCCCGTATTGAGGCACTGCCGTAGGCAGTTCATGCCGAATACAGGCTGGTTCCTGGGAAACAACTGAAATTAGCGCATTTAAGTGAACATCCCGATTGGCATTCCATATGCTTTTCCTCCATGTAAAGGTTGTAAATCGATTGGGGGAGAGCCGATATGGGAGTTGGCAACTCAGTTATTGAATGTGCGCTGATGGGGAGCCAGCAGATGCGCAAACCGAAGAAGGCCGGAAGATGGAGAAGGATCCTCAAACAGGTGCGCAATGGCAGTACCTCGCCCAGACTACGGTCTCTGATTCAGTTCTTTCGGCGATTTCTCGCGGCTCTGCTGGGCCTTGGTCTACTAGGCTACTTGGTCTTTCGAAGCGGCCCGGGGGCCGTTTGGAAACAACTGCAGGCGGTCGGCTGGGGATTCGCTCTCGTTATCCTCTTGGGAGGGCTCTCACAATTGGCCAAGACATGCGCCTGGAGACAGGCGTTTACCTGCGATATCAGCGGCCTTTCCTGGTCCCGTAGCTTCGTCGCGCAATTGATCTCGGACGGGGTGGGACAATTTGGTGTCGCGGGAAAGGTGGTTGGCGAGGGAACGCGCATATCGCTGTTGGGTCGCGCAGTGCCCCTACCGAATGCATTATCGGCCGGTGCGATTGACGGAGCTCTGCATATCTTCACCGCCGTACTGGTCACTGTTTCAGGAATCTCAGCCACCTTACTGCTTGCCCCGCTTTCTGGCACGTGGCGAGTCTACGCAGTGCTGCTCGTTGGAGTGCTCATATCAGCGGCGATCTTGGCAGCTGTGTCTGTTAGAAATCGTTGGCAGTTGGTGGGCCGGGCAACTCGGGCGATTGGCCGATTGCCTCGGCTTCACTCGTGGGTCAGCGGCAAACAGCCGATCATTGACTCGGCGGAAGACAACCTCCTGAGTTTTCGTGATGAAGCGCCGGCCGCGTTCTGGGCAACATTGATCTTCAATCTCCTATGGCACATGCTGGCAGTCCTGGAGGTCTACATCATTCTGCGGTTTATGGGAGCAAAAGTAGCCATGAGCGGCGCTTTCATCGTGGAAGCGCTGAACAAGGTGATCAACCTCGTGGGCGCGCTCAACCCGGGCAACTTCGGGACCTATGAAGCTGGAAATATGCTTATTGCCAAGATCTTTGGCGTAACGGGCACTGCTGGATTGACACTGGCATTGTGCCGACGTGCGCGCACCGTCTTCTGGGCAGGGGTTGGAGCCATGTGCATGATCGTTATGAAGAAGGCCGAGGCGTCGAGCAGAAATCAAAAGGGAAATTCCGGATTGGGTATGGACGGGCGGTTGAAACCTTTAGTAGAGAAACGGCAATGCTGAGAAAACTCCTTCAGATAGTGTCTTTGACCGCGTGTCTGATTCCGGCCTGGGGTAAATCAACTTCGGAATCGTCCTTCATCCGACAGCCCAGCACAGTATCCATCGTTGGACCTGGAACTGTTTTGTCCGTTCATCTTCTAGACTTACCCTTCATCAAGCCGCGCTACGCGGTCAAGTACAAGACGGACGGCGGAGAACTGATCGAAGTGTGGACTCCTGAAAAGGACGTTTTGGTGCTAGAAGGGATGCACGGGATACTGACCTACTCCACCCATCCCGAAAAGATCCTTAGCTTTCGAGTGGTGGAGCAAACGTTAACAAAGTAGCGAACATGTTGTGCCTCCCCCGGTCCGTCAACCGTCATCGCACTGTCCGCCCACACTGGCATAACATCAAATAGAAACTCGGTAATCCGTCGTCTGTCAGTTCTTGTCCTGCATCACCTACAAGCTCGCGTATTTGGTAGCGTCTTAATTTAACTTAAAAAGCCGCTACCTATCATTCCCACACATTCCAAGGCACGCTTGCCCTGCTCTCGCTCCTTTGACCGGAAGCATACTCGACAGGTTCAATAACGTGATTCCGCCATGAGCCCCCCGCAGAGCCAGATCTAAAGTTCGTTCGGTGACCAGATGAGGTCCGCGTGACCGTTACTGGGCACGGTTTTGTCGTCGGGTACCAGGCTTATTGCAGAACCGCAACATAAGAAATGATTTGATTCTGAGATGAGTTCGGCAAGTGGCGTGCCTACATCATCTGGTGCAACTGCTCCGCTGTTCTTTCGAGGAGCTGTTCGCACAAACTTGCCGAGTGCACTACGCCGCTGCGCCGGCGAATGACACGAAAACAAGCGGCTTAGGAGTTCAGTCAATGGTGAAGAATTCTGCATTACTCATGCTTACGTTCGCGATGGTCGCATTTTGCCCTCTCGGCCGTGCTCAAGATCAGGAGCCCACTATTGACTCCACCATCGCAATGGCGAGGGCCAATATGCGGGCAAACAGGACTGCCCTGATCACTACAGGAATGAATTTCAGTGACAAAGATGGCGCGGCATTCTGGCCGATCTATCAGCAATACGAGTACGAACGATCCAGGCTGGACAATCGTCGCGCTGCCGTCGTAAAGCAGTACGCCCAGAAGTTCCGGAACCTGACCGACGCCGACGCAAAAGCGATGGCAGACGAAATGTTTGACTGCGAATCTCGTCTGGCTGAGTTGAAAAAGAAGTATTACAAGAAGTTCAACAAGGTGCTTCCGGCCCTTACAGTGACGGCGTTCTTTCAGTTGGAGCGTCGCATCGATTTGATGATGGATATGCAAGTTGAAGCTGCCCTTCCTCCCCTCACCGAGGCACAATACGCCGTGCCGGGAAGTGGCGTGGCAGAATTGCCTCAGCAATGAGGCACGCTCCAGTTCGAGAGCGACTTTTATCGGAGGCTAGTGGATGTTCCACATGATCAGGCATAAGCCGGTGATGTTCGGGGCAGGGCTGTTGATGGTGGCCACGGCGATGGCGCAATCGCAGCGTGAGAGAGAGGCGTTGTCCGTACAGGGTTACCAAGGACAGGCAAGTGTCGTTCGATACCAGGGGCGTGTGTTCGTGGATGCGCAGGCGCTTGCGCAAATCACAAACGGGTCGCTGAGTTTTGAGAAGAACAGAATTATTCTGACACTGCGTGGTCCGGACGGTTCATCCTCGAGCAGCGAAGCTCACACGTCAGGTTTCTCGCGCCCCTTCATGAAAGCGGCGATCGAGGCGATGGCGTCGATCAGAGAGTGGGGTGGAACTCTGCAGGCGATCGTACTGAATGGGTATCCAGTAGGAAATACCACGGCAGGAAACACGACCATGGCGTTCCAGGGGCGAGCTGCCGACAGCGTCGCATTAGCTTCAGCGGCGGCATCGACGGACTCCGACTATCGCGGGCTCGAGTTGCTCAAGAACGAATTTAACAATGTGCAGACCTGGGCTGACGGATATGCCAAAGCTCGCAGTTCGCTGAGCGCGGCAGACCTAAGCATGTCTGAGAACCAGCTCAACAACGATTCCGGGGCCCAGAAGATCATCCATTGCGGCCAATTTCTGGCGCAGATGTTCGCGGGCGGTACTCTGCAGGACGATGCGGCCTGTCATTAGGCTCTTAATAAGTGAGAAACACACTTCCCCAATCCATTGCGGTCAGCGACTGCGCATCTGACGCAGCGCCCGTCTCAGCAGAGTCACCGCAAAAACGTCGCACGTGGGCACACACAGAGGGGCTTCCATTGCCCCTGGGGGTTACCTGGATCGAGGAAGACCAGGCCTTCAATTTTGCGGTGTGTGCTGAACATGCCGAGAGTGTGAAACTGTTTCTCTATTCCCCCACCGATTTGGCAAAGCCAGTTTTGACATTTCAGTTTGATCCTATCCGCAATAAGTCAGGGCGGATCTGGCACTGCAGGATCCCGCTAGATCAAATGTGCGATGCCCGCTATTACGGTTACTCGGTTTCAGGGCAGGCGGTTGCTGGTCTCCGCGGCTTCGATCACGAGAAGGTCCTTCTCGATCCCTATGCGAAAGGAGTTTTCTTCCCGCCGGGATTTGACCGCAAGCTGGCTATGGAGCGGGGGCCCAATCATGAAAAGGCGCCGCTTGGAGTCTTGCCCAGACAACGGGCCGCTTTCGATTGGGCTGACGATCTCCCGCCCCGACCTGAATCGGACGCGATCGTCTACGAACTTCACGTCAAGGGGTTCACCAAGAATCCCAATTCCGGTGTGCCTCCTTCGCGAGCCGGCACCTATGCCGGCTTGATGGAGAAGATCCCGTATCTGAAAGAGCTAGGGATCACCGTCGTCGAACTCATGCCCATATTTCAGCGCGATCCTCACGAGGGTGACTATTGGGGATACATGCCTCTGAACTTCTTCGCACCTCATGCGCAGTGTGCATCGAGTGTTGATGATGATGGGCAACATCTTGAGTTCAAGAATATGGTCAAGGCTTTTCACAAAGCCGGGATCTTCGTCGTGCTAGATGTTGTGTACAACCATACCTGCGAGGGAGATCACGTCGGCCCGACATACAGCTTCAAGGGTTTCGACGCCGCAGGCTATTACATGCTGTCCTCCGACCCGACGAGCCCATACGCCAATTACTCGGGCACCGGCAACACGTTGAATTTCAACCAGCCTCACGTGCGCAAAATGGTTATGGACAGCCTGCGGTACTGGAAGAACGAAATGCACATCGATGGTTTTCGCTTCGACCTGGCATCGGTGTTTAGCCGTAACGCCGACGGATCGCTCAACTGGGGAGATGCTCC
>JBELAC010000094.1:0-16266 GCA_049509215.1 Terriglobales bacterium
CAGCAAAGAGCTGCCCGAGAATATTCGCTACGATCTCAACCTGCCCGATATTGCGGAAGTCTGGCGGCGCGGCAGCGTGATCAGTTCCTGGCTGCTCGATTTGACCGCAATGGCGCTGGTCGAAAATCCCACGCTCGCCGAGTACAGCGGCTTTGTGCAAGATTCGGGCGAAGGTCGATGGACGATTCAGGCGGCAATCGAGGAAGCGGTTCCGGCCGAGGTGCTAACCGCCTCGCTCTATGCGCGTTTTCGCTCGCGCCAGGAACACACATTTGCCGATAAGATGCTTTCTGCGATGCGACAGAAATTCGGCGGTCACGTCGAACCCAAATCGCCCGCGAAGAAGTAGCGAATGTACCGGTTCGAGATTCCTGGAACGTCAACGCGCACTAAAGAGGACACCAATGGTCTTTACTGACGTCAAGCCCGCAACGACCAAGCCCCGCGCAGCGCGCGTGGCTGACCCTTGCACCATGGTCATCTTCGGATTCTCCGGCGATCTCACCCGCCGCAAGCTCATCCCGGCTCTCTATAACTTGGCTAGCCAGCAACTGCTTTCTCACGATTTTGCCATCATTGGTCTCGGCCGGAGCGCGATGAGCGATGAAGACTCCCGCAAGAAAGCCACCGAAGACTTTAAGCAATTTGCGAGCGGCCCGATCGACCAGAAAATCTGGGATGACTTTGTTCAGCGGATTCACTACATCAGTGGAGATTTCGACAATCCCGACACGTACACGAATCTGAAGCGGGTTCTCTCCAAGGTCGATCAGGAGCACGGCAACCACGGCAACTTTTTCTTCTACCTCGCGACTGCTCCCAACTTTTTCGGCGACATCGTTGAGCGCCTCTCGAAAGTTGGACTGATGACCGAGGAAAACGGCCACTGGCGCCGCGTCATCGTCGAAAAGCCATTTGGCCACGATCTCGATTCGGCGAAGACCTTGAACCAGCAACTCCTGAAAGTGGCCCACGAGCATCAGATCTACCGCATTGACCACTACCTCGGCAAAGAAACCGTTCAGAACATTTTGGCCCTGCGCTTCGCGAACGGAATTTTCGAGCCTATCTGGAATCGCCGCTATATCGATCATGTGCAGATTTCCGTGGTCGAAACCGTAGGCGTTGAGAGTCGAGGCGGCTACTATGACGGCGCCGGCGCTCTACGGGACATGGTGCCAAACCACATCATGCAACTCATCACGCTCACTGCGATGGAACCGCCCATCTCCTTTGAGGCGAATGCGGTGCGCGATGAGCAGGCAAAGATACTGCACGCGGTTCAACCTTTCAGCAATGAAGACGTGCTCAGCAAAACGGTGCGCGGACAATATGGCGAAGGCACGATTGATGGCGAACACGTGCCTGCCTATCGCTCTGAAGAAGGGGTCCCTCCAGACTCGCGTACCGAAACGTTTGTCGCTATGCGCCTGCTGATCGACAATTGGCGCTGGGCCGGTGTTCCGTTTTACCTGCGCACGGGCAAGCGGCTGCCCGGACGCAATACGCATGTCGTCATCCAGTTCCGGCGCGCTCCGTTCGTGCTTTTCCGTGAAACTTCGGTCGAAAACATGATGCCGAATCAACTCGTTCTGCACATTCAGCCCGAGGAAGGCATCTCGCTGCGCTTCGCTGCCAAGATTCCCGGAACCGCCATGCAACTGGGCGAGGTCAACATGGATTTCGCCTATGCCGATTATTTCGGACAAACTCCTTCGACCGGCTACGAGCGGCTCTTACACGACTGCATGATCGGCGACCAGACATTGTTTCAGCGTGCCGACATGGTCGAAGCTGGCTGGAATATCGTCAACCCGGTGCTCGACGTCTGGAAAGCCCTGCCACCGCGCCATTTCCCGAACTATCCGTCTGGCACGTGGGGACCGAAGGAGTCCGAAGAATTGATGGAACGCGACGGCCGTCGCTGGAGAAACTTTGAAAAATAAAATCAAAAGAGTCATCCTGAGCGGAGCAAGCCGATACGCGAAGCGCATCGGCTTGCGGAGTCGAAGGACCCCTGCTTCCGTCCCAGGACTCTGCGCCCCCTGGTATAGCCCAGGTGCAAATCTCTATGCCCCCCACTCGTACCATTGACGTCCTCGCCACGACCGCTGATCTCTTCCACGCCGCTGCTGAAGAGTTTGCGCGAGTCGGGCGTCTCGCCATCGGAGCCCAGGGCCGTTTTTCAGTCGCATTGTCGGGCGGTTCGACTCCGAAGAGTCTCTATTCCCTGCTCGCCTCCAGTTATGCCGACTTCCCCTGGAGCCGAACCTTTCTTTTCTTTGGCGACGAGCGCCACGTCCCGCCCACCGATCCCGCGAGCAATTACCGCATGGTGAATGAGGCGCTGCTCTCAAAGATCGCGATTCCCGCGGCCAATGTTTTCCGCGTGAAGGCCGAGAATCCCGATGCGGCCGGTGTCGCAGCCGATTACGAAGCACAACTCAAACACTTCTTCGAGCTCAAACCCAATCAGTTTCCACGTTTTGATTTGATTCTGCTAGGCCTTGGTCCTGACGGACACACTGCCTCCCTGTTTCCCGATTCCGAGGGCTTAGAGGAAACGACCAGACTAGTCATTGCCAATTGGGTCGAGAAGTTTAAAACCCACCGCATCAGCTTCACCTTCCCTATTTTGGATCGCGCCGTTGAAGTGATCTTCCTGGCGAGCGGCCCTGACAAAGCCACGATGGTCCATCAAATTCTCGAGGGCAAGAACAGACCACCGTTCCCCGCACAACTGGTGCAGCCTGAGGACGGAAAATTGCTTTGGATGCTCGACGAACCAGCAGCCTCCAAGCTCACTCGTCGTTAGCCCGCCGGCTCTCTACAATCAGATTCGCTCAAATTCGCGCCGAGCATTTGAAGAACTCTCCAATTTCTTCTTGCGAACTGCGACAAACGGCGCATAATGAAATCCGGGTTTCTGTTCCGCGGAGGAGCCCCCGTGGAGCTTTGCAGTCTTATCTCGCGACGCTTCTGCATCAGAGTGGGCTTCTGCCTGCTCTGGGTATTTTCCGTATTCGGCCAGCGAGTTCTTGACGAGACTCGCGTTCCCTCCAACTTCAATCTCGACATGCAAACTGCAGCCCGCCTGCGTCCCCAACTCATTGCGCAGAGCACAGCCGCGGATCGTTCTGCCCCCGGCCGTGTTGTGTTCGAACGGCTCGTGGCACAGCTTCCCATCTCTTCCGGCAAACGATTCGCATGGGAGCTGCGCATCGTGGATGACGATCAGCTCAACGCGTATTCATCGCCCGATGGAACAATCTACGTCGAGAGCGGCCTTGCCGAACTAGCCGGGCCAAGCATGGGCCTGTGGGCGGCCATTCTCTCCCACGAGATTGCGCATGTTGAAAGGCGCGACTGGTCCCGTCGCTATCTTTACCAGAAGTCCATCGAGAGCGACGCCGCGACCGAGATTGTGCTGGGCGATCCCGGTCTCCCGTCCGTTTCATGGACCGACTCGCAAGGGGCTTCCGAAAAGCTGGCCCGGTTCTGCCGCCAACTCGAGGTGGACGCTGACCGCGACGGCCTCATGCTCATGGCTCGCGCCGGCTATCATCCCGATTTCGTCCCCGCATTGCATCATCTGCTGCATGCGCGCAGTTCCAGCGGTACCCCAACATCTCTTTATGCAATGCATCCGTGCTGGGAAGAACGGGACCGTGAGTTAAGCCGGGCTTACTTTGATGCAGCGATTGAATTCGAGCACCGCTGGCCCGAGTGGTATACCTCGCCAGGCGGTAATCCGCCGGTCGTCGTTTTCGCGGACGCGGCGACCGTGAAGAAAACCGCTTCCAAAGAATGGGAAATCCAGGTTCCCATGCATTGCGAAAATCTGGTGGGCGCGGTCGAAGTAGTGCTGCACACGGGCTACGCACCCGGCAAAATGCCGCGGCAAGATTTTTTTACCGCGCAGAGTCCGGAATTTGAGCAACGGCAAGTAACGGGCTGCATCCCGCCCCGCACCACAATTACCTTCACTCTTCCCGATTCGTCCAAGCGCCGCGAACCGGGCGCCTATTGGACCGACGTCTATGTGCTCGATGCCTGGGGTGCGGTTCTGGCCCGCGCCGACGTGCCAAAGTTGTCGCACTAGAATCTTGACCGTCAGACAGCACTTATTTCTTCAATCCCTCAGTAAAGTTGGTAACGACCGTGACGGATTGGCTGACCTGCTGCGCGATCCGATCGAGAAGGAATTTCTTGCCATCCGGAGAGACATCATAAAAAGGCTGTCCCACGATCGTCCATCGGCTGACGAGTGGTTCAGCCGCGCCGAATTGCAATGCACCCCCGGCTTCCTTAACCGGCACGGCCGAGAGTGTTTGCGTCGAGTCAATGTAATAGAGCGTCTTGCCGTCATTGCTCCATCGCGGAACCATTCCCCCGTTGGCGGACACCTGCCACTTCCCCTGCCCGCCACCATAGGCCATCACATACACCTCAGTCCCCCCAGACTCACCCGACTGGTATGCCAGCCAACGGCCGTCCGGAGAGAGTTGGCCATTGGAACCACGCGCCAACACCATCGACGGTTTGCGATCTCCCTCCAGTGGTAACATCCAGATTTGCCTGCGCCCTTCGGGAGTGGCTTGCGAATAAAGGATGGACTTGCCGTCCCGCGACCAATCCTCCGGAGTTACCTGTAAAACCTGTGCGTCCGTAGTCACCAGTACCTCCTCCGCGCCACTCCCGTCGGAGCGCTTGCGATAAATGCTGAAATGCTCGCCACGCCTCGATAAGTATGCGATCCAGACGCCATCCGGCGACCAGATCGGGTTTATGTTCGCAATTGGCCCAAACGTCAGTCTCGTCCTAACTCCGCGCGCCACGTCAAGCACCCAGATGTCGTTTACACCCGAGTCCAGTTGAAGGGCAATGCGGTCTCCTTGCGGAGAGAGCCGCGCCATCTGCAGGTTTGTAAGCTTGTCCGCCGCTATACCAATCTGTTTGCCGTTGCGATCGAGCCAAAGCAACTGCAAATCTCCGCTGCCACCACTGCCGAATACGAGCAATCCGTCATCCGTCGCAGACGCGTCCATATGCCAAGTGGCGGGGTCGTTCATCACACCTTTGGTCACGCTTCGCGGTTCGTCGCCCAGCTTCCCATTCGACGGATCGAAGCGCTGCGCCATCAACTGGTCCCCGCGCGCAAACAGCAGAAATCCCCACGCATAAATCGCGTTCGATTGCGAGCGGAACAGCGCGCGGTTCTCTTTCCCATCCAGCGACGCATAGAAGAGCGTATTATTCGCCGACTTCGAAGGATCGTGATGAATCGCCAGATAAAGAAAATGCTTGCCATCGGGGAGAAAATACGGCCAGCGATGAGAAGTGTGCTGGTTCTCATCGAGCTTCGTGATCGCCAGTGGACTACCCCCGCTGGCGCTGACGCGCACGAGTGGCGAACTCGGGCTCGGCGAGAACACGATCACTCCGCCCGGCCCCCACGCCCCTCCACGCCCCACTTGCGCGTCGCAGATAATCTGCACCGCATCGCCATTGACATCAACCGTCTTCAACTTGCCGTCGGAGAAAAATCCAAGCGAACGGCCGTCCGGCGACCAGAAAGGAAAAATGGCGTTATCGGTGGCCGGCAGAGCATGTCCCTCCAGCGAGTTCATCGGGCGAATCCATAGCGCTGTCTTGCCGTCCGATCCTGTCGCCGCAAAAGCAAGCGCTGAACCATCCGGGGACAGCACCGGCGGGCCTGCGGCATCGTCCGTCAGGCGAAACGTGGCGTTCGGAGGAGGGTTGATGACCGTGCGAATAGCCCGCACCGGCTGGACTGGATGGTAGAGGAACATTCCAGCCACGGCGCCCGCTACGATCGCAGCCGCCACAGCCGCCCACCCCAGCCGCTCGCGGCCACGAACTGGCGAGGGCGCGTCTGGCGTCGAGGCCACGGCGGAAACTGACTTGCTCGACGCAATCCACTGCAACTCCAGCTTAATGTCATGCGCCGTCTGGTAACGATCCTCCGGATTCTTCTGCAGACAAGTCGTCACCACATGTTCAAAGGCAGTGGGAGTGAGTGGCTTGAGCGAGCTGATCGGCTCCGGATCGCTCTCGAGAATCGAGGACGCCAATGAGATTTGACTCTTCCCCGAAAACGGCCGCTTTCCCGCCGTCATCTCGTACAGAACCGCGCCCAATGCAAAAATGTCTGAGCGAGCATCCGCTTCTCTGCCCTCGATCTGCTCCGGCGACATGTATTGGATTGTCCCGATAATGCTCCCTGCCGTCGTCAGCGGAGTCAGCGGACTTGGCCCGCTCATCGTCGCCGCCGCAGTGAACGACGGCACAGATCCCGATACCACACCGGAATTCTGCACGCCCAGCGGTTTTGCCAGCCCGAAGTCCATCAGCTTCGCGCCCGCTTGCGTCAGCATGATGTTTCCCGGCTTCAGATCGCGATGCACGATGCCTTGCCGGTGCGCGACCGCCAGCGCTTCCGCGATGGCGATTCCGATCTTCAAAATTTCGGGGATCGGCAGTGCACCCTTGCGCAGACGCTCCGCCAACGTCTCGCCTTCCAGGAATTCCATCACCAGATAGTCGGTGCCATCCTGCGACCCGATGTCATAGAGGTGGCAGATGTGGGGATGGTTCAAGGAAGAAATCGTCCGAGCCTCGCGCTCCATGCGCTGCTTCAGTTCAGGCGATGAAGAAAGATGCGTTGCGAGAACCTTGATGGCTACAATGCGATCCAGCCGCGTATCTGTCGCTCGGTAAACCTCGCCCATCCCGCCCGCGCCCAGCTGCGACTGGATTTCATAAGGACCAAGTTTTGTGCCAGAGGAAAGGGCCATGCGTGGGCGTGATTATATCGTGTTCGGCCCCAATTGTTGCCAGAAGTCTAATGAAGCCCGTCTGCCAGGTACAACGTCGAATAGACTCTCTGGAGGATGTAAGTAAAATGCGCGCCATCCGGCGTGACGTTAGCCAGGCACGTCGCGCCCAACGCCCCCATTGAGCAGCTGCAGCCAGTAACCCTTTACCGTCCGTGATGAGGCAGTACCTTCCGTCCGGAAAAGCCGTATCGTCTTCATCGAGCTAAGCCCCCTCCCACCGCAGGTTTTGCACAACACCGCAAAAACATAAAAGAGAGGTACAATTGCGGCCACTTCCAGAGTCAGCAAAAAATCATGGTCCTCGGCGCCTCTGAGATCGTGACTTTCAAATCAACAAAATAAGGAGCCCCCATGCGAACGAGTATTCGTTTTCGGATTTGCAATCTAGTCGTTTTGTTTCTCTGCCTGATGCTCCCAGCTGTGGCAAATGCTCAGCGGTCGGAAGCCGGAGTGGGCGGCAACCTCCTGCCAGATGGCTTTTACATCACTCCTACGGCGGCGCCCGGCTCGGTTTTCCAGGGTTTACCGACCGGACTTCGCCCCGATGGTTCGGCCGACGCCAACGGTGCAGTCAATAGTGCGCTCAGTCCTGACGGCACCGCCTTACTCATCTCCACCACCGGCTATAACACCGGGTTCTACACTCAAGGAGCCGATGGCACTCCAATCCTATGGGCTGCGCTCGATCCCTTGACGGGCCAGCCGTCGTCAACCACGACGCCAAATGCGGAGTGGGTTTTCCTTTTCGACGTTCGCGGCGCGCAACCGGTGATGAAGCAGCAAATCAACATTCCCAACACCTATCACGGTTTGATCTGGGACCCCTCGGGCACTAAATTCTACGTCGCTGGGGGCATCGACGATCGCGTTGAGATCTATATGAATGCGAACACCGGCGCAAGCGCTGATGGTAACTATGTGCCGAACGCTCCGTTCGTGCTCCTGGGTCATGACCAGCCAGAAGACGTGCCCATCCAGCAGTATCCGACCGGCGGACTGTTCAGCACGACCCCAATCAACAACAACTGGATCGCGCAGGATATGTACATGCCGTTCGGTGCGGTGGCAGCAGGATTGGCGATCAGTCCCGATGGCACCACGTTATACGTGGCCAACTATCAGAACGACTCCCTGTCGATCGTGAACACTTCAACGCGCGCCGTTTCGAGCGAAATTCAGTTCTTCGTTCCCGGACAAAGTACCGCCATTGGCGAGATGCCATATTGGCCGGTGGTGCTTTCGAACCCCGACGGTAGCACGGCGAAGACCTATGTCAGCAGCCAGCGCGACGGCCAGGTTCTGTCCGTGAGCCCGTCCGGTTCGTACACGGTGATTAAAGTCGGCGGCGAACCGAACCGCATGCTGCTATCGGCCGATCAACTTCGGCTTTATGTGGCCAATGGCGATCTTGATGAGATCGAGGTGATCGATACCATCAAGGACGTCGTGAAGAGCCGAATTTCCGTTGCTCGACCCGGATATAAGTACAAGGGCTCCAATCCAAACTCTCTCGCGCTCAGCCCTGACGGAAAGAGTCTCTACGTCACGCTCGGTGGTGAGAACGCTGTCGGTGTCATCAACGTGGCCACGCAACAACTGCTCGGCCGCATCCCCACGGGATGGTATCCGAGTTCGGTGACGGTCAGCACCGACGGCACGAAGCTCTACGTTGTCAACATGAAGGCGAACGCCGGCCCCAATCTGGAGTACCGCAATGACTGCAGTGGGCAAGGCATCCCGCCGCAGTATTTGCAGTACATGTGCCCGCCACCGAATCCCACATCGCGCAACGAATACATTTTGGCGTTGATCAAAGCGGGATTCCTTACCATCCCCATCCCCGACGCCAACACGCTCAGCTACCTCTCGAGCCTGGTGGATGCCAACAATGGCTTCAATAATCCCCAACACGATCCCATGATGGCGTTCCTGCACAGCCGAATCAAACACGTGATCTACATACAGAAGGAAAACCGCACCTACGACCAGATCCTCGGTGACCTACCGCAGGGCAACGGCGATCCGACCCGAGTGCAGTTTCCGCAACCCATCACGCCCAACGAACATCTGCTTGCCACACAGTTCGCGTTGCTCGACAATTACTACGACGCGGGCGACGTGAGCGGCGACGGCTGGAACTGGGATATGCAAGGCCATGCCAATGATGTCACGGTGAAGAACGTGCTCGTCGGCTATGGCAATGCCAACTACAACATCCCCTTCGATTGGAACGGCAATCCACGCAACATCGGCATTGCCCTGCCAGATACGACCACTGGAACGCCAAGTCCGAGCACGGTGCGCATTACCACCTTGTTCGATCCCACTGGCGGTTCGTCCATTGAACCGGGGACGAAAGACATCACCGCTGACGAAGGCGCAGATGACCTGAAAGCCGACGCCGTCGGCGGCTACATCTGGGATAGCGCAATGCGCGCCGGAAAAACAATCCGCCATTACGGCCTCTACGCCGACGAAAACTACTACGTTGTCCCTTCGGCGGGAGCTCCCTTCTACATCCCGATCGTGCGCGACGCGTTTAAGCAGAAAGTCGTGCAGGCAGTGCCCGTGCGCAAGTCTCTGCTTGATAAAACCGACGTTTACTATCGTGGATGGGATCTCAACACCCCCGATGTTTACCGTTTCGAAGAGTGGAATCGAGAGTTCACCGAGTATGTCAAGAAAGGCAATCTACCCAATTTCGAAATAGTCGATATGATGAACGACCATTTCGGCAACTTCGGGTCGAACGCAGCAGGCCTGGAGAATCCACTCTCGCAGATGGCCAGCAATGACTACTCCGTTGGCCGCCTGGTCGAAGCTGTCACCAACTCACCCTACTGGAAAGATACGGCGATCTTTGTCGTCGAAGATGACGCGCAGAATGGCCCGGATCATGTGGACGCGCATCGCTCAACGGTGTTCGTGATTTCTCCTTACACTTTGAGCGGCGGCGTTATTCACACCACGTACAACTCTACGAACGTGCTTCGCACGATTGAAGACATTCTCGGCGTTGATCACCTCGGCCTCAACGACGCGAACGCTCTCCCGATGTCTGATGTATTCGTAAAACAACCCAATCTGCAGCCTTTCACCGCACCCATCCCGGGTATCCTGTGTCAGCCTCCCGTTGATCCGACTCTGGTACCGGAATGCAGCAACCCCGGAAAACGGCCAGTCACCGCTTTCGTCAAATCCTTACACGACGGTAAATGGTGGGCGCAGGCGACCAAGGGCTTCAACTTCAATCACCCTGACATGGTTAATTCTGATCAATTCAACCGGATCCTGTGGCGGGGCATCATGGGGGACGACAAGCCTTATCCCAAGACTGGCGTTCAACTGATCAGCAAGAAAACAACAGACGCGGACCGTGACTGAATTTCGGCTGTAGTGTATTTCGCACTCAACGCTAAAGGGTCGGTGGCAAATGCCATCGACCCTTTTTTGCATTAACTTTTTTTGCGCGTGCTCTCTCTGAACGCGGAAGCGATGGAGGTGAAATTCTACGCCGCGCTGCCCCGCCAGTCGCCAATCTCGCGTAGACCTTCTGCACGCGTGTGTTCGAAGAGGCGGACTTTGTGGCGGCTGTGTTCGAATTCGTGGATATCAGCCCAGACTTCCGCCTTCCACCCCAGATCATGCGTCGCGGCTTCGCCACACGAAGCGCAGCGCGTGTGAAAAGTCACACCGGGCCTCGGCACAGCCTGGCCGTCCTGCAGTTCGATAAATACGCAGCGCACTTCTTCGATTTCTTCGTCCGGACCCAGAATGTGCTCATAACGCAGCAGGTAGCCGAAGCCGAGTTTGCGCGCTTCCACTTCCGCTTCTTCGCGCGTGTGGAACGGCCCATATTCGGCCCTCAACTGCTCGGTCGAATCGCAAGCCATCCAGAAAACGTCCTTGTGCGCCATAACCTACCCTTAAGCTCCGAAGACGCGGGGGGCAACACAGAACCAATCCTTATTTACAGTTGACCCTTGGATTGCAGGTTCAGAATGTACCAACCCAACTTCTTTTTGAGCAATTTAACTACCGGGAATGGAAGCCGCTCGATAAATTTTGCAGTCCGGCGAATCGCCAGAAACAAATGCGAAATCCCCTGAAAACATACAACTTAGTCCTCAGCTGCCGCTCTCCCCAATCGCTTAGTCCAACATTTACCTAGGATGCCCATGTGAAATCCGTTGCCGTTGCAGAATACATCGGATCGCACGAATTTCCTCCCGACACCGGTAAGTTGGCCTGCCAGCAGCACAGAGCGTCACTTCTTCTTCAACTCAGCCGTCCAGTCTTGCACCAGATTCAGCGACTGCGAACTGCCTTCCGTCTCGCTGATTGCCAGGAATCTCTGCCCATCATGCGTCGCCGAGTATTCCCGGCTCAGCCCTCGCATCGTGACTGAGAACAAGTGTTTGCTACCGCTGACGCGAAACGCCGATCCGGAGCCGTCCACTTCCGAGGCCCCGATCCCCGTGAAATCGTAGTAGTAAATTTCCTTACCGTCTGCCCGCCAACTGGGAAATGCGCCGGCTGCAACCTGCCACTTCGCTCCCGTCCAAGGGAACGGTGCAACAAAGATCTGTAATTGCCCATTCTCCACCGACTGGTATGCCACCCACCGTCCGTCCGGCGAGAAAGCTCCTGTTTGCGTGATCAGCCCGTTCTGCTCGCCAAATTGAAATGGTTTGCGGTCACCGAATAGCGGCAGCACCCACACCTGTTGGTTCATCCCAATGCCCTGGTTGAATAGCAAAAAGCGTCCGTCGGCGGACCAGTCGGCAAGCATGTCCAGACTCCCGTCCGGCACCGTCAACAAAGTTTGCGCCGCCACGCCACCGCCCACATCGATCACCGAAATCTGCTTTGCCTGACCGGAAGTGAAGGCGACCCGCCTCCCGTCGTGCGACCACACCGGGAATCTCTCCACTCCGCTGCCGAATGTCAGCCGCGTCTTAAGTTTGCTTTGCAGATCGTGAACCCAGATCGTCGCCGCCGCAGTATTTCCATCGGTGACGGCAACCCTTTTCTCGTCCGGCGAGAGATTCAACTCAGTGTAGCCGCCGCGCTCCCCCACCGTCCCCAGCGCTTTTCCGCCCCGGTCGAACCATGTCATGGACTGAGTCCCCGAGGCATAGCCGGAAGCATAAACCAGCACGCCAACATTCGATGCGCTCAGGTTCGCTCGCCACAGTCCGCCGTCGAGACTCACGTTTTCGTTTAAGGCGCGCTCTTCTCCTGTGAACTTCCCCCGCGACGGATCGAATGGCTGCGCCACCAGGGCGTTGTCCCGCACCGAAAGCAAATATCCATTCGCGTAAATTGCACTGGAAGTTGTGTGGAACAAGAGGCGGTTCTCCGAGCCATCCAGCGACGCAAAAAACACGCCGGTATCCGGACTGGTGGGCGAATTGTGATTCACCGCGTTGTAGAGAAAATGCTTTCCGTCGGGCAGAAAATACGGCCACCGGTGCGAAGTATATTTCGCATTGTCCAACTTGGTGATCAGCGTAGGTGTGCCGCCCCCGGCTGGTATCTGCGAAATACTAGAACTGAATGTCAACGCCGCGATGATCGTTCCATCCTGACCCCAGCTCCCGCCACGCCCCATCGACACATCGCACAGCGCAATCGGCGCCTGCGAACCCACATCGGTTCGTTTCAGCTTGCTGCCGGTGAAGAAGCCAATTGACTTGCTGTCAGGAGACCAGAACGGAAACGTCGCGCCCTCTGTCCCTGGCATGGGTTGTGCCGAGGCCGAATCGAGCGGGCGCAGATAGAGCTGTGTACCGGTGCTGCCAGCCGCCGAAAATACGACATAGCGCCCATCCGGAGAGATCACCGCCGGACCTGAGTCGTCCCCGGACAAGTTGAAATGAGTCTTCTCCGGAGGATTGATCGCGAGCGTCAACACAGGCAATTGCTTCTGGCTGCCGGCATACACCATCAACAGTGCACCCGCCGCAACCGCGCCCAGCACTGCCGCCACGGCCCACGCCAGCGTGCTTGGATGCTTGCGGGTTGGCGCAACCGCAGCCGCCGCTCCACTTGCACTCACCTGCGATCCGCCCTCCACAATCTGCCTGAGCTGAAGCTTGACGTCGTGCACCGTCTGCCAGCGCTCATCCGCATCCTTGGCCAGACAAGTACTGACCAATCGCTCAAGCGCCGGTGGCGTCATCGGTTGCACCGAAGAAATTGCAGGCGGCTCTCGTTCCAGAACAGCGGCCATCGCGCTGGCCGCGGTTTTGCCCTCGAATGCTCGCTTGCCGGTCGCCATTTCGTACAGCAGAGCACCCAGCGCGAAGATGTCAGATCGCGGGTCGGCCTCGCGCCCCTCCACTTGCTCCGGCGCCATGTACTGGAACGTGCCTACCACACTGCCCTGCGCGGTCAGCGGGTGACTTCCCGGCGGCGCAGTCAGCGTGGCCGTCAGGCCTGAAACCACGGCGGAATTTACGCCTGAGCCCCCAACCGACGCCTTTGCCAACCCGAAGTCCATCAGCTTCGCACCGGTCTTGGTCAGCATGATGTTGCCCGGCTTCAGATCGCGGTGCACTACACCGTTGCGATGCGCTTTATCCAGTCCTTCGCAGATCTCGATTCCGTATTTCAGGACTTGCTCGATGGGCAGCGGTCCCTTGCGCAAACGATCCGCCAGCGTCTCGCCCTCCAAATATTCCATCACCAGGTAGTCGATCCCATCCTGGTGGCCAACATCGTGGAGAGTGCAAATATTGGGATGATTCACGGACGAAATCGTCCGCGCCTCCCGGTCGAAGCGCTGCCTCGCCTCGAGATTCTCGGAAAGATGGGAAGGCAGAATCTTAACCGCTACCGTGCGATCAAGCCGCGTATCCCGCGCCCGATACACTTCTCCCATCCCGCCCGCGCCGAGCGGCGATTGAATTTCATAAGGTCCAAGTTTCGTACCAGAGGCGAGCGCCATGGGTGCGCGCCATTATAGCCGCAAACCCGCCTTTGTGAGGCTGCAACCGGCAACAGGTCTGCCAACTGTATACTGAAAAAGCCAGAGGCGCGCATGGCCCGCTATCCACTCCGTCGGCTTCTATGGAACATCGCTTGCTGCGTCCTGGTATTTTGCCTGTTGGAGTTCCGCCCTCTTCTGATTGGTGGGTGTCTCAAGCTGATTGCATCGCTGGCATTTGCCTGTCTGCTCGCCTTCGTCGTCGTTCACTCTCCGGACATATACAAACTGGTCACAGCTTGCCTCCAGGCTCTCCCAAGCGTCCGCTGTCCGTTATTCGTCGACCGGCGATGGGCAGCGCGTTTTCGAACGAGCCTCACGAGTCCGACCGAGCCAAGCCTCACTCCGCTATTTCAACGTCCCCCACCCATCTTCTTGTCATAACCCCTTGAACTGAAGCGGCTTTCCTTTTGGACAGTCGCACTCGTGTTTTTCTCGACTCACGAAATACAGCACCAGGTTCCCCACGCCTGGAGAAGATGGGTGCATTTGCATGGACAATTCTCCGCCAACACAACTCATAGCAGACAGCATTTCCGAGTCTTTCCCTGAAAAGCGAAACGACCTTCCTGAAGATGAATACGTTCGCCGCCTGACAAAGCGGCAACAACACCTTGCCGCGATCAGAGCGCGACACCATCGTCTCTGGATCTGCATCATCGGCCTCGCGCTGAGCGCCATCATCGTCGCGTATGCAACGATTCTCCCGCATTCCATCTCCAGGCTTTGGATCCTTCTGCCCGCCGCGCTCGGCCTATCCGGTCTGCAATCACTCGCGAAGAATGCGCGCACTCACGGCCGCGTCCAACGGATCGTGAATTTCTATGACCTCGGTCTGGCGCGATTGCGCCATCAGTGGCAAGAGCGGGGAGTTAGCGGTAAAGAATTCCGCCCCAACGTGCATCCTTACGCTTCTGATCTGGATCTGTTTGGTGCCGGCTCTGTTTTCGAAATGCTCTGCACGGCCAGAACTGGCGTAGGCCGATCCACCCTCGCGAACTGGTTGCTGAAGGCAGCAAACTGCAACGAAGTCATCGACCGACAGATCGCTGTCGCCGAATTGCGCGACAAACTTGATCTTCGAGAGCATTGGGCATCCGCCGGAGAAGATGCGCTCGATCAGGTCGGTTTATCAACTTTGGGTGACTGGGCAGACGAGCCCGCCGTCGTCGTTCCAATCTATATGCAGGCCGCCATAGCGCTACCGTTTTGCTTGATTTTCCTATCAGTGCTTTCGCACTTCGGAGTCTTCGGCCTGCACTGGTACTGGACCGTCACAGTTCCCACCGCGCTCGAAGCAGGCTTGGCAGTTACATTTCTGAAGAAAACCAGAACAATCGCCGCGAACCTCACTCTGCCTTCGTTCGAACTAGCCCTGATTGTCCCTTTGTTAGCTCGCATCGAGAATGAAACTTTCAATTCCCCGTTGCTCCGATCGCTGCAGTTGCGCCTCACTGCGTCGGCGCGCCGTCCCTCCGAACAAATCCGAAGACTGAGCGTGCTAGCTTGGCTTCTCGATCTGCGCCGCTTTGAGTACTTCACCCTGCTCGCCTCACCGCTTCTGTGGGGTACGAATCTCGCGATCCTGACCGAACGCTGGCGGCAATGCAATCGCGAAGCGCTGGCAACGTGGCTGGAATCACTCGGCCAGTTCGAGGCCTTACTCAGTTTGGCCCAGTATGCGTATGAGAATCCTGATCATACCTTCCCGACGCTCAAGCCTCAGTCCCCACCGCTCTTTCAGGCCGAGGCTCTAGGTCATCCGCTACTTGATCCGAAGACTTGCGTGCGGTGCGATCTGAGTCTTGATGCCCACGCGACGCAGTTGATGATGGTCAGTGGCTCGAACATGTCCGGCAAGAGCACGCTACTGCGCTCGGTCGGAGTTAACGCGGTTCTTGCATTCGCAGGCGCTCCGGTCCGTGCCAATCGCCTGCTGATCTCACCGCTGCAGATCGGCTGCTCGATTGCCGTTCAGGATTCTCTCCTGCACGCGAAATCGCGCTTCCAGGCAGAAATTGAACGGCTCAAATGGGTACTCGCTTCAGCACATTCCAGCAACACACTCTTTCTACTGGATGAAGTACTTGGCGGAACAAATTCCAACGACCGCCTCTTGGGAGTGAACGCAATCCTCGAACAGTTCTCCGGAAGTGGTGCAATCGGCATGGTCACAACTCATGACCTTGCTCTCACCGAGTCGGTTGACATCCTCAATGGCCACGCCATCAACGTGCATTTTGAGGAGCACTATCAAGATGGAGAAATGCGCTTTGATTACAAAATGAAGCCCGGGACGCTAACCCGGACAAATGGTATGAATGTGATGGCAGCGTTGGGACTGCTGCCATCTTTGGAAAGTTCCGGCACTGCTACCATCGTCCGACAGTTGAAGACCGCAGCTAACATCGCAAA
>JBELAC010000095.1:0-29402 GCA_049509215.1 Terriglobales bacterium
AGAGTTTTTCCGGCAGGCGGATCTTTATCGACGCGCATCTCGTCGACAATCAGCGTATGCGGCACACCGTCGGGACGCCCTTGGTAAAACGTGACGCTCTGGGTGTATTCCGGATGAAAGGCGTGGATGGAGGCGGTCTGGCAGTCGGAAAGAGGGATGCGAACTTGCACCCAGCGACCGGCCGGCACGTCCCCGGTGTAGGTTCCGAGATCCAGAGGTTTGCTGAAGCCCCCGCCGGGGAACTCCGTCAAGCGCGAACCTTCGCTCGTGTCTGACAGAACAACCTTCGGCAGATCTGCGGCAGAAATGGGCTGAGGAGCAAAAATCCAGAAATACAGGTTGTCTCCGGAAAGTTCCGGAAAGCGATTGCGAGAATCGACCGTTTTTATTTGCGCCATCCACCCGCCATTGGGAGCAGAGCGCCACGCCAAACGAATCGCATTTGGCGGCGTTAAGAAGACTTTGGTCTCGACTGGCAAACGATGATCTTTTTGTTCGAGAGAGCTTTGCCCCGAAGCCTGAGCGGCACTGTAGAAATAATCATCCGGCGTCAGACTGTTATCAAAAATGACGTGTTTGTAATAGTCCGACGTCGCGTACGCATGGGATGTGAGCACGCAAAACAGGACCGTGAGAACAAGAAAATATCGCGAATTAGGTCCCCGTGACCTGCGGGTAGCGAAACTCATGGTTCTCCATTCCTCAGCCCAACTTCGTGCGCGAAAAACTACTTCTTGGGCACTTCAATTAGCAAGAGGCCGTTTACAGGCAGTTGCAACTCGATCGAATGTCTTACGAGTCTCAAATTTTGAGCGGATGCCGACTCCGCCACCCGATTTAATTCGTGGATCTGCGCCTGCGTCGGATAGCCCGGACTCCCCATGCTCTTAAATGCAGCCAATGTGTTTCCGTGTTTGGCATCTGAGCGGCTCACCTTGATCCGGCCGTCGGATGGCACTCCGCGGATTTCGAATTTAACGCTGCGCTCCGATCCCGTCGTATCTGGATCGACCAAATTCCATGCAGCGATCGCGAGTGAACCATCGCGGCAGCGGGTAACTATAACATTGGGAGAATCCTGCAAGACTCTCTCGTGGCCAAGCCGGTGCAGCAGAGCAAAGGCCGTGTAACTGGGCTTTTTGATCCCGCCGAGCGTGACCAGACCGAAGCTTCCATTAAAGGGTTCGCGACCGGGTCCACTTTCTTCGAAGACGTCGCTGAACGTCCAGAACGACATCATATTCACCAGGCCATCACATTGCCGGATGTCGTCGGCGAGCGCTGCACCGACGTAAACGGTGTCTCTGGCATTGAGCGGGCCAAACGATGGGACATTCCACTCGGTCCACATTAAGGGTAGTGCGGGACGGGGTGAGGCCGCGATCTGATCGTGGACTTTCTTAATCGCGAGACAGACCCTGCGATCCATGGGAATGTCCTCGCTCGTGCCAAACAAATCCTCGGTCGAGTCGTCAGCATAGCCGTGGCTGGAAATGAAGTCGGTGGGAATGTTCTGAGCGGCGGTGTGCTGAATGAACGACTCCACCCAGTGCGCGGATGAGGTCGCAGGCCCGCCAACCCGCAGTCGCGAACTCACCGATTTCAGAGCTCGTGCAGTGTGATCATAGAGCTCGAAGTAGGTGGCTTGTTTGGGATCCCCGGCCCAGAAGTCGATATTCGGTTCGTTCCAGACTTCGAAGTACCACTGTGACACTTCTTCGAGACCATACCGATCGACCAGATGCTGTGCAAAGGTGCGCATCAGGTCGTCCCATTTTTTGTAGTCCTTCGGAGGCGCGACGATCGGCTTGTACCAGAAAGGATGCACATCCTGGCGCCGCGCGAGTTTCTTCGGCATGAAGCTGATCTCGACGAAGGGCCGCACACCGTTCTGCAGCAAACCATCGTAGATCTGATCGACGTAGGAAAAATTGTAGATTGGATTTCCATTCTCGTCTTCGTCGTAGATACCAACCTCATCGTGCAGGATGTTGTGAAACCGAACGTAACTGAACTCAGTGCCTTTCTTTACTTCACGCAAATCGTTGCGGTAGCCTTCGCGCAGTGTCAGAATCGCACGGCCCGATCCGAACATCTGTTCCCAGAAGTGTGGAAAAGGGCTTCCGGGGGCGCGGGCATCGATCGTGACTTTTTCAGTCGAGGTTTGCGCGAATACGGAAGCGCAAAGAAACACCGACCAGAGTAGAACATCAGGAGCATAGCGAAATCGTCGCATCCAATCTTCCTTACGGCAAAATTGCCAATTTTGCATCCGAACCGCTGGCAGAATCCGGACTGATCCATAGGGTGGCCTTTGCCGGCTCAACTGCGAACTGGTTGCGGTCATTCCAAATCGCGAACGCCTCCGGTCCCAGACGGAAGGTGACTTTCTTTGCTTCTCCCGGTGCTAGCCTGATCCATTGGAATCCTCTCAACGCACGGACCGGCTGAGCGGTGCTTGTGCCCTGCAGGCGAACATAAAATTGAACGAGTTCGTCGCCTGTGCGCGAGCCTGTATTGGCGACGGTCGATTCAATGGTCACCCCTTCTCGCGAGTCTGCTTTCGTATTCAAGCCCTGGTTAAGCGCTGCGGCGCTCAGTTGCGGTTTGCTGATTTCGGTCGGTCCATATTGAAAGGTCGTGTAAGACAGCCCGTACCCGAAGGGAAACTGCGGAGTATTTTGCTCGTCGATGTAGCGCGAAACATATCTGGAATCCGCGTCGTGCGGCGGCTGGGAAAGATCCGTGCTGCCGGGAGGACGTCCCGTGCTCAACGCGTTGTAATAAAGTGGTTCTTGCCCGACATTGCGCGGCCAACTAACGACCAGCCTCCCACTTGGACTGGATTCGCCAAAGAGAATCCTAGCCAGTGCTGGGCCTGTTTCGATGCCAGGGAACCATGCTGCCAGCACAGTGGGCACGTGCTCGAAGGCCCATGGAAGCGTTAGAGGACGGCCGCTGAAGAGAATGAGTACGACAGGCTTTCCGGTGTTGACTATAGCTTCCAGCAATGCTTGCTGGCGCCCGGGCAGACCGAGATTCGAACGAGACGCGGCTTCCCCACTCATTTCCGGAGATTCGCCGACCGTGAGAATCACCACATCAGCGCGTTTGGCAGTGGCGACCGCCGCGGCAATCTCCTCGTCGCTGCCTTTGAGAATCCCGGTGCCTCGCGAGCGATAGACATTGCTTTCCCCTAGGCGCCGCCCCAGTTCAGCCGGAAAAGACAAAACTCCGCTCTGGGGTGCCGTTGACAGTCCCTCCGGATCGGAAGGATTGTCTGCGAGCGGACCGATGACTGCCACGGTCTTCACCTCCTTCGCGATCGGAAGAAGAGGTTCGCCGCCCCCGACTGGAACGTTCCGCAGGAGAACGAAGGAGCGTTCCGCGATGGTTTGCGCCAGATGTAGGCTTTCCGGTTGAAAGAAGGCTTGCCCGGCTCGTCCTTCGTCAACGTAGGGATGTTCGAAAAGGCCGAGCGCGAACTTAACCCGTAGGACCCGGCGGACGCCCTCATCAATCTTCGCCTCCGACACGGCACCAGAAGTCACGAGCTCGGCCATGTGATCGTGGTACAGGCTGCTCGCCATATCCATGTCGACTCCCGCAAGAAACGCCTTGCGCGCCGCGGTTGCGTCATCCGCGGCGATACCGTGTGCCTCAAGTTCGCTGATTGAAGACCAATCACTGACGACCAACCCTTTGAACCCCCACTCTTTACGCAGAACCTCAGTGAGGGTAAACGGATTGGCTGAAGATGGCACACCGTTTAACGAGTTAAAGGCGCTCATCAAAGTTGCCGTACCCGCCTTGACCGCCGCATGGAACGGAGGCAGATAGAACTCACGAAGAGTGTGCTCTGAAATCTCGGTTGAGTTGTAATCCCGGCCAGCCTCGGCGGCGCCATAGCCCACGTAGTGCTTAACGCACGCCGCCATTGTGTCTGGAGCATTCAAGCGCGACCCCTGATATCCGCGTACATAGGCCGCAGCCATCATCGAACCGAGATAGGGGTCTTCGCCGGCGCCTTCCATTATGCGGCCCCAGCGGGCATCGCGGGCGATGTCGACCATTGGGGAAAAAGTCCACCGAATACCAATCGAGGATGCTTCCGAGGCCGCCACACGAGCCGCTTTCTCGACCAATGCAGGATCCCAGGTGGAAGCCATTCCCAGAGGAATCGGAAACTCCGTCCGGAATCCGTGAGTCACGTCGAGCCCGAAAAGCAGCGGAACATGCAAGCGCGACTTCTCAACCGCAATGTGCTGGTACTCACTGATCAGGGACGTATCAATGACATTCAGTAGCGACCCGATCTGTCCGCGGGCAATCATCTCTCTGTAGTCGGCTCGTCCCGTACCTGGTCCGGTCGGCTGGCCGGCCGAATATTGCACGAGCTGTCCAATTTTTTCTTCCAACGTCATGCGTTGGAGAAGAGCCTCGACCCTGTTGTTAAGTCTTGGATCGGCGATGCCGGTTTCGTCCGCGCTATACGTAGAGGCAGGGGCCACTTCCTGAGCGAACAGCGATAAACCGGGTATTGCGACACAAAACAACAGCAGTGCCAGTGCGGACGTTTTTGGAAACCATAATTGCGACCGGAAGCCAAGAATCAGCACACCACGACATTGCACGCTTCGTACTCGGAACGGCATGAGTCAGCCCCTCGGGACAATGAACAACGCTGTAAGCAACTAAATCGCATTAGTAAAGCTTCGACGACCTGTATGAAATACGGTTTTGTCGGCGTTGTCAAGAGTCGAGAGAGATCTTCGCTTGCCCTCCCGATTTCATTGTGCGAAACTTCGCAGCGTGACCACCAGGGAGCCGGGACAAAGCGGAGGGGGAAAGAGCGCAGCCCGAAGACCCATGAACTTGAAGAGGCTGGCGGAGTATTTAGGTCTTTCGCCAGCCACCGTCTCGCTGGTCATCAACCGGTCGAGCGTTGCGGACTCAATCCCTCAGGAGACCAAGGATCGAATCCTTGCTGCGGCTCGGAAATTCAACTATCGCCCCAGTTTTTTCGCCCGGTCACTACGCACGCAGCGCAGCTTCACCATCGGTGTGATTGTGCCAGAAGTGAGCGACGGATATTCGACTGCAGTCATGAGTGGGGTCGAGGACTACCTCCTGCAAGAGGGGTACTTCTACTTTGTTGCCAGCCACCGGCACCGCGCCGATCTGATCGATGAATATCCGCGGATGCTTTTGGAGCGATCGGTCGACGGCTTTATTGCCGTGGATACACCCTGGCACTCGAACCTCTCCGTGCCCGTCGTGACGGTGTCCGGGCACAACGGAATGAAAGATGTGACGAACATTGTTCTCAATCACGAGCGGGCAGCCGAGGTTGCGCTCAGGCACCTTCTTCAGTTTGGCCACCGCAAGATCGCGTTCATAAGAGGCCAGGAGTTCAGTTCCGATACAGCTGTTCGATGGACCAACATCGAGCGTACAGCTCGCCAGCTTGGCCTGAAGATCGACCCCTGCCTGGTGACACAACTGAAGGGCGATTCTCCATCACCCCAACTGGGATACCTGGCCACAAGGAAGCTGTTGGCCTCGGGGAGAGAATTCTCCGCTCTTTTTGCTTTTAATGATATCTCCGCCATAGGCGCGATTCGCGCCCTGTGCGAATCGGGTCGACGGGTGCCCGAAGACGTTTCTGTAGTCGGATTTGACGACATCCAAAGCGCCGCCTATCAAAATCCTCCCTTAACCACCGTGCGCCAGCCGTTGCGCGAGATGGGGCGGGTCGCGGCTGAGATCCTGTTGAAGCGCATTAACCATCCGGGTTCCGACCTTCATGACCAGCACATCGTGGAGCCCGAACTTGCAATACGAGGAACCACGGGCCCGGCGCCAGTCGGGAAGCGAGTTCCGCTCAAACGAAGTCTCTAACAGGCCTATAGTTTTCCGTAGGTGACTCCGCATTTTCATACCCGCACGCGCTAACAAGTCACACTTCAATTTAAGCGCTTGACTGTCGAAATATGGACGTGCTATAAGCAGGCGGCGAATATTTTACTAAATCGGTTTTACTCAGATTTAGTAAAAGCTCGCAAAACATTGAAGTCGGCGGTCACGGCATTTTAGGTTTCGAGGAGATCTCATGAGGCGACCGAGTTTCGCAGTCCACATCGTAATGCTGATCATCAGCATCGTTGCATCGACCGCGTTGGTCCAAGCGCAGTATCGAACCTCCATTCAAGGCGTGGTGACCGATGCCACCGGCGCAGTCGTTCCCGGTGCCACCCTCACTCTCACCAATCCGGCCACTGGCGAAAAGTGGGTTCGCACGAGCAATGGTGTCGGCGTCTACAACTTCAATGCGCTGGCCGCTGCTCCCTTCAAGTTGGAAGTCGAAGCGAAGGGCTTTAAGACAAAAGTCCTCGATAACGTTCAGCTCATTCCCGAGCAGCCCAACGCCATCGACGTTCAGCTCGAACTCGGAAGTGAATCGCAGACCGTCACCGTCAATGCTTCGACGTTGCCCGCCATGGACACCGAAACCGCCTCTGTCAACGGCGTGATCTCCGCGAACCAAGTGCAGCACATGCCTTCCTTGGGGCGAGACCCACTTAAGCTGATACAACTCGCGCCCGGCATCATCGGCGACAACGCGCAGGCAGCCGGCGGCAGCGGTTTCGAACTTCCGGGCACTGAAACCGGCGGCGGTCCCTCGGGTCAGGACCAAGGTATCTTCCAAACAGAGAGTGGCGCTCAGGTTATCGCCAACGGCAATCAGACCCCGTTTAACAGCTATACCGTTGACGGCATCAGCACTGAGAGCGCTGTTTGGGGCGGAATGACCGTCATCACCCCGTCGGAAGATTCCATTGACAACGTTAAGATTGTCACCAACAGCTACGACCCCGAGTATGGCCGCTTCTCAGGCGCCCAGGTTCAAATCACCTCCAAAAGCGGCTCTAACGACTTTCATGGCAGCGCGTTCTTCACCGCGCACCGTCCCGGCCTCAACGCGTATCAGTCTTGGAACGGTCCTGAAACCCCTAGCCCCGTTCTCCGCGACACCAGTCGCTTTAATCAAATCGGTTTCAGCGGAGGCGGACCGATCTGGAAAAACAAGATCTTCGGCTTCTTCAACTACGAGACGATCCGCGAACACTCAAATACTACCGGCACTCAGTGGGCAGAAACGTCGGCTTTTGACGCCTTGGCGACTACCGGCATCGCCAATACCATCATCAGCTATCCCGGAAATAATATCCTCGGCACGCCCGTCGCCAGTGTCAATTGCACGGACGCCGGCCTTACGCAAAACGTGAACTGCAACGCGGTCTCCGGCGGTCTCAACATCGGAACGCCGTTGAACCCGACTCTGTTTCCGCGCGGCGTGATTGGGCCCGCATCGGGTTACCCAACCGGCGGTGGCGATCCCAGCTGGGCCAACACTCCGTCCACCCCGGGCCTCGGCGGTGACGGCACCGGCGGTACTGAAAATCTTGGAACTACGCCCGACATCACTGAATACAACATCTCAACTCCGAATAAACTTACCGAAGTTCAGTACAATGGCCGTCTCGACGCCGATGTTACCGGCAAAGATCGCATCGGCTTCGCCATCTACTGGGTCCCCATTTCCCACGATTTCATCAACGGCTACCGGGCCATCGACGTCTTTCACCATACGCAGATCAACGACGCTTTCTCAGGTATCTGGAACCACACCTTCTCGCCAACCCTGCTCAACGAGGCCCGCTTCAATGCCGCCGGTTGGCGCTGGAACGAGCTTTCAACGAATCCCCAATCGCCCGTTGGAATCCCCCAGGCTGGGTTCGACTATAACGTAGGCTCTGTCTCCCTCAATCAATTTGGTCCGAGTATCGGCAGCCACCTCGACCAGTGGACCTATAGCTACAAGGATGTGGCCACCAAAATCATCGGGCCACACACCATTAAGTTTGGCGGCGAAGTCACTCGCTTGTTCTACCTGAACGGATGCTTCGGCTGTGTCCCTGACGTCGGCTTTTTCAATGTCTGGGACTTCCTGAATGACGTGCCGCGACGAGAAGGCTACACTTACTTCGATCCCAACACCGGTCTCCCAACCACCGGCCGTCAGGATGACCGGCAAAATATCTGGGGCTTCTTCGCTGGCGACGACTACAAGGTCCGCCCGAACCTAACCCTCAATCTCGGCCTCCGCTGGTCCTACTTTGGGCCGCTCTATGACAAAGATGGCAACATGTTTGTCGCCCACCCCGGCGCAGGCTCCGCCTACCTATCGGGCCTTACCGTGGCTAAAGGAAATGCCTGGAAAGCGCAGAAAAATAACTTCTCGCCCGAGATTGGCTTCGCCTGGAGCCCGAACCGGTTTGGGAGCAAGCTCGTATTCCGCGGCGGCTATGGCCTGAACTACAACCAGGAAGAAATCGCCCTCACCGCGGGCGTCGCTAACAACCCTGGGCTGTACGTCGGCGAGTATGTGCAGCTGTTCACACCCACCGACGCGAATACAGGGATTGTCTACGGCGTGTCGTCGAATCCGCACACCATCAATTATCCGCCAAACCCGTACTTTCAATTTAGCTTTGGCCCGAATGGCCTGCCCACGGGCGTCAGTGCTGGCGGCCTACCAAGCGCGGGGGCGGTTGACATTTTCCCCGGCACCATGCCGACCTTGCGCGTTCACCACTACTCGTTCGATATGCAATACGACCTGGGCCACCAGTTCGTTGCCTCGCTCGGATACCAGGGCAGCCTGTCGCGAAACATCGAGTTCCACCAGAACCCGTTGGCCTATCCAGCCAGCCAGGGCTACGCTCTGAATCCAGCACTCAATGGTGGCGGGGACTACTGGAGTTCTGTCGGCAAAGCCAACTACAACGCTATGCTCGCCGAACTGAAACACCAGTTCTCGCGCCAGTTCATGGCCGATGCGCAGTTCACTTGGGCCAAGAGTATGGACGACACCTCTCGCCCGTACAACGAGCCTGACTACCCCTACAATCCCAGCCTCAGCTACGGGCGATCCGACTTCAACATCGGACGGTCCTTCAAGCTCTTCGGCATGTGGCAGCCGGTGTTCTTCCACGGTGACAATATGCTGGAGAAGATCGCCGGTGGCTGGTCGCTCAGTGGCATACTCAACTGGCACTCCGGATTCCCATGGAGTCCGGTGGTGGGCGTTAATGGCGGGAGCCTCTATTGCGGCGACTGCGGTTACGGACAGCTGTACCCCGCCGCGTACCTGGGCGGTGCCGGCTCCAGCACCAGCAACAAAGCATTCATGGGCAGTACAAGTACGAACTATCCCAATGGCGGCGCGGCGTATTTTTCCACGCCAACCTACACCCCGTACACTTGTCCGACCCCGACGACCTGCCAATCCGGAAGTGCGAACCCCCAGTCGCCGGGCGTTGCGCGCAACTCGCTCAACCTCCCAGGATACAAAGGCATCGATTTGACGCTGTCCAAAGGCTTTGGCCTGCCGAAAGCGCCCATACTCGGCGAAAGCGCCAGACTCGAGTTCCGAGCCGACGCCTACAACCTATTCAACAACTTGAACTTGAACCCGAACGACATCTCCAACAACATTGGCTCCTCGAACTTTGGTACGATTTCGGGCGCACTTGGAGCCCGGACCGTCAGCCTCGGCGCCCGCTTCAGCTTCTAACTTTCTTTCCGCGGGGGCGCACTGCGAATGGGCGTGCGCTCCTCGCGTAAGATGTCATAGGTTGGGCAGCATCCCCTGGACACAACGCTTCACCGACTAACTCAGCGCATCGGTGGACGTAGGTGATTGGGGTAAGGTGACTGATTATCCAAAGACAGAAAAGTCGCACTTTCTGGAAGAGATTACGGGAGGTGGGCCTCCTTACTCAGCGAGTCCGAGAGATTCTGTCAATGAGCGAGCGACCAAAGTTCGACTATGGCGAAATAGTGCGAATCATGGGAAGAGAGCACCGTGGTCGCCTCGGCGTAGTCGCAGCAATCAATGGTTCAGAATCGTCCCGAACCTACACGATTGAGTTCGGCGATGGTAGTGACTCTGAGATTGCGGAGGAGTTCTTATTGATTGACAGCGCCGACTAGTCACAGAAACCATATCTCTGATGGTTCAGCCTGAGAGCAGGCGCTCTTTAGTTAGTGAGTATTCCGCCCTTCGGGCGGGGATTTTCAAGGCATTGCGAAACGGTGATCCGGCCGGTACCGCCGCAGCTGCTTTTGGAGCCAGTGGTGGCCTGACTCTACAAGCTACTTCCCCTGGGGCGCTGTTATGTGGTATCCACAATGCTTAATCGTTCGAGCCCGACTGGCTCCACCACATTTTCATCCTCGCAACCACGTCTGAGAAACAGGCAGGGTCGGACTGATCCAACGCAGACCTCCGAGCATAGCAAACCGATGCACAGGAAAACTCCCAGCTGAAAACAGGATGCCGCTACCGGGTCATTGGCCGCCGTCATTTCCCAGCCTCTGGGGCAGTAGATTATAGTAGCCAGCCATGACGTGCTAGACTCCTGCTTCTCAATAAGAGGGAACGTTTCATGACGAATGGAAAGCATATTCGGATCTTTGTGGTCACGACTCTCCTGATTGTGTCCAGCGTGGCAATTCGCACCGTGAAGGCGCAGTCCGGCGCAGGCGCGCAGTCTTCCGGCGCCCAAACGGCGACCAGCGCACCGGGACCGAAAAAGGCCGAAGAGCAGTTCAAGAACATCCAGGTGCTCAAGGGAATTCCGGCTGACCAGCTCTTTCCGACCATGCAATTCATTACGGCGTCGCTGGGGGTAGAGTGCGATTTCTGTCACGTGCAGAATGCCTTCGAGAAAGACGACAAGAAACCCAAGCAGACTGCGCGCAAAATGATGGAGATGATGATTGCCATTAACGCGGACAGTTTCGACGGCCACCGCCAGGTGACTTGCTTCACCTGTCATCGTGGGAACACCAATCCCGTTGCGATTCCGGCGGTCATGAGCGACGAGCCTAAAGTGGGCACGGGAGAACCCCACAACGCGCAAGGCGAGACAAAGGAAAAGGGAGTGAATGAGAATGCCGGCCCTACCCCTGAACAGTTGCTCGACAAATACGTGCAGGCCGCAGGAGGCGCAGCCGCGATCGACAAAGTTACCAGCCGCGTGATGACAGGTACGATCGATGTCGGCGGCCAATCGCTGCCCATCGACATTTATACAAAGGACCCGGCCAAGCGCATCTCATTCACCCACATGCCGAATGGCGACAGCATTACGGCTTTCAACGGTCATGAGGGCTGGCTGAGTACCGCGGGACATCCCCTGCGGGAAATGAATGGCAGTGATCGGGACGGGGCTTCGATCGATGCCGACCTGCATCTCGCCAACCATCTGAAGCAAATGTTCATCGAGGTGCGCGTGGAAAAGAGCGAGAAGGTTGGAGATCGCGAAGCTTACGTGGTAGTCGGACGCCGGGAAAACAAACCCCCTATCCGCCTCTATTTTGATGAGCAGACTGGGTTGCTCGTGCGTCTGGTGCGCTTCGGTGAAACGGCCCTGGGATTGCTCCCAACCCAGATCGACTACGCCGACTATCGTGACTCAAACGGAGTAAAGATTCCGTATCGCTGGACTCTGGCGCGGCCGAGTGGACGGTTCACGATCCAGGTAAGCCAACTGAAGCAAAACGTTCCGGTCGACGAGGCCAAGTTCGTCAAGCCGGCGCCGCAAGAACACTGAACTTCCTGACGCAGCGCCGTCAACGGCGGCGGTCTTCGATCGTGCTCTAGTCCGGCAGAGGCTGTCCGCGCGTTTCCACTCCCAATGGAATCAGCAGCAGCCCTAGGGCGAAGGCCGTCGCGGTAATGGCTACGGGCGTGCCCAGCGAGCCGAAATGGCGCACTCCGGCTCCCACCAGAAAGGTAATCCCCGCGCCGCCGAAGCGGGCGAAAGATGTGGCAAAGGCGAAGGCGCTGGCCCGGCATCCCGTGGGGTATTGTTCTGGCAGCCAGAGCGTGTAGACGGAAAAATTTGCGCCTCCGATACCAAGGAAAAACAAGCAAACGAAAAACCAGGGAAGCGCAGCGCCACCCAGGTAGAACACTTTACCGAAGGTGAGCGCAATAAAGACCATCATCAACGCGAAGAAGAAGGCGAGCGCTCCGCGCCGTCCGGCCCGCCGCGCCAGCCACGGCATGATCAGGCAGCCGAGAATCGTCGCAAAAGAAACGAGCATAACGCCCCAGGACGCGAGGTGCGCTACTTGAACAGGGGAGCGTCCAGTCGCTTCCGCTAATGCTGTAATCGCGGATGGCACATACACAGTGCCTGCCCAAAGGCCCGAGATTGAGGCGAGCATGAACAGCGAATTCAGAATCGAGCGCCGCCTCCACTGCGACGAAAAAATTGCCCTGAGTGGATGCCAGAACTCCCATGTGTGGACTACGTTGCCCTTATCGAGCCAACGCGCCGGTTCACTCACGCCTCGCCGAATCCAGGCCAGCAGCAGCGCCGGCAATCCGCCTACCGCAAACATGGCTCGCCACCCAAAGCGGCTGCCGATGGCATAATTCGCCAGCGCGGCCAGAAAGATGCCTACGTAGTAGCCTGTGTGCATTAAGCCGGCGCCTGTTTCCCGCCGTTCCTCGGGCCACTCCTCGGCCACGAACGTCCCACCCATCGCCCATTCGCCGCCAATTCCCACCCCGGCCAGCAAGCGCAGAATTGCCAGTTGCCAGACGTTGCCTGCAAAAGCACTCAGAAAGGTGAATACCGAGTAGCAGAGGATGGTCAGCATGAGCGTCCGAACCCGGCCGAACTTGTCGCCCACCGGACCCCAAAGAAACGCCATCCCCCAGCCCACCAGAAACAGAGCGAAGAGCAACCCGCCATAGAATCCAACGTTGGCCTTGGTGGCCGCGATGCCTGAGCGCGGCAGTAGATCGCGCAGTGACGGCACGAGGACGAGCGCATAGATAAAGGAATCCATGCCGTCCAGCGTCCACCCTCCCCACGAGGCCCAAAAACCGCGGATTTGGTTTCGCGAAAGGTGAGTTTTCCTGGGAGAAGACAAATTTCGGGCTCGGTTGCTGCCAGGAGGGGACATAGTCTCGGAACTATATCAAAGAAATGATCCCCCCTGGTCCGACGCAAGGATCGAGGATGCCATCTGTATTGCCACGTTCCGCAACGAATACTCAGCCGTTTTCCGGAATTCTTCTGCCTTCGCTGCGGACAAGGGGCCTAGCGTTTGAGCAGGCAGTACATCGTCATGCTCAACAACAGCGCCATTAGCACCGCAGTGACTATCATCGAAGTCGCCATATTTCCTCCTTATTTCACGTCTGATCTGGCCAGTGGTGCACGTTCCACTTCTTCCATTGGCGATGGACAATCCGGGCCGTTGAATCGCCCGCATCGCCCGCCAGTGGCAGGTCCGGTCGAAGAAAACTATCTTTGGCAGCCACCAACTCCTGGAATCGGATCTTCTTTCCCGGATTGGAGCGCAGAGAGGAAAACGCTCGCCCAGAGAGTCTCAGCCCTCCGTGAAGGGAACCTCAGCCCAGCCCTGACCGCAAAGCTATGTCGCTTCGCCCACATCGCGCTCGCACAATAGGTCAGACTTGCCAGGACAGAAACGTAGAGCAACAACCTTTGGAAAACCACGGAGCCGTTCATCGTTGTATCCTCCCGTGCTTCGCGTCGTGTCGCTTGACATGAAACCGGTTGTCCCGGCGGCTGTTATGAACGGTATGAAAGGAATGACTAAAAGCGCCGCCGGATTAACATCGTGCTGTGGAAGCTTATCGCACAGAGATCACAGGCTGTCCGTGATTTAGCTCACTCATGTGTGTGACTATTCTTTGGCTTCCGCCGAACGCCAAACAATATCGTGCCGCCGTGCCACGTCGTCTACGGATGCAACGACCAGATCGTCTCGGACATAGCGGCATCCCTGGCCCGCGTGCAGACCGAAACCCCGACCTCATCGTATGTGGGACTGATCACCGGATCGAGTCGAACTGCCGACATCGAAAAAATTCTTCCGCAAGGAGCACGCGGCCCGCGCCGGCTTGCCGATAATCCGAAGGGTTAAGAAAACCTCACATCTGGTTGTGGACGGTCGCGGATTCAATCACGGGAGTTTGGGCCGAGTAGTTTGCGCCCGGAATGAGAAGTTGAATCACTCGATTGAACATGAAGTGGTAAGGGTAGTTGACGGTGACGACGGTGCCGACAGCATCGACCCCAGCAGAACCGGTTGCGGACGCCCACCCGCGATTGATGGTGATTGTCAGACTATCGTTGCTACCCGAGCATTGTGCAATGGTGTAAACCCATGCCAACGAACCCACCGGGGTCTGAACGCCAGTGGGTGCCGGATTCAGGGAGCACGTTCCCTGGTTCGCCAAGGGCAGCACTCCACTACCAGCGAGCGAATTGAAGACCGCATCGACCACTGGTTGCAAAGAAACCGGATTCGGATTCGACACCGCGATATCACTGGTAGGCTGTGCTCCCGCGACAACCGCGCCTTCCTGCGCGGCCTGTTCAATCTTTTGTTTCTGGTTGAAGGCCCCGCTGAAATCGTAAATGCCAACCGCGAATACAACGAGCAATGGAAGGCTGATGGAAAATTCGAGCACGGCCGAGCCGTCGGTTCTGCACAGTAATTTTCGCCCACTCCGTCCCAACTTGCCCAGGGCCGAAATCGCGAGGCGAAACATCTAGTTCTCCATCCTGCTTTGCGCTTGCGCTGTCAGGAGAACCTGCCGCAGGTTCAGCGATGTAAAGGGCAGATAAAACTGGAATGGATACTGAAAACTCACAAGGGTTCCGCAGACTGGCGGCTGAGTCGCCGACGCCGGAGGATTCAAGAGCACCCCGCGGCAGATTGTGATGTTTCCGCTGGAGCAATTCCCTGAAGGTGCCGGCGGCGGGAACGAGCAGAACGTTGTCGGAGGGGAAACGGAGTTGGGGGGAATCTGTCCCGGATCAAGGCTCGAGGCCTGCATCACCGAAGAAATGGTATTGATCACCGCGGCATCGCCGGGAAAGTTTGTGCCCCATGGGATGCCTGGTGGCGCGCCGCAGGTCGCGCAAGTTGGCCGCGCCGCAACAATAGCCCCCTGCTGCGCCGCCTGCGTAATCGTCGAGTAAATATTAAATGCGCGCCCGAACCAGACGATGCCCAGGAGAAACACGAAGACGACGGGCAGCACGAGAGCCGCCTCGGCGATCTCCGCCCCCGCAACATTCGTCAGCCTGTTCTTCAGCGTTCTCATCAATCAACCTTGGAGATCGAGTTCTTCCAAATTTCCCAGACGCGGGAGCAATCCGTAAGATAACGGTCCTACCCTAAATCTTCAAAGCAGCTCTGCCTGCCGCGCAAAACAATACCGCCAGCGCCAGCGCGACACCAAACGGAATCTTTGTGGACTGCGGATTGTCGAGCGACGCTTCCGGCCCGGGCAATCGCAAACTGAACAGTGCCGCTACAATATGCGCAATGTTCAACAGGGTCTGTTTCATTCGACCCTTCCAGATCACGACGGCGAGCGCCATCACGCCAGCTACCAACACCGCAGTCCCCAGCACACTAATGAGTTCCCGCGGACCGACACACGCTCCGAGAGCCCCAGCCAGCTTCCAGTCTCCCGCGCCCAGGATGCGCGCCAATACAAAAAGCAGAAGCAATCCAAGTCCAAGCGCCATTCCAAGCAGCGCCGTTTTCAGCCCTAGCCAGCGGTACAGAATTGCGTTGGTCGCAACCCCGACTGCCGCACCCGAAACCGTCAGCCAGTTTGGAATTCTTCGGTAGCGCCAATCCGTAATGCCGGCAACCGTCGCGAGCAACACCGCGGGAACCCATGGTCCGGCCAGTCGCGATCCAGTCTGAAACCAGAGCCCGGATTGAAGCATAATTGCCGCTGCCAGAGAAGCGCGCCTCCGCGCACTCAAGTACTTTAGGGCTTTCGCGGGCCACACTCAAGCGGCATTTCGATGGAATCAAAGCGAACTAGAGAAGGAGCTTAACCGGCCTGGCAGGCGGCAGGGTTCCCGAGATCAGAACCGAAACATATTCCGCGGTTCGGGGGATCAGTGCAGCCTCTCAAACGCCGGATTATTCTTCAGTCGCTTCGGAAAGCTCTTTTCATAAGGCGCCAGTCGCGGACAGATGAAATGGTGCTCCGGCGTGAAACCGAAATGCTGCATCTCCAGCATCGCCTCGTCAGCGCTCCAGCCTTCCACGGCCATGCGATACGATGCGACCATCATTCCCGTGCGATCATCGCCCAGCCGGCAGTGCACAAATACTTTTTTGTCGGGATTGTCTTCGAGCAATTTCAGGAACTGTGCGAAAACATCATCATGCGGAAGCGGGCAATGCCACGGGATCGAAACATATTGCATTCCCAGCCCTTTGACTATTTTCCCTTCACTCTTATCTCGCTTCCCACGCGCATCTACGACAATGTCCACGCCCATTTTTGAGAGTGTTTCGAATCCTTTTTGAGAGGGCTGTCCACCCCGCAAAAGCGTGAGCGTCACCTTGCCAAAGTTGGGAACGCCCGCGACCTTCTGCTTTTCGCCAATCACACGAGCGCCTTTGCCAGTGGAATCTCTGCTGGTGTCGTGCTGGGGTTCTTCGGCGCGGCAGATCGGGCCTTGGGTGCTGGAGACCACGAGCGATAAAAACACAGTGAGCGCCCGGAGCACGCCAGACATTCGAATCATGGTCATAGGCAGGCCGATTAAGAGGCAGATTCCGTCGCAACGAACGCGGTTTTCTCAGGAAGAGCAAAAAGGCTCGGTTGCCCGAGCCTTTCCAGTATACAACTCGTAACTCTGTTAACGCCTTACCGGCGGAGCTGAATTCCGTTCCGCGACCACTTTACGCGCGTTGTCGGCGAGCGCCCGCGCTTGCGGCATCAACTCGAGAGCCTTGATCACATCTGGATCGGTTTCCGCGCGCACCTTCAGCCCTTCTTCCTGTCCAAAGGCATCCACGAAGATTTCGCTCTTAATGTTCGAGCGCAGCCAATCGTTGTTCTCGATCAACTCGCCCTCCGTGTAAGGAATCTTCTCCTCGTCAAGAAACTTGCGGAAATCCTGCAGAATCGCGTCGTCAACTTCGAAGCCCGGCGCGACCTTGTGCGTGTTCGAGTAGTGCTTGGCAAAGTTGAACAGCGCATAGTGCTGCAGCAACGCGTCCTGAAACTTGTTGGACTTGTAAGGAGGCAGCTTCACATCCGGCGTGATGCCGCCGCCGCCATAAACCGTGCGCCCGCCATCCGTCAGCTTGACTTCCTTGTTAGCGTTGTTGTCTTCGTTTTCGCGGTTGTAGTAGTAGTCGTAAAGCGAAAGATTCGAGTAGTCGCGCTGGATCAAGCGTCCGCTGGGCGTGTAGTACCTCGCCGTCGTAAGCGCCAAGCCCGTGTTTTCGGCCAGGGGATAAACGGTCTGGACCAATCCCTTGCCGAAAGTTGTCTCACCCACGATCAGACCGCGATCGTGATCCTGAATCGCGCCCGCCACAATTTCAGCAGCCGACGCCGTTCCGCGATTGACCAGCACAACCAGTGGGTAGTCCTTACCGCCATTGCCGCGCGCCGCCGTATAGCGCTTCTCCGGTGATGAACGGCCGTGATGCGAAACGATCAACTGGCCTTTCTTTAGAAACTTGTCGGCAACGCCTACCCCTTCACTTAACAACCCGCCGGGATTCTGCCGCAAATCAAGAATCAGGCCCTTCAGGTCGCCCATCTGATCCAGCGCCTCGGAAACTTCATGCTCCGTCGTTTCCTGGAAACCCGAGACATGCATATACCCGATGCCCGGCTTGATCATGAAGTGCAGGTCTACGCTGTAACGCGGAATTTCGTCGCGGATCACGCTGAACTCCAGCGGGTGATCCGCCCCCTCGCGCAGCATCGTGATGCGAACCGTCGTCCCCTTTGGCCCCTTCAGCAGATCCGCCACATCGGAGGTGCTCATGTTGTCCGTCGGCTTGCCGTCGATTGCGGCAATAATATCGCCCGGCCGGATGCCCGCCCGATAGGCTGGTGTTCCCACAAACGGAGCGATAACGATCACTTTATTATTGCGTGGCCCGACCGTCATTCCGACGCCGTAATATTTCCCGCGCTGTTCTTCGCGCAGCGCCGAATAGGATTTCGGATCGAAAAAATTAGAGTGCGGATCGAGCTGGTGCAGCATGCTCGGAATCGCGCCTTCGTAAATCGCCTTGTCGGGATTTACCGGATCGGCATAGTTCTCTTCAACCGTCTCGTAGACCTGCGTGAACTGTTTGAAGCTGTCGCGCACATCCGAGTCCGAACTGGGCGTCGCCGCCGGACTGATCCTCTGGGCAAATAGCATCCCCAGCAAACCGAACAGCGCGAGAACAAAAACTACCAGGAAAAGAGATCGACGAGAACTACCGGCCATGTTTCAAAATCCTCGGGCAGGCACTATGGAGGGAAAGACCCACCCCTTCTGAGCGCAGTATAGCATGGGAAAGCGCCTCTTAAGTTGGATGCAAAGACATCCAGATGGTTACATCCGGGTGACGTCTTTTGCGGAAGGAGCGTCAGGATTTGTAAAGTGTCATGCTTCCGAATTCGGTTATAGAGCCCACCTCTTGCCGGGAGTGCTAAAATGTGTTCATGGAGAACACACGGACCGCGACCCTGAGTATCCGGCTGAAGGTTGAGACCAAGAAACGGCTGGCCAAACTGGCCAAGACTTCTGGACGCAGTTCTAATTTTCTCGTCGCAGACGCCGTGGAATCCTACGTCGCGGACCAGGAGAGAATGCTCGTGGACATTCGCCAGGCGGAGTGCCAGGTTAAATCGGGACACTACATCAGCCACGACGATATGAAAGCGTGGTTGTTGTCGTGGGGGACTGAGCACGAACTGCCCGCTCCTAAGTGCGTTTGCGGCAAAGAACACGACGACGAGACGCTGTGCCAGTAGAAATCGTCTGGTCTCCTGTGGCTCGAATGCGTTTGCGGGAGATTCGGGCTTTTGTAGCACGGGATAAACCGGACGCGGCGGAGAGACTCGCCCTGCGGATCGTCGCAATGGTCGAGGCTCTGAGACATCATCCCCGGCTGGGCCGGGTTGGAGTCGAGCCTGCAATCCGAGAGTTGGTCATCGGAGGCACACCATACATCGTCTTGTATTGTGTGCGTGGAGAGCGCGTTATCATCTCCACAATTTGGCACGGGTCGCAACGCCGTGAATCCTAAAACCCAAAAAGCGCGGTCCTGTGGGACTCGGGACAAGCGTCGTTAGAACAAGCTTGTGACCCCTTCTTCCAGCACGACGATCTTGTCCTTCACGCCCGCTTTCTTCGCCTCGCGATCGAGTAATTGAAGAGGTTCTTCGATCGGCTCGTGCGATAGCCGAAACGTGCCGTAGTGCATCGGAATCATCCACCGCGATTTCAAATCGAGAAACGCCTGCATCGCGTCTGCCGGGCTGGTGTGCACATTGCGAAATTGGGGAGGGTCGTAAGCCCCGATCGGCAGCAACGCCAGTTCAGGCGACAACCGTTCTCCTATTTCGCGAAAGCCAGAAAAATACGCGGTGTCCCCTGCGTGATAAACCGAATGCTTCCCGGCGCGCAGCACATATCCACCGTATCCGCGATGAGAGTCCTTCAACACCCTAGCCCCCCAATGGCGCGAAGGGACGTGGGTGACTTCGAGCTGGCCTTGCAGGTGCGTATTCCACCATTCCAGCTCGATAATTTTCTTGAATCCCAAGTCCGACACAAGATCAAAGACGTGATGAGGAACGACCAGAGTCGGCGCAGTCCCGGTTTCCCGCCGCGTCTGCCGCGCGATGGTGCGCAAAGATTGCCGGTGCAGATGATCGAAATGCGCATGCGTCACCAGCACCACGTCCATGGGAGGCAGGTCGCGCAGGTGCAGACCGGGCTGACGCAGCCGCTTCAGTACAAAAAGCCAGCGTGCGAAATTGGGATCGATGACTACATTCATCCCTCCGATTTGCAGAAAAAACGTGGAATGCCCGATAAATGTCACGCCCAGCTGTCCATTCGAAACGATGTGTGGCTTATGGGTGTGCCCTGTGCGGGGAGTGACCGCCGAATGTCGTACCAGGCGGGTAAATTGGCTTGCTCTTTTACGTAGTGCTTGGTTCCTTAATGAGGACTTAATCATCGTTCGGACCGGCTTCTCCTGATACGCACCACTGGCCAGTGGATGATGCGGGGGCTTCCTTACTTCATTGGATGCCGCTACTCCTGTAACGGACGCATCGCTTCGAACGATCTCTCGTGCTGTCTGGTGTCCCGCCCGTTGCGAATTTCCAGTGTATGCCAATCTGTCTTTTCCTTGACCGTTACTTTCGTGGTCATATCTAATCAAATTTTATAGCCCGGACCGCTCGGGGGAGAGGCTCTGCTGAATTCTCGGGGCGAATTTGCGTGGGAAGGAAAAATCTCAATGCGCGTAGCATTTCTCGGATTAGGAATCATGGGCCGGTCGATGGCCGCCAACTTGATAAAAGCCGGACACGAGGTTGCGATCTGGAATCGGACTCCCGGCAAGGATGTGGAAGGTGCGCGCACGGCGGCGACTCCTGCCGACGCCGCGCAGGGCGGGGAAGTGATCTGGATGTGCGTCTCCGATACGAAGGCTGTTGAGAGCGTTCTCTTCGGCGAAGGCGGTGCCGAATCGGCCCTCACGTCCGGCATGATCATCGCCGACTCCAGCACGATCTCTCCGTCCGCTACGCTGCGCTTTGCCGAACGCGTAAGAGCGCGTGGTGTCGACTACGTCGATGCTCCCATGACCGGTTCAAAGATCGCCGCCGAAAACGGCAGCTTGATCTTTATGGTCGGAGGCGATCCTGCCGCTCTCGAGCGCTTACAGCCTCTTTTCCAGGCGATGGGCAAGCACGTTTTCCACATGGGCGAGACCAGCAAGGGTCAAGCGACCAAGCTCGTCATGAACTTGCAGATAGCTCTCATCTTCGAAGGTTTTGCCGAAGCTCTCACGCTCGCGACTAAGCTGGGAGTGGATATCGAAAAGCTGTTGCCGCTGATTCAGGCTTCCATGGTGCGGTCAGGAGTCGTCGAGTACAAGGCCCCGTTTATTCTAAAGCGGGATTTCTCGCCCAATTTCCCCTTGCGGCTGATGTTAAAAGACATCCACCTGGCGCTGGATGCAGCCCGCGAATCTCGCGTGCGCTTACCCGGACTCGAAGCGGTCGAAGAGGTCTATGACGTCGCAGCCGAAGAAGGCCAACGCGATCTGGACTACGCTGCAACCCTTATGCTGCTCGAAAAATGGGCCGGTGTACAAGTAAAAGGCGGCGCGTAAGCAACCGTCCCGTAGAGGCGCAGCTTGCTGCATCTCACTGCCTGGGGACAGCCGCCCTGCCGATGCCAACCAACCCTCGGCATTTGCCGGGCTCCGGGCCGCGGAACTACTTCTTCGCGAACGCCCGGATGTAGTTCACGATGTTCCAGACTTCTTCGTCCTTCACGCGGTCGCCCTCGGGCGGCATCTCGCCTTTGCCTTTGCGGGTGATGTAGAACCATTCGCCATCCGTCCGGGCCTTTTGCACGTCCGGATTCGTGAAGTCGCTAACATTCTTTATGTCAGAAGCCATGTCGCCTTTGCCGTCGCCCTTTTCACCGTGGCACATGGCGCAGTCGATGGCGTACATTTTCTTGCCCTTTGCCAGCGACTCGGGACTCGGTTTCACCGGATTCGCCTTCTGTGCCGCCTCCGGCGGAATTTTGTACTCGCCGGGGGCCTGCCCTTGTACTCCGAGCGGCGTCACCAGAACGAATGCGGCAAGTGCAGTCAACACCGCTTCCTGAAGCCAGAACTTTTCTGAAGTCATTCTCAACTCGGGACCTCCTCTTCTGGGTCACGCTATGAATCTCTCCGGATTCTACGGCTCGCGCGTCCCCACGAAAAGGTCACAAATCACCAGCTCAAGTACGCGGAATCACGCTCGATACGGTCCTCGCCTTTTGGGGGTTACTCAGACCGTCCGCCCTGGCGGACTCCACTGGACGATCCTCGACCATCCGATCGAGCGCCGTAATCAGCAAAATCAATTACCGCCGTAACCCATTGTCATGGCTAGTGTTACAGAAGTATTACACAGGATTCCCTGCACTCTTGCTATTGTCGCTGAGGCGCATCGTTACGAAGCGATGTGGGGAGAGAGTTCAATGAGCAACAACAATGCAGTTGTGCAGGCGTCCGGCAGCCGGACGACCCTGCGCAAGGAGCGCGCCCTGAGCGACGGTTTCAACTGGGTGACTGGGATCGCGATGATCCTGTTTCATCTCGGCGCCGTGGCGGCGCTTTTTTTCTTTACCTGGAAGGCATTCTTCGTAGCTTGTTTTCTCTGGTGGGTTTCTGGCAGCCTTGGCATAGGCATGAGCTATCACCGCCTGCTGACACACCGTGGCTACAAGACTCCAAAGTGGATCGAATATTTTCTGACCTGGTGCGCCACGCTGGCGCTTGAGGGCGGTCCGATTTTCTGGGTGGCCACGCATCGCATTCACCATCAGTTCTCTGACGAGGAAGGCGATCCGCACTCCCCGATCGACGGCAAGTGGTGGGCGCACATGGGATGGATCCTCACCGGCCAGTCGATGCACCACGACACGACCACCCTTGCCAAATACGTCCCCGATCTCACGAAAGATAAAGTTCACGTCTGGCTCACCAAATATCACTGGACCGGCAACGTCATCGTCGGCGTCATTCTCTTCGCCATCGGCGGCCTGCCCTGGTTGCTCTGGGGAGTTTTCGCCCGCGTCGTCGTCGGTCTGCATGCCACCTGGGCTGTGAACTCGGTGACCCACGTTTGGGGATCGCGTCGCTTTGCGACCAAGGACCTTTCCACGAACAATTGGTGGGTCGCGTTGCTCACCTTCGGCGAAGGTTGGCACAACAACCACCACGCGCATCCCGTGTCTGCGCGCCATGGCATGGCCTGGTACGAGATTGATATGAACTGGTATGCGATCTGGATGCTCAAGAAGTTGGGACTGGCGCGCCATGTGTACAAGCTCACGCTCGATAATTTGCCGCCCAAACCGCCTCTGGTGCGGGACGTCGAGGCAGCGTCATTAGCAATACCAGTCGCAGCAGGGAACGACTAAAACTAGCAACCACACGCGCTCGAATTGCAGAGCAGGTTTAAAAGAGGTTTGTTGATGTAAAAAAAGCTCTCAATCCATGCCGCAATGGCCTGGTTCGAGAGCCTTTTTCTGTTGTTGGCAACGCTAGCGTTTCGGTGGTTTCTTCTCCTCGCGCGGAGCACTCGCATGCTGTGCCGGCGGTTTCGACGCGTGTTCGGCCAGCGGCTTCGACTCATGCTGAGGTGCGGGCTTAGCCTCATGTGTCGCTGCTGGCTTGGGCTCGTGAGTCGGGGCCACTTTCGTTGCATGCTCCGCTGGCGGCTTGGCTTCATGAGTCTTGGCCGGTTTCGCGGCGTGCTCCGCTGGAGGTTTCTCAGTCTTTGCCGGCTTTGCCGCATGCTCGGATAGCGGCTTAGCTTCGTGAGTCTTCGCTGGTTTTGCTGCATGTTCCACAGGAGGCTTAGCTTCACGAGTTTGCGCTGGCTTCTCTGCATGCTCAGCCGAAGGTTTCGCTTCATGAGACTTCGCAGCTTTGTGCGCATGTTCCGCTTCAGGCTTCGCCTCATGCGTCCGCGCTGGCTTTGCCGCGCGCTCGTTGGCGGGTCTTGATTCCCGCGCCGGGGCTGGCTTTGCTCCGCGCTCAGGTGCCGATCCTCCCGTGCGCACCACTCCCGCTCCCTTGAACTGTCCCGGTTTCGGAGTTGCCGCCACGGCCGGACGTCCGTGATTGACCGAGGCATACTGATTTCGGTCTGCCCGTGCTGCCTGCTCGTGCTGTCGTTGTGTCGCCGTTGCCTCGGTGTGGTGCTGGTGCGCGTAAGTTTCCTGTTCAGCCGTGGGACGCGCCGTGATCCCGCCCTTGCCTCCATTGAAGGCTACGCGGTTATGCGTATCCACGACCGTCTTCGTGTACACGTTGTGAATGACGGTCGTGTTTATGTTAGTCACGCTCTGGTTGTAGAAGAAGCTCCCGCCTTGCCAGTAGCCGCCCTCATAGCCCGTGCCAACATAGCCGAACCCGTAATCGACGCCGCCATAAAATCCAATCTGTGGACCCCAATACCCGTCATTCCAAACATAGATGCCATCGTTCCAGCCCCAATAACCGGGAGTCCATAGAAATCCAACTTCGGGCGCTTCCACCCATGTCCCCGGAACCCAGAAATAGCCATCATCCCCATAGGCCCAATAGCCCGGCGTCCAGATGAAACCTTCGCTCGGACAAACCGGCTGCGCATAAATCGGGAGCACAGGAGGAGCAATGGTGATCGATACACCGATCTGACCAAAAGATACCGCCGACATTGCCACCATCAAGATGGCAGTCAAAATCGAAAGTCTGGCGACAAAGCGCATGGTGTTTCCTTTCCGTCCATCGCTATAGATACCCTAGTTCTCACCTCCGTTCGATACGTTACGTAATGTAGTTCCCGTACCGAAAACCACTGACCGTCCTTAAAGCGCGGCAGTAGCAACTTCTTCTTTGCTTGATGCTTACGGCGAAATGCGTAACTGGTTTCCGAGCACCGCTCCCGCTACAATCTTCCTGTGCGCATTACCAGCCGGCGGAAAGCGATCGCGTTCTTCCTGACCTTTGGCGTCTGCCTGGCCGCGCTCGCCGGGGCCGTGGGCAGCGGCTGGATCATCCTCAACTGGCGCGAAGGCCTCAAGCTCTTCATGGGAGTCATATTCTTCGGCGCCATCGTCACCGGCCTTGTCCTCAATACAATTTTTCTGGTGCGCGAAATTCGCCGTAACGAACAGCACGACAGCTTCATCAATGCGGTGACACACGAACTCAAAACGCCCATCGCATCCATTCGTCTCTATCTGGAAACCCTGCAGCGCCGCGAAGTGGACGAAGCGCAGCGTCGCGAGTTCTATCAACTCATGCTAGTGGATACCGAACGCCTGATGGGGACCGTCGAGCAAGTTCTCAAGGCGGGCGCAGTCGCTCAGAAAAAGGGTTCGGCGCATCGCTCACCCGTCGATTTCAACGCGCTCGTGCGCGAATGCGTGGAACTGGCCCGAGTCCGCCACAACCTGCGTCCGCAGGACCTTGAGTATCGCGATGCGCTACCGGAGCCCGAAAGTGCGCGCGTGCTGGGCGATGCCGACGAACTCCAGACCGCCGTTGCCAACCTGCTCGACAATGCGGTCAAATATTCGCCCGACGGCGTGCATGTCGCCGTGGAATTGAAAGCTCCGGACGATGAGAAGATCGTCCTGCGCGTGCGCGATCAAGGCGTCGGAATCCCGCACACGGAATTAAAGCGCATCTTCAAACGCTTCTACCGTGTGCGCCAGCGTTCACGTTCGCGCGTCAAAGGCACCGGTCTGGGATTATTCATCGTCCGCTCCATCGCCCGCAATCATGGTGGACGCGTGTTCGCTCACAGCGACGGCGCTGGGAAGGGAACGACCGTGACTCTCGAGCTGCCGCGGAACGCGAGGATCGCATGAGCCGCGTGTTGATCGTCGAAGATGAGGCGCATCTCGCACAAGGCCTACGCTTCAACCTGCAAGCCGAAGGACATGAGGTCGACGTCGCAGGTGACGGCGAAACCGCTCTCGAGATGTTAAGCCCTGCAGCCGGGCAGTTTGACGCCGTCGTTCTCGATGTGATGCTGCCGGGCAGGAGTGGTTTTGAAGTAGCCACGCAACTGCGCGAAGAGAAAAACTATATCCCCATCCTCATGCTGACCGCGCGCGGCCGTCCCGAGGACGTTCTGGAGGGATTCGCTGCCGGTGCCGATGACTATCTCCCGAAGCCCTTTGAACTCGCGATTCTGATCGCGCGCCTCGAAGGCTTGCTGCGGCGTAGCGCCTGGATGAGACAGAGCGTTAACGTGGCGGTTGGCGCAACGCCTCCCGCGAATGTAACTCCGAGCAGCGCCGATACTTTTACTTTCGCCGGCAAGTCGATCGACTTCGGTGAACTCGAACTCCGCAGCCTGGGCAATATCATCCATCTCACCGTGATGGAGGCAGAGCTTCTTCGCTATCTGGTTCGGAGCGCCGGCCGCAACGTGTCCCGCAAAGCGTTGCTCGAAGAGGTTTGGGGACTGCACGAAGACACCGACACCCGCGCCATCGATAATTTCATCGTGCGCCTCCGCCGCTATATCGAAGACGATCCCGCACGTCCCCGGCACCTCCTGACCGTGCGCGGAGTCGGCTACCGTTTCGTGGCCGAGCCGGAATAGAAACCGCTGTTTGCTATTCGTCGTTCGCCTTTCGCAGAGCCCCTTGATCGCGCGGGATGTGGGAGCGGCGAAGGATGGGACATGCAACCGCGAACAGCGAAGGACGAGCAGCGAACCGCGAGTCTTCAGTGCTGTTTCGCCGACGAACTCGCCGCCAGCTCGCGAAACAGCCTCAGCAGGGAAGCCGCAGCCTTCTGGTCCGAGAGGTTTTCAAGCGCCACCGTCGCCGTAAAATGCGGTGATTTCTGATTGAAGCGGACGCTGACAAACTCCTTGTCGCGCCAGTTGGCCAGGGCATTGACCACGGGGTTCAATTCAATCGGCCAATCTTCCTTCGTGTTCAGGATCACCGGCCCCGGCCTCGTTACCGTCCACTTGCGAGACGTTTTCTTCGGACCTGTTTGCCCGGACCACCGACGTCGAATGATGTCCAAATGAAATCCGGGCGCAAAACCCATATCGGCTTCGAACGTCAGAGTTTCCTCCTGCTGGTGCCAGCGGCTCAGTAGCCACTGCACCGGCAGCGGTCTCGGCAGAAGTTTGATGGTGAGACGCGCCTCTTCGAACCAGCGCGATGACAGATGAAGTGTGGCTTTGAGGCGGGAGCTGCTGGCCTGCCACTCCAGGTCCGTCAGTCGTCCTTTGCCCAGGCAGGCGGCTTGCACCCACTGCAGCACATTCGCTGCGCGTCGCCGGTTGTAGCGCACGAAACAGCTATACCAGAGCAGGACGAACATTCCCGCCAAGCCAACGTCGATGGCGATCCAACGCCCCACGCGCTGCCCTCTCTGAAGGAAATCGTACGTCCGTAAGATGCAACTGCGCAAGGGGAGGAAAAGGAAAAAATCGGCCCTAAGAACTCCAACAAAATCAGCCAACCCTCGCAAATCATCTCCGCTTTTTACTGTGCTCCATCGACAGAGCCTGGGTTAAGTTTGCGCAAAACGAGGTTTTGCTTTTGCCGAAAGGCATCGACCATCTAAGTATTCCAGTGGGACGCCAAGACCACACGTTGAGCAGGGCGTTGTAGCGATCTCCCCGACCCGAGTCGCAGTTTATTGGCACTCTACGGATTTCGACCTACCGTGCCGACCCGCCCATGTCGAATCCGGTCGCCGGAAACCTACGCCGGACGGGCCGTTTGCGATGAATGTAGCCGCCCGTCTTGATTAGGATGATACCCGACCCGTGACGCCGCTCCATGCCTTTACAATGTCCGCGTGCCATTCCGCATACGGCAATTCAAGAAAGCCGATTTCGATACGCTCTGGCAGATTGACCAGGTCTGCTTCGATCCGCAATTGGCGTACTCGCGCGCCGAGATGGCGTTCTACATGCGCCGCACAGGTGCATTCACGCTGGTGGCGGAAACGGAGGCGGCCGACCGATCGAAAGTCGCAGATGTTCCGAGTAACCGCGACATGCAGGCAACGCCTGCAACATCGCCCTCTGTCCTGGGATTTATTGTGGCGGAAATTCGCCGCCAGACCGGGCACATCATTACCATTGACGTTGTAGCCTCCGCCCGCCGTTTAGGCGTCGGATCGGCCCTCCTGCTCGCGGCAGAGGAGCGCTTGCGCGCCGCCGGCGCCGCCAGCGTAGCCCTCGAAACGGCCGTCAACAACGCCGCCGCAATTCGCTTTTACAAGCAAAAAGGATACTTCGTCGAAAAGACCATTCGCGGATACTATTCCAATGAGTTGGACGCGCTGGTGATGTCGAAGGATTTGGTTTCCGCGTCAGGCACCTTGTCGTAGAGACGATCGTAGAGACTCTCGCAGACACGCAGCTTGCTGCGTCTCCTCGCGAAGGAAATAAGTTTTCCTATTCCTATGAAAAGTGTCAGGAAAAAAGAAGAGGAGTTTTGATGAAGGTCGCGATTCAAGGGGAACTCGGTTCTTTCAGCCACGAGGCGGCGCAGGCCATGCTGCCATCCTCCAAGGTGGTTCCGTGCGCTCGCTCGCTTGAAGTTTTCGACCGCGTCAAGCGGGGAAACGTCGACGGCGCGGTCATTCCCATTGAGAATTCTCTGGCGGGATCGGTGGCCGAGCATTTCGATCTCCTGCTCAGCCGCGACGTCCACATCGTCCGCGAGTTCCGCCTGCGCATCGTGCACAATCTCATTACCCTGCCCGGCACGAAGTTGCGCGATGTACATAGGGTATTCTCCCATCCCGTGGCGCTCGACCAATGCCGCGATTTGTTCGGCGCGAATCGGCGACTGCAGGCGGTTCCGTTTTATGACACAGCCGGAAGCGTGAAGCACGTGATTGCCGAGGGATTGACCGATGCGGCCGGCATTGCCAGCCGCGGCGCGGCCGAAGTCTACGGCGGGAAGATCCTGAAGTCCGGAATCGAAGATGACAAGAAAAACTTCACGCGCTTCTTCCTGATTCACCGCGGCCTCGTTCGCCCCGGACCGATGCGCCGCGAGAAGCCGCAAGCCCCGCGCGGAAGCGACAAGACCTCACTCGCTTTCAGTCTGAAGAACCTTCCGGGTGCGCTCTTCAAGGCCCTGAGCGTTTTCGCCCTTCGCGACATCAGCTTGAGCAAGATCGAATCGCGCCCCATGCGCGGGCGTCCTTGGGAGTACGTCTTCTTCGTCGACCTCCTGCGCGGGGATGATCAGGACGCGCGCAACGCCCTCCGGCACTTGGGAGAAGTGGCGGAACTGGTCAAGGTGCTGGGGATTTATCCGGAGGCGAGAGCGTGAGTAAGCCAGGCCTTGCCACATAATTACTTTGGTACGAAATGACTCCGGGATATTTGTGACCGGAGGAGCGCAAATCGACGAATCGCAACTTCAGAGTCGCAGAGATCTACTTCATTTTCAGGTGCTTATGAAAAGGGCCGGCGGTCATAAGTTTTGCTTGCATATTCACCAGACTGACCCGCGGTTCTTTATCACAATTGCTTGTGAGGTAGTGCACAGCGCGAGCAGTGTGCCGGGCGTAGCGTGAGAGTGAAAGAGGAGGACCGAGATGCGTTTGGTCAAACCTGTATTTGTTATCGCAGTTTGCGTTCTTTTACTCAGTGTATGCGCCCTTGCCGGACAGAATTCGACGGGCATCTCCGATCTTTATCGGGTCAACTTCACAGATAA
>JBELAC010000096.1:0-16013 GCA_049509215.1 Terriglobales bacterium
AGATTCGCCAGCGCGCGCGTGGCCGCCAGCTTCATCTCCTCATTGATCGCCGTGGCGTGCACGTCGAGCGCCCCACGGAAAATAAACGGGAAGCCCAGCACGTTGTTGACCTGGTTCGGATAATCGGAGCGCCCGGTGGCGATAATGACGTCGCTGCGGCAAGCCTTCGCGTCTTCATAGGTGATTTCAGGATCCGGATTCGCCATGGCAAACACAATCGGACGTGCCGCCATCGACCGCACCATATCCTGTGTCATTGCGCCCTTTACCGAGCAGCCTACCGCCACGTCGGCGTCCTTCATCGCATCTGCCAGTGTGCGCAGGTTCGTTTCTTTCGCAAACCGGCCCTTATATTCGTTCATCCCTTTCGTGCGCCCTTTGTAAACCACGCCATTGGTGTCGCACAGAGTGATGTTCTCGCGCTTCACGCCCAGCCGCACATAGTGCTCGGCGCAAGCAATCCCCGAAGCGCCCGCGCCATTGAAAACGACGCGCACTTCTTCGAGCTTCTTACCCACCACTTCCAGCGCATTCAGCAGCGCCGCGCCGGAAATAATCGCCGTGCCATGCTGGTCGTCGTGGAAGACCGGAATCTTCATCGTCTTCTTCAGCGTCTCTTCCACGTAGAAGCACTCGGGAGCCTTGATATCCTCCAGATTGATTCCGCCGAACGTTGGCTCCAGCAACTGGCAAACCTTAATGATGTCGTCGGGATTGTGGGTATCGACTTCCAGATCGAACACATCGACGTCCGCGAATCTTTTGAATAGCACTCCCTTGCCTTCCATCACAGGCTTGCCGGCCAGTGCTCCAATGTCGCCCAGCCCCAGTACCGCCGTTCCATTGCTGACCACGGCTACCAAGTTCCCCTTCGATGTGTACTTGAACGCGTCTTCCGGATTCTTATGAATCTCCAGGCACGGCTCCGCCACGCCCGGCGTGTAAGCAAGACTCAAATCGCGCTGCGTACGGCAGGGCTTGGTGGATGTTACTTCAATCTTTCCCGGACGCGCTCCAAAGTGATAATCGAGCGCTTGCTGCTTCGTGACCGCCATAATGCCTCCTAGATTTTTCGTGAACCTTACTATCCGCGCACTAGCCCGCTCTCAGGTGCCACGACACTTCGGCCTAAGGGCATTGTTTCCCAATGGCTTCGAAAGATATGTGATACGCGACGTGTGGCTCTGTGATTTACGTCATGGAGGGGATCCATGAAGAGGGCAGGTGGAAAGCGAGGCAAGACAGCAACCGAGCCATTACCCGATTCGTAAATTCCTTGACTTAGTGGATCGGGATTCTAGACTGGAGAAAGCAGTTCGCCCAGGCGATGGTCCGTAGAAGGTTCTTTGAAAATGGAAAACGATGGCGGGGGACCGATGCGGTCATTTTCAACCATAGTTGATCAACAGGCGTTATGGAGCGGCAATTTCGTGAGCTAAATCGCACGCGCTCAAGATTTTGCCTCTAAGTTCTTTCCGCTCAAGATTTTGGAAGGAAATTTCGCCTAAACCAATGATTCTAATAGACCGAAAAATGAAAAAATGATGAAAACGAAGCGAGGCTCTTGCTCTTCCCTAGAACTGGGCCTGAGACCCGAGACCTGCTTCTTCGATCTCTTCCAGCACCTTCCCGATTCGCTTCTCACGCCCCTCCGGGGTGCGGTAATAGAAGATGCCCAGCAGGTGCGATCGCCGCCGGGCGGCGGACAGCCGCTCCCACGCTTCGCGGGACTTGGGACGACGCGCGAAGGCAACTTGCAGAACCGGAGGCAGTTCTCGTTCCGCGTCCATGACGGCCATCAACCGTTCCGCCATCTGTTCGGCGCGGCGGATGCGGGCAGCTGCGCTCTTGGGATCATTGACCCACTTGGCAATTTCCCATCGCGTCGAATGGTTGAGCCCGTCGTACCAGCGGCGAAATGATCGGTCCTGCGTGAGAATTCGCTTGAGATCCTCCGGTATCGGGGCGACTCGCTCCTCCAGATCCAATTCGATCAGGAAACGAGCACTCGCCCCTGCACACACCCCGGCGGCCTTCTGCATTCGCTTGTTTACCAATAAGATATGGCTGCTCTTTGCAGTGGCAGACGAAGCGGCGGGAAACAGCGAAGTGCGGAAGGGAAAGCCGTTAATCTCTCCTTTCACTTTGATCTGCCCACGCGGCCCAAATACCTTGCCTGCATCAAAAGGCACACGGATGATTGTCCAATTCAGCCGCGACCGCATGCGCTCGAGCGTGGCCTCGAAACGTTGTGCTCCTTTGGCGGATTTATTTTGGACCGCTTTTTTCATGGGGAAAAGAAAGAGAGAATTCTAATACGAATGACTGTGCGTAGCGAGACAGGCAACCAGGCAAATAGCCCGCGCAGGCTAAACTGCTAGTTCGGAGTATCGGGAGAGCGATTTTGATTTGTCCAAAATGCGGTGAAGATAATTCGGCGAATTTTCGCTACTGCGGGATGTGTGGCACGGCGCTTGAGCGGCGGCCCGCCGGTTCGCCGCGAGTTGCCGGTGCGGTGGAAAGCGGGCGGTCCGTGCAGAGCGATTCCACGAACTCGCGGGCATCGTACGGCACAAACACAACCGTTGCCACTGACCATCCGGTTCTTCCCACCGCTGGACCTTCATTCCTCGGACTGAATGATGTGTCCGCGGATGCCTCCGCCGGAAGGCAGTCCTCGGCCGATGCAGTGCGCGATCATTTTTTTTCGAATTCGCCGACGTTGTACGAACCCGACGAGCCAAACATCGGCGCACGCCGCGTCGTCCTGCTTCTGGTGCTGCTCGCGATTTTGGGCGCTGGTGGGTGGTGGGCATACTCCAACTATGGGAAGACCCGAGTGGCCACGCGTAGCTCTCAAGCCGCCCCGGCCACTCCGCCGACTTCAAGCTCATCGGCCAACCCTTCATCATCGCCGGATGCAAGCTCGTCCCAACCCGTAACACCGTCGGCGAGTCCAGCGCCGCAGTCTCAGGCTCCGGTGGCCGAGCAGAACGCGCAACCAAAGCCTGCCGAGAAGGGGATCGAGAAAACCAATCCCAAGCGATCCGAAGTGGCGAAGTCCGCCGAACCAACTCGACCTTCGCGACCTGCCACCGTCGTCCGTGGCGACCGGACCCCTGCGCAGCGGCCAAGTCCCGCCGTGGCTGCCGACGACAAGGGGAACGCGGAATTCCGACGTGGCGAAGCCTACCTCTATGGCCGAGGTATGCCGGAGAATTGCGGTCAGGCCATCAAGGATCTGAAAGCTGCTTCCGCGAAACAAAACTCCAAGGCGCGAAGCACCTTCGGAACCATGTACGCGACCGGACACTGCGTCGCGCGCGATCTCCCGACTTCCTATACATGGTTTGCGTCGGCGCTGCGAGCCGATCCCAATAACCAGATCCTGGAAAAAGACCTGGTCGCAATCTGGAACCAGATGACGCCGCCAGAAAGACAGATGGCAACGAAATCGAAGGAGCAATGAGGGTAGTCCAGGTGTTAGCTGTGGCCGGTCAGCCGTTAACGGGCTCTTCCACCGGGACGAGATTCAGTGCCTTCTTCATCGATCCGCGTTCGGTCATGATTTTGTCCTGCAGCAAGGTGATCGCGTAGATCAACTGCTCGGGACGCGGCGGGCAACCGGGGACATAGATATCGACGGGAATCACCTGATTTACACTTTGCACGAGCGCGTAATTGTTGAAGACGCCGCCCGACGTCGCGCAGGCTCCCATCGAGATCACCCACTTTGGTTCGGGCATCTGCTCATAGAGTTGCCGGATTACGGGAGCCATTTTGTTGGAGACGCGTCCGGCAATGATCATCAGGTCCGACTGACGCGGCGAAGGGCGAAAAACTTCGGCGCCGAAGCGTGCAATGTCAAATCTCGATGCGCCCATCGACATCATTTCGATTGCGCAGCAGGCCAAGCCGAACGTCATTGGCCAGATCGAATTCTTGCGCGTCCAGTTGATGGTCGAGTCGAGCGTGGTCATGACAATGCCTTCGGGCACAGGGTTCCCGAAGACCAGTTCTTTCACAACCCGCTTGCCATTCTCGACGTCAACATACGGACCAAAGCTCTGTTCTTGCGCCATGTTGTTATTCTAAACCAGTCAGTGAACCCGCGACTCAGCAAAGTGGGACAGCGTTGGGTGGGCCGCCCGACCGAGGCGACGCGGGCAGGAGACGCAGCAAGCCGCGCCTCTACGCTGGGTACCCGACAGCTTCGCGCTCGCCGACCTGCTGGCGCCACATGGCGTAATAGAGGCCCTTCTGATCGAGCAATTCGGAGTGGCGGCCGTATTCGACGATGTGGCCGCGTTCGAGCACGTAGATTCGATCGGCGTGCATTACGGTCGACAGACGGTGGGCGATCAGAATCGTGATCGCTTCTTGGTTGGTTGCTACGTCGCGGATTGTGCGGCTGATTTCTTCTTCGGTCAGCGAGTCAAGTGAAGACGTGGCTTCGTCGAACACGAGCAGTTGCGGATGGCGCAGCAGGGCGCGGGCAATGGAAAGACGCTGCTTCTCGCCTCCGGAAACTTTGACTCCGCCTTCGCCGATGAGCGTGTCAAGGCCGCGATCCGCGCGCTCGAGCAGGCTGTTGGTTGCGGCCTGGCGCAGGACTGCCATGCATTCGGCGTCGGTCGCATGCGGATTCACGAAGAGCAGGTTCTCGCGGATCGAGCCGGAAAAGAGCTGCGTGTCCTGCGTGACAAATCCGATTTTCTCCCGCAGCAGATCGAGGTCGACGCGGTTGGATGGAATGCCGTTGTACAGAATTTCTCCCGACTTCGGCGGATAGAGCCCGACAAGAAGCTTTACCAGCGTGGACTTCCCTGCCCCCGATGGGCCGACGAAGGCAATCGTGTCTCCGCGAGCAGCACTGAAGCTGATGCCATCGAGCGCCAGGGCCGCCGAGCTGTGATGCTGAAACCTGACGTCATCAAACTGCAGCGTCATCAGCTCATCCACGGGTTCGGGATTCATGGGCTTCGGATCACGCGGGGTATCTAGAATTTGCTGGAAGTTATTCAGCGAGACCTCAGTTTCGCGATAGATGTTGATGACGTTGCCGAGTTCCTGCAAAGGTCCGAAAATGTAGAACGAATAGATCCACAAGGAGAAGAACTGCCCGATCGTAATTTCCTGCCGGAAGATCAGGTACAGCATCAATCCGAGGATGCTGGTGCGGAGGGCATTGACGGCGGTGCCCTGGATAAAACTCAAGCTGCGCAGGTATTTTACTTTCTTGAGTTCGAGATGCAGAATTTTTCCCGTCGTCGCGTTCAGGCGCACAACTTCCTGATTGGCGAGTCCGAGACTCTTCACCAGTTCGATATTGCGCAATGACTCGGTGGTCGATCCGGCCAGCGCGGTCGTTTCCTGGACGATCGTTTTCTGAATCTTCTTGATTTTCCGGCTCAGCACGGAGCTGATAAAACCTAGTAAGGGAATGGTGATCAGAAAGACGGGCGCAATCGACCAGTGCACTCGCCAGGCATAGATCATGACGAACACGATGCCGACCGAAGAAATAAAGAGTACGTTGATCGCCGCCGTAATAAAGCGCTCGACGTCGCTGCGGACTTTTTGCAATTTGCCAAGTGTTTCGCCGCTGCGCTGGTCTTCAAACATCTGGTAAGGCAGATCGAGAGAGTGGCGAATGCCGTCGGAATACATTTTCGCGCCCAGGCGCTGGACGATCACGTTGGTGAAGTAGTCCTGAAAGTTCTTGGCCACGCGCGAGACGAACGCCACACCGACGGCTGCCAGCAGCAGCAGACCCGCGCCGCGGATGAATTGCGATTGTGTGTACTGGTGATATTTCGTCGCGTATCCGTCGATGACGTGACGGAAGATGAGCGGGTCGAGAAGGGAGAAAATCTGACTGGTCGCGGCCAGCAGAAGCGCGACCACGACCAGCTTCCAGTATTCCTTGGCGTAGCTATAAAGAAGGTTCATAGGCGAGGGCGCAACAATGCCCATCGCCGATTAGATTGCAAGCCGAAGAGAGCCGATTCAGGAAACTTCTCAGTGGACGTCGTCGAGCAACAAACGGAGCTTGGTCGAACGCGATGGATGACGGAGCTTGCGCAGGGCTTTAGCCTCGATTTGACGAATGCGCTCGCGGGTAACGTCAAACATCTGGCCCACTTCTTCGAGCGTGTGTTCGGAGCCGTCCTCCATGCCAAAGCGCATCCTGAGGATTTTCTCCTCGCGCGGACTGAGGGTCCGGAGGACTTTCGCGGTGCGCTCCTGCAAATTGACGTGAATAATCGCGTCGGAGGGCGAGACGCCACTTTGGTCTTCGATCAGGTCGCCGAGATGCGAATCGCCTTCCTCACCAATCGGCGTTTCCAGTGAAATCGGGACACGCATGATCTTGAGGGCCTTGCGCACTTTGGCCTCGGGAATATCCATCTGCTTGGCGATCTCGGCCGAGGTGGGTTCGCGACCGAGCACCTGCACGAGTTGGCGCGAAGTCCGAACCAGCTTGTTGACGACTTCGATCATGTGCACAGGCAGGCGGATGGTACGCGCCTGATCGGCGATGGCGCGGCTGATGGCCTGGCGAATCCACCACGTTGCATAAGTCGAAAACTTGTAGCCGCGCCGGTATTCGAACTTGTCGACGGCCTTCATCAGCCCGACGTTTCCCTCCTGGATCAGGTCGAGGAATTGCAGTCCGCGGTTGCCATACTTCTTGGCAATGGAAACGACGAGGCGCAAATTGGCTTCGATCAGCTCGTGTTTGGCCTGCTCGGAATCCATTTCGCCCTGAATGATTTCGCGCTGAGTGCGGCTCACTTCCGGGTAGGTCATCCCCGCGTCGCTTTCGAGGCGCTTCATATCGGCGCGATGCTGGCGCTGGGTGGTGCGGTAGGTCTTCTTGAGTTCTTCGCTACGAGTGGCCGCGATCTTGGTTTCCAGGCTGGTCAACTGGCGGTCGAGGGTGCGCATGATCTCGACAGTCTTGTTAACACGTTCCGTCAGGCGCAGGCGTTCGGCGTGGTTCAAACCGAGCGAGCGGATCACGAGCGACATGCGGATAATTTCGCGCCCGAGTTCGCGGCGGCATCGCAGATAGGGACGCGACTTCTTTTTTTCCCCGAACGCCGCCAGCTTGCCGGCCAGGCGGACTGCTGTCTTGTAATGCTTGTGGAGCTGAGCGATGCGGCGGATCATCTCCGCTGCCCGCCGCTCTACGATTTCTTCGGTGACTTCCTCCTCATCGAAGACCACAATCTCTTTGATGGAACGCACGCCGCGTTTCAAGTCATCGCCCAGCGTTATCACCTGATGGATCACAAAGGGGGAGCGTGAAAGAGCTTTCAACATGGAGAGCTGGCCCCGTTCGATGCGCTTGGCAATCTCCACTTCGCCTTCACGGGTAAGCAGCGGCGAGGCACCCATCTCGCGCAGATAGACGCGCACGGGATCGCTATCAACTTCTGGAGCGCCGGGCGTCAGGTCGAGTTCGACCTCTTCCTCGGTATCCTTGGCGAAGCTTGTTTCGAGCGGGAAAGGAAGGGGCGGCTCGCTCTCGGTGAGTACATCAAGGCCGCGGGTGCGCATCGTCGCGAGCATGTCATCTTCCTCGGAAGAATGTTCGCCCAGCGGGGTCAGGTGGCTCTCGTCTGCGAGATATTCTTTCTCGGTCCCTGAGCCCATCAGTTTCTTGATTTTATCCATGGCGAAGCGAACTCCCTTTTTTTGTTGTCCTCCTCAAAGGGAGTCCTGAGGCAGATAGCGAGACAGGTCAAACGAAACGCCGGAATTCGTGCCTCGAATGTGGGTGCGGCATTCCCTACCAATCATTCGATGTTTTGATGTCGAACGGCGCAGATACGAATCAACTAGGCGGAAATCTGGATGTAAACCAGCTCTGGCGTGCAACGAGAATTTTGCATGGACTTCATCGTATCCTCGGCAGTAAATCTTCCCATCACCAGGGCCAGCTTGCGGTTCGTCGTCGTCTGAATCGGCGTGCGATCAATCCGCTGAACATATTCCGACGCGCGGGCACCGCTACGGTTTAATTTGACAATGAACTTCGTGTTTTTTGCGCTGATTCCTGCTTCCATGTTTTCACTCTTTCGCGGTAAACGCTGGGTTCGTGAGTTATCTCGGCCGCTGGGACGGATCAGCAGCTCTTCGACAGGCCCACTCTGCACGTACGGTAACCGAGCCTGAATGACGAGCCCGGTTGTTGGTTGAGAGTTCGACTATTTTTACTCAGATGTAAAGAAGCGCAGGTCCTAAGAAGACTCGTTTAAGAGCTACACTCGCTGTTACTAGTTTACACCACATTGCGGACGAATGCGGGTTCGTCGAGGGACGATGAGTCACTGGCCAGGAGCGCTTCATCCGGAGTGCCAGTTGGCAGGCTCGACGATGGGGGCGCGCAGGCTAACCTTTGGTATTGGAATGTCTTAGAGCACGCCGGTGCGCCTTCTTTTTTCTTTGCTGGCTAGCCCTTCTGGCAACCGCAAACTTGTTGGTGGATGGCTCCGGACGCTCGGAAACACGGCCTGAGGGCTTGGTTGGCGATACTGTTTTTTCTTGATCTACGTTATCCATTGCAACAATTCTCCTTGCTTCGAGTTATCAAACAAGTCACTTGTAGAGGATCCCAGAAGAAAAGCTCCGCTTTTTCGACCGGCTATGCCTGAGTCGCCAGCTTCGCGCTCGCCCGTTTCTCGACGCGCAATTGCTCCGCGCTATAAGAACGACCGCAAGTGCTGCATCTCCAATTGGCATTGGATCTCGGCAAATTCCCCTCCACGGGGCTGAACCGTCGACTCTCGGTGGAACGGAATGCCAACACGAGCTCGCCACGGCACTCAATACATTCTCTTTTCGCCATACCTACATTGTTATCACAGTGCGGGAGGATGTGCGGGATTCCTAAGTAATTAAGTGGGAAAACACAAAATTGCGGCAGAGCTTTGATGGGAAGCGAAATCGACCGCGGCCGTTCGCGAATGCCCGTTGCCGCCGGGATCGGCGGCGAGTAGCATGCCGCCATTCAATACCGCAGTCGTGGCTGTGCGATTGCTCTTTCTGATCATCGTCCCAAGACAAGATCGGGCAGGTCGACCCACCCAATCCAAGCGCCGGCTTGTCCAAACTTCATCGTTCTACGGACGGTTCGACACCTGGCGCGACTGTCGACATCGGCGTACCTCGTTCAGCGGTAAGCGTTCAAGAGCGCATACTGGAAATACAGTCTCAGGAACCGAGAGGTACCCATAATGAGAGGGATATCAAAAACACTTTGGGATGGCTCTACGGTGTTTTCTGTAGGAATAGGGTGGTAAGGTGGGAAATCCAGGTGCAGCCCTGGGCGCGGAGGGTGCGACTTAATTTTAATAACGCCGCGGGCGTGCAGAAATACATGGTTGGGCATCTAACACTCGTCAAAACGCATTTCCTGCGCAAGGATAGCGGGTAGCACGATTCTGGCTTTTGGCGCCCGTTGCGAAAACGCGGCGTTCATCTCTCGGAGGAACATGCGATTGCCAATCACGCGCGAGCCTGGCTGGTACAAAGAGGCCATCATCTACCAGATCCACGTTCGTACGTTCTTCGACAGCAATGGCGATGGCATCGGCGACTTCCAGGGTCTCGCCCAGAAGCTCGATTACGTGCAGGAACTCGGCGTAAATGCCATCTGGCTGATGCCTTTTTTTCCGTCGCCCCTGCGCGATGACGGTTATGACATCTCCGACTACCGTTCCGTCCATCCTCGCTATGGAACCCTGGAAGATTTCAAGGCGTTTCTTTCCGGAGCTCATGACCGCGGCCTGCGCGTCATCATCGAATTGGTGGCGAACCATACGTCGGATCAGCATCCCTGGTTTCAGCAATCCCGGAGTTCGCAAGACAATCCCAAACGCGACTGGTACGTGTGGAGCGATACCGACAACAAGTACCGCGGAACCCGCATCATCTTCCTCGATACGGAGATGTCGAACTGGGCCTGGGACCCAATCTCAAAGTCCTACTATTGGCACCGTTTCTTCAGCCATCAGCCCGATCTGAATTTTGATAACCCCGCCGTCCGCGAGGAAATGTGGAACATCATGAAGTTCTGGCTGGAGCTTGGAGTGGACGGCTTCCGCCTGGACGCGGTTCCCTACCTGATCGAGCGCGAAGGAACTTCCTGCGAGAATCTGCCGGAGACGCACGACATCATCCGCGATCTGCGCAAGAAAGTCGACGAGCAGTTTCCCGGCACAATGTTACTGGCCGAGGCCAACCAGTGGCCCGCCGATCTCCGGCCCTACTTTGGAAATGGCGATGAATTCCACATGGCCTTCCACTTTCCCCTGATGCCGCGCATGTTCATGGGACTGCGCTTGGAAGACCGCAAACCGATCACCGAGATCCTGCAACAGACGCCGGAAATTCCACCCTCCTGCCAGTGGTGTCTGTTTCTGCGCAACCATGACGAATTGACGCTCGAAATGGTGAGCGACATCGAGCGCGATTACATGTATGACATCTACGCCAGCGACCGGACCATGCGCCTGAATCTGGGCATACGCCGCAGGCTCGCCCCATTGCTCGACAACGATCGGCGCCGCATCGAATTGATGAACGGCATGCTGATGTCTCTCCCGGGCACACCCATCATCTATTACGGCGACGAGATCGGCATGGGCGACAATATCCACCTGGGCGACCGCAATGGCGTCCGCACGCCCATGCAGTGGAGCGGCGCCAGCAATGGCGGCTTTTCCGGCGCCGATCCCGAAAGCCTTTATTCGCCACCCATCATCAATCCCGTCTATGGCTACCAGGCGGTCAATGTCTTATCTCAAAATCGGTTTGAACATTCGCTGCTCTCATGGATGAAGCGCATCATGCGCGTTCGCCGCTCCAGCCCGGTTTTCGGCTCGGGCTCGATCGAATTCTTATACCCGGCAAATCACCGAGTACTGGCCTACATCCGGCAGCTAGGCAAGGAGACGGTCCTGGTCGTCAACAATCTCTCCAGTGCCGCCCAGGCGGTTGAACTGGATTTGAAGCGCTACAAGGGGAACATTCTGATTGAGATGTTCGGCAGGAATATTTTTCCCCGCATTGGAGATCTGCCTTACCTTTTAACGGTCGGGCCCTATGAATTTTTCTGGTTCCGGCTGCGCCGCATCTGATCTGACGGCGTGCACGGATCGCAGCTGCGGTAGTACTTCACTCAGGGGGTTGACTTGGCGGAAGAAACACTTTTAACCGACGATTTTCTTCGCCAACTCATCAATGTGGGTGAGGTGGATATCCTGGTCGGGCTGCCAACGTACAACAATGCGGAAACGATCGAACCAGTGATCGCGGCCATTCAAGCGGGAATCCTCAAGTTTTTCCCCCGCGAGCGCGCAGTCATTATCAACGCTGACGGCGGTTCGCGGGATGGGACTCCGGACATCGTCACTCGCGCTTCGATCGACGATGTCTGGCGCGCATCCAAGGTGTATGCCTTGCGCACGCTCCATTCCATCACCACGCAGTATGCTCCCACGCCAGAACCCGGCGTTGCCTTGCGGACAATTCTCACCGCGGCAGACCTGCTTCATGCCCGCGCCTGTGTTGTGATTTCAGCGGATTCAACGACGATCGGGGACGACTGGATTCAGCGCCTCGTTCGTCCGATCTACAACGACAACATAGACCTCGTATCGCCCGCGTATCGCCGGCAAAAGTCCGCCGGCGTCCTGATGCGAAATCTGCTCTACCCCATGATGCGAGCAATCTATGGCTTCGGAATTCACGAGCCCTACGCTTCGGAATTTGCCATCTCAGGCCGCCTCGCGACCGACTTCCTCGCCAACGAGATCTGGGAGGGCGAGTTCGGAAGGATCGGCGCCGAAATATTTCTGACGGCCACTGCTCTCACCAGACAATATCGCGTCTGCCAATCATTCCTCGGAGACAAGGCGCAAGATCGCGGCGGAACCGACCTGGTTCTGGCGATGCGCCGCACCGTCGGAGCCCTTTTTTCATCCCTCGACAGCACTTTTCCCGTCTGGAGCACGATCACGTCTGCGCAAGCCGTGCCTGTCATCGATCCCCAATCCGAAGTAACGATGGAATCGGTGGCGGTCGACCGCACGCGGCTCCATGAAATGTTCGTCCGCGGCGTCGCTGAGTTGGAGCCCGTCTTTCGCTCGATCTTGTCCAATCCAACCATGTCGGAACTTCAGGCCATCGCTGCTCTTCCGCTTAGCCAGTTCTCTTACCCGGCCGAGATTTGGGCTAGAACGGTCTTCGAATTTGCCGCTTCGTATCACAAATCCGTCATCAGCAGAAATCACATCATTCAGGCTCTAGTTCCCCTTTATCGAGGACGGGCCTTGACCTCTCTGCTGGAAAACGAAAACGCTTCCGGCGAAGACTTCGAACGAAACCTTGAGTCCTTATGCGGCCAGTTCGAACGCCTGAAGCCGTACTTGCTCGAAGTCTGGGCCGACAGAAAGTGAGACGATTATGCGCGAAATCATCGTTAGCGAACTAATCCGAGCGTTACAGGATCTGGCACGAGACTTTGCCCACTACTTGCCGCGCCTGGTCGTGATGCTCATCATTGCTTTCATTGGATGGCTCATCGCCTATGCTTTGAAAGCTCTGGTAAGAAGTATTCTGCGCCTCACAAAGTTCTCAAAGTTGTCGGAGAACACCGGCGCCACCCAGTTGCTGCATCAGGCGGCATTGCCTTCTTCCACCGAACTGCTAAGCAGATTCGTGTTTTGGGTGGCGTGGGTCGGCTTTATTCTGATGGGAGTGAGCGTGCTGGGCATCGGCGGCCTGCAGGAATATACCGCCCGCTTCTTTCTTTTCCTGCCCCGCCTGTTCGTGGCCCTGGTGATTCTGTTCTTCGGCTTAGTGGCCGCCAGCTTCTTCTCTCGCGCAACGTTATTAGCCACGGTGAATGCAAATTTTCGTTCCTCCCGGCTGTTGAGCATTTCGGTGCGCGTCTTTATAAGCATTTTCGCACTGTCGATGGCATTCGAGGTCCTGGGCGTGGCAGAGGGCACTATCATGATTGCTTTTGGAACAGCATTTGGAGCGGTGATGCTGGGATTGGCAATTGCGTTTGGCATCGGAGGCAAGGATCTGGCGAGACAGTTTCTGGAAGAGAGGCTGGCCAAGGGCAAGGAGACGCAAAAAGAGGACGAATTATCTCCGCTGTAGCTCCGCCTCGCGACACGGTAGATGCGGGATGGAAACCAAAAAGAGATCCCGGAGGGGCGACTAAGCCATCTCTCGGGACCTCTTTGTGAAGCGACTTCACAACCAACTTCACGTTGTGAAGTGGCAGCACTCTGTTAAAGCGCTGGTTGAGCTCTTAAATCTGTTCCAATACTGCCTTCAGATAGTTCCAGAAACTCTCGACCGTGGAAATCTGCACCCGCTCGTTCGGACTATGCGGACCCACAATCGTGGGTCCGAACGACGCCATCTGCATTCCCGGATACTTCTCGCCAATCACGCCGCACTCCAGCCCGGCGTGCATGGCAATCAGTTTCGCCGGTTCGCCAAAAAGCTTCTGGTGGACTGCCTGTAACTTCTCGACAATCTCGCTGTGCGGTTCCGGCTTCCAACCCGGATAGTTTCCGCTGTGCTCCGCCTCAAACCCGGCCAAACGGCACGCTGTGGCAACCATACTGGCGGCAGCGCTCCTGCTGCTCTCAATCGCGCTGCGCTGACTGGTCGTAATCTCGATGATGTCGCCTTTGGTGGTAATCACCGCCAAATTGGTCGATGTTTGCACCAGCCCTGGCACGTCCGGACTCATCGCCAGGACGCCGTGATGCAGGCTCGCCAGCAAAGCCACTACCTGCCTAGCATCCCCGGATTCGAGCACCTTGCCAGGGCGCTCGGTCTTCTCGACTGCGATCTGCAATTCCGAGTCGAACGCACCTAAGTCCGTTCTATATTCCGCCTCCGCTTTCACGACAAACGACTTCAGCTCTTTCTCGCGGCTCGAATCCAGCGCCACCGTCGCGGAAGCCTCCCGCGGAATCGCATTCTGTGCGCTTCCCCCATTGATCTCCGCGATCTCCACGGACAATTGCGCGAGCAGCGTCTGCAGCACGCCGCCTAGAATGCGCAACGCATTCCCGCGCCCCTGATGGATATCAACACCCGAGTGCCCGCCCTTCAGTCCCGAAACTTTCACTCGCCACGCCGCGTTCCCGGTGGGAGGCTTGAAAGAAACCTTTCGACGGGCCGTCGTCTTCACGCCCCCCGAGCAACCGATGCAGATGGTTCCGGTGTCTTCGTTATCCAGGTTGAGAAAATATTTCGACTTCAGCACGCCTGCAGGAAATTGCGCCGCCCCTGTCAATCCGGTTTCCTCATCCACCGTGAAGGCAAACTCCAGCGGACCATGCGCGATGTCTTCGCTCTCCATCACCGCCAGCGCTGCGGCAACTCCAACACCGTTGTCGGATCCCAACGTCGTGCCATCCGCCTTCAGCCAGTCTCCATCGCGCACGACCTTGATCGCGTCGGTGTCGAAGTTGAAGGCAGTACCTTCATTCTTCTCGCACACCATATCCAGATGGCCCTGCAATAGCGCCATGGGGGCCTGTTCTCGCCCCGGCCGGGCAGGTTTCCGAACCACGACGTTTCCCGCCTCGTCCTGGGTAGCGTTCAGTCCTAGACGCGCGGCATGGCCCAGAACATAGTTGCGGGCGGCCGCCTCTTTTGTCGAGGCTCGCGGAATGCCCGTTAACGCGGAAAAATGTCTCCAAACAGGTTTCGGATCGAGATTTTCAAGGGCAGGTATCATGGCACTCTCCATCGTTGTTTAAGATGTGAAAGCTCATGGTACATGCTCCGCGGGAAGTTTGGGGCGCGCCTCCGCCGCAGCGCGTCTGATGAACCGCTCATTCCGCGCCCTATTTGCAGGTCGAGCTTCTCCCCCGCGTTACTACGCTGCCGCTTTTTTCTGTTGTTCAAAGAACCCCAGCAGCTCCTCGTTGATCACATCCTTCAATGTCGAACACATCCCATGAGGAGCGCCCTTGATGACCTTTAGCGTCGATCCCTTCACCAGCTTCGACGAAAGCATGGCTGAGGCGCCGATCGGTACAATCTGATCGTCGTCGCCGTGCAAAATGAGCGTCGGAACATCAATTTTCCTTAGGTCCTCAGTGAAGTCCGTTTCCGAGAACGCCTTGATGCAGTCATAAGCCGCGTTGTGTCCGCACAGCATTCCCTGCAACCAGAACGAATCGCGTAGCCCTTGCGAAACTTTCGATCCCGCCCGATTCGCTCCATAGAAAGGAGTGCTTAGATCCTTAAAGAACTGCGACCGGTCATTAAGAACTCCCGCCCGTATCTGGTCAAACGCCTCGATCGACAGGCCGCCCGGATTGCCAGCGGTCTTGAGCATTAGCGGCGGTACAGCGCCGATTAACACCGCCATCGCGATGCGCTCCGTTCCGTGGCGTCCGATATAGCGGGCCACCTCGCCGCCGCCCGTCGAATGCCCGACATGAATCGCGTCCTTCAAATCCAGCTTTTCCACCAGTTGTGCCAGATCGTCCGCATAGGTATTCATCTCATTGCCTTCCCAAGGCTGGTCTGATCGGCCATGCCCGCGGCGGTCGTGGCCGATGCACCTATATCCCCGCTCTGCAAGAAAGAGCATCTGGTCTTCAAAGGCATCCGCACTGAGCGGCCATCCGTGACTGAAAACCACTGGCTGACCTTTCCCCCAGTCCTTGTAATAAATCTGCGTTCCGTCTTTTGTGGTGATACGCGGCATAGGTATCCTCCTTCGTTTTCGTCCGATTTCCGGGAATCGCCGGATCGATTGCCCCTAAGGGCGTTGGAGAACCTTAATTACGATGGATGGTCCCGGCGGCCATGTGTTGGGCACAACCCGGCGTCCAGGTGAAAATCGAATCTAGGATCGTCGCCCCACGCGGCAACCCAAAACATTATCCTCAACTGACGCTCCAACAAAACTCGGGGAAATTACTGACCCACGCCGTGATGCCTAACTTCTGAAC
>JBELAC010000097.1:0-15964 GCA_049509215.1 Terriglobales bacterium
TGTCGAACCGACAAAAGCCGAGCGTTTACGTCGCATGGAAGACGGTGACGTACCGCAGCGTGATGGTTGCGCTGCTGGGAGCTTTCCTCATTTTCTTCGTTTTGATGCACGTGATCTTCCCGAAATTCACCGACTCCACGGTGAAAGCGGCCGGCCGGATCTCGAGCGGCATCCTTGAAAGAGTCGCCGGCCTTGCGCCGCCGCTGAAGGGACCGTCGTCCGCGGTCTCGCAGCAGGCACACTTTACCGCTCTCGATGGAACCGTCCGCGTCCGCAAAGGCAATGGCAATAGCTGGATCAACGCCGACTACAACGTGCCGCTCGAAAAAGGCGACGTCGTGCAGACCGCGGCGGAAGGCATGGCGAAGATTGTTTTCAATGACGGCACCAACTACACCGTCAAGCAGGATTCCCTGATTGTCATCGAAGAGAACTCGGCCAACGATCAGCAGCAGACCAACGTCGCCGTCGCGGTGACAACGGGCACGGTCGATCTGACCACCGCTACATATGTTCAAGGTTCGAAATCGCAGGTGATTGTCGCTGGAGCGAAGGCTTCGCTGGCGCCCGATTCCGCGGCGCGCGTCAATAACGATCCCAAGGCAGACCAGCACGAAATTCTCGTCAAGAAGGGCAGCGGCGACATCGAACGCAATGGAGAAGTCGTCCGCCTCGCCAGTTGGGAAAAGGTCTCTTTCCAGAGTGGATCGAAGAGCATGGAGAAGGCTACAGAGATCGGTCCGCCCACGCCGATTACTCCGGGCAACATGATGCCGGTCTTTGCCAGCCCCGCCGAAAAAACGAAGGAAGTCGAATTTACCTGGACGCCCATGTCCAATGCCAGGGGATACCGGCTGCGCATTGCGCACAATCCTTATTTTTCGTCGCTGGTGCTCGACCGCAAGGTCGATACGGCGAGCGTGGTTGTCACCGGCCTGCCCTTGGGCGCTTATTATTGGTCCATCCAGTCCTACGATTCGGGCGGGAAGGAATCGGTCGAGAGCGAAAAAAATCGCTTCACGATCATCGCCAAGACCAAGGAACGGATTGAGATGTCGCTGGACATCGATCCTTTTGTGCAGCACGGGCATGTAATCGAGGTGAGGGGAAAGACCGAAGCGGGAGCGCGCGTCATGGTGAACGGCATGGAGGTGCCGCTGGTGGGCGATGACGGGACGTTCCACTATTTCACTCCCCCGCTGGCGGCGGGCGAGAACCTGATCACGGTGACGGCGCAAAATTCCAAAGGTGGGGTCAATACCCACCAGGAAAAGGTGGTCATTCAATAGCTGGGTTGGCCGTGGCTGTAGCTGGAACGGATTTGTGAAAAGGCGCGGCTTCAGCCGCTGCTGAACGGAAATATCTCCTGGGCTTTAGCCCCTGAGAAAGTTAGGCGGGAACAAATGGGTGCCGAGTTGGCAACTTTACCCCGCACATGCAAGTAGAATAGAAATACCGAGACAAGACTCCGCTAAAAGGGATGCAGGCCCAGGTTCCATGGGCGGGGAGATTCCCGAGAAGGAAAGAAGTACAGCCATGTCAAACAACGGTTTTTCCAACGGTAACTCGCGCTCTCATAATCTGCGTTCACTCTTCAGCATGTTTTCGAGCGACCTCGCCATCGATCTCGGGACCGCCAATACGCTGGTGTATGCGCGCGGCAAAGGCATCGTCGTCAACGAACCGTCGATCGTCGCGTTGAACAAGAACACCAACGAAGTCGAAGCGGTCGGCAAGGAAGCGAAAGAGATGCTGGGCCGCACGCCCGGCAACATCGTCGCCATCAAGCCGATGAAAGATGGCGTCATCGCCGACTTCAAGGTCACCGAAAAGATGTTGAACTACTTCATCCAGAAGGCGCACAACCGGAAAATGCTGGTGCATCCGCGCATCGTGATCGGCGTGCCGTCGGAAATCACGCAAGTAGAAAAGCGTGCCGTCATGGACTCGGCCTATCGCGCGAAAGCCAGCGAAGTGCATCTCGTGGAGCAAGCCATGGTCGCGGCCATCGGCGCCGGCCTGCCCATCACCGAGCCCAGCGGCAACATGGTCGTCGATATCGGCGGCGGCACCACCGACATCGCAGTCATCTCTCTCAGCGGCATCGTTTATTCGCGCAGCGTGCGCATGGCCGGCAACCAGATGGATGAGGCCATCATGAATTACCTCAAGCGGAAATATAACCTGCTGGTTGGCGAACGCACGGCCGAAACGATCAAGATGGAAATTGGGTCCGCGTATCCGCTGGACAAGCCGCTGACCATGGAAATCAAGGGCCGCAACCTGATCGAAGGCGTGCCGAAAACAATCACCGTGGACGACAGCGAAATCCGCGAGTCGCTCAGCGAATGCGTCTCGACCATCATGAACGCGATCCGGGTGGCGCTCGAACGCACGCCGCCGGAATTGTCGGCGGACATCAGCGACCGCGGCATCGTGCTGACCGGCGGCGGCGCGCTGCTCAAGAATCTGGATAAGCGCATCCGCGAAGAAACTGGCTTGCCAGTCTCCATCGCAGATGACCCGTTGTGCAGCGTCGTGCTCGGCACCGGTAAAATGCTCTCGGACTTCAAGCTGCTGAGAAAGATTTCGATCGAGTAACGGAAAACAGTGGTCAGTGGCCAGTTGCAGGTTGAGGACCCCGAAAAATGGGTCCCCTGTATTGCTGCTAACCGCGCGCAACTGATCACCGATCGCCGAGCACCAAACAAACTGGCAACTGACCACTGGCCACTGACGTTATGGATGTCCTTGGACGCTATCGCAACCTGATCGTGCTGGTGGGAGTGCTGTTCGCCCAGGTACTCGGCCTTGCCGTGCAGGTCCGGCGCACCACGGATAATGAGCCTACTCGTCTGATCCGCATCTGGGCGGTGGGCGCCATCACGCCTCTGGAAAAAACTTTGAACTGGGTGCAGACCGCTTCCGGCGGAATCTGGCACAACTATTTTTATCTGCGCGGAGTACGCGCCGAAAATCGCGAGCTTAAGCAGGAAATCGAACAGATGCGGCTGGAGCAGGCCCGCATCAGCCAGGACGCCGACCAGGCGCGCCGTCTGCAGGCCCTGCTCGGGTTCAAGGAGCAGTTCATCTCGCAGACCATGGCCGCGCAAGTGATCGGGTCGAGTGGCAGCGAACTGTCGAGGGCCGTCTACCTCGATAAAGGAGAGAAGAACGGCATTAAGCCCGACATGGCGGTGATCACCAAAGACGGCATCGTCGGCAAGGTTCTGCGCGTCTACCGCTCCACGGCGCTGGTGCTGCTGATTGACGATCAGACCAGCGGCGTCGGTTCGATTCTCGACAAATCGCGATTGCAGGGAATCCTGCGCGGCACATCATCGGGCGACGTCGTGCTTGAAAAAGTAATGAGCGACGAGACGGTCCCGGTCGGCGAGCAGGTTCTCACCAGCGGGGGCGACGGAATCTTCCCCAAGGGCCTGGCGGTCGGGACCGTCACCCAAGTCTCCATGGGAAGCGACCTCTTCCTCAACATTCATGTGCGCCCCTCCGCGGACCTCAATCGCCTCGAAGAGGTGTTGGTCATCACCAAAGTGGATGAGCGGCAGACCGAGCCCGACAAGGCGGCTCCAGTACGCGCCGCCGACATTCTGGCCGAGCGCCTGCCCACCGTTCCACCGAAACCCGAAATCCCGGCCGGTGCCGCAGCCAAGAGTTCCGCAATGCCGACCAATGGAGTCGCCAAACCGGGAGCGGTGACCAACCCTCCCGCTGCGCCGTCAGGAACAGTTCCATCGAAGGCATCAATCGGCGCAGCGACGCCCGGGATCAGCGTGACGAAACCGAGCATCGCGGTGAACTCCGCAGCCGCAAAGTCAGTCGCCAGTGCGACGCCGAATTCGGGTACGGCGAAGCCGGCCACAGGTACATCGCTGAACCCGGCAGCAACAAAACCCACCACCGGAGCGACGCCAAATTCAGCAGCAACAAAATCAGCCTCGGGTGCAGCGTCGTACCCGGCCGCGACCAAGCCCGTCAGCAACGCTATGCAGAATCCAGCGGCAACCAAGCCTCCCACCGCCGCGGCGACGAATCCGGCTGCAGCGAAAACTGGAACGACGAATCCGACCGCGTCCGTTGTAAAGAAGGCGACACCGCCAAACGCGACCGCTGCAAACCCAACGGCCGGAACGACGCCACCCGCTGGCGCGCCGAAGAAACCGGCTGTCAAGCCCACCAGCATTACCGGACCGGGCATCGCTCCGAAAGCGCAACCTGCGCCGCAGGATCCTCCTCAATAACGTGGCCATCACTTACACATCGGGAGAGCAAGTCGAGGTTTACCGCTTCAGCATTCCGGCGACGATCCTGATCCCGCTGACCGCCGTCTTCCTGCAGGCATGGTTGCCGCTTCGCTTTCACTTCTTCACGATCTTCGATCTTCCCTTGTTGGTCGTGATCGGCTTCGCGACCGCGCGCCGCAATCCTCTTGCCGGACTTTTCACCGGCGCCGCGATCGGTATTCTGCAGGATGCGCTCACCGGTAACCCGATCGGCCTCTACGGAATCTCAAAGACGGTGGTCGGCTTCGGCGCCTCCTCGCTCGGCATCAAGATCGACGTAGAAAACGCCGGCGCCCGCTTTCTGCTCACTATCCTCTTCTACGTAGTGCACGAGGTCGTCTACTTCTTTATCGCCCGCGTGCTGGTCGGACTCCACATGGCCTGGAGCTGGCCGCACGAAATCGGCTCCGGCGTAGCGAATGCCGCGTTAGGCATCCTGATCTACACGCTCCTCGACCGCGTCAAACAACGCACCTGATCGTGGAGCGCGGCGCCGCGCCCGCAGACGGCAACAACCGTCACCGTCTACATGTCGCTTACCCTCCAACTACCGAAGGGCGCACACCAACAAGTGACTTGCATCACTGATCCCTCGTCGACGCTGGAGCGTCCAATTCCGGGGGGATGATCGCAATGGGATTTGCAACAGTTAGCGTTTGCGCTTGACTTGAAGCGGAAACGAGCTAGATTTCCTGCAGTAACAGTTCGTCCGAGGAGGAATCCGGTGAGATTCAAAATCTTGGCGTTACTGACTCTTGTGGTGTTCGGCTGCGCATTCGCCTTCGGGCAATCCTTCGGATTCATATCAGCACCCGGGAGCCTCTACTGCAATTACGAACAGCTCGTGAATAACGGCAATGGAGTATATACGGGCTTTGACAACCTGAGTGTGTGCGGTTTGCCGGTGAACGCGACCATCTCCGGTTTCGCTGCCTCGGTTCCCAACCTCGGCGGCTCTGGGGTGCAGGGCCGCGGCGTTGTATACGGCGACAGCATCTATGCATTGGTGGATGGTGCCCCGTACGCGCAGTGGACCATGTTCACGAAGCTGAAATGCAACAAGATCACCAAAGATGGCGGAATCATCGGGCCCGTAAGCTGGATCGGCGTCGCCGCTATGAGCGGCGTCGAATTTGGTGTAACTTACGGCTACCTGTCCTGCGCGCTCCCCGGAAAAAACGGAGTTGTTCCGACTAGAGGTGTGACGACCACGGCGATCCGGCGGCAGGCTGCGAAACAATAGCCTGCGGTTTTATGCTGCTCACCACACAGGTTGCCGGAGTTTCATGGAATCAGGCGGGTACCAGCGGCCGAGCTCCTTAGCTAGCCTAGTAGGAACTACACCCACATCACGATCGCATACCCTGTCACCGCCGCCCCCAGCGTCGCCACAAGATTTACGGCCTGGTTGCTGAGCCAGCCCCGCCGCTGAACCGTCGCTCCCAACAGGCTGTCGAAGAGCATGCCAACAAACCCGGCCGTCACTGGAATCCAAACCTGTGACAGAGAAATCATCCCACCGATGGCCGCCACCGCCGCCATCGCCAGTCCGGCCGCCAATCCCGCGATGCTTCCCGGAACCGTGATGCCTCCGTCGGTTCCCGCCGCAACTCGTGCCCACGTCGTAATCAGGCGCGCGTCGCCGCCCGCCGATTGCCCGATTTCGCTGGCCACGGTGTCGGTTGCCGCTTCGGTCAGGGCGGCCACGGCCGCTACCAGCCAACCCGTGCTCCCAGTGGCTCCGAAAACAAACGAGGCAACTCCGGCCACCGCCAGATTGGCCAGAACCTGCCACGCGGTGCGGCCCTCCCGGCGCTCGGCGACTCCGAGCGCCAGCTTACGCCGGTATCCCAAGCGAGTTGATACCCAGGTCATCACAAAGAGCGCCGCCAACGTAGCGAAGGCCACTGGCCCGATGCCGGCAAAAAGAAGGAAACAGGCGATCCCGCCAGCCAGAGCTCCCGATCGGCTGACGCCGCGCAGGGCGCGAGCCAGCACCGCGAAGCCGAGCGTGACGCCGACGGCGATCGCCAGCCGCTGCGGAGATGAGGCCCAGGCGTGGATTAGAAGAGGAGTTAGCATCGGTGCGGATTAGCTGTCAGCTGTCAGCTCTCAGCTCTTAGTAGAATCTCACGTCCCCGAGATCTGATGATCGCGAACTGAGAACTGATAGTGACTTGGGATAGCCACGACAGGGCCGCTACCATCAGGCCGTAGCGGGAGCTTTGGGCGCAACGAAGGGACGAACAAACGGCGCGAGCTTGTGATATCGCGGGATCGGCCAATTCTCAAGGAGTGTAGACGCCCGAATTCGCCAGTTGACCCGCTAATCCGCAGATTCTGCTGGTAGGGTGTCCGACTCTTGCAGCGTGATCTCGTAGGATTCTTCCGCGCTCAGCAAGGTCAAATGGCACTCCGCGTCCTGCGCGGGGCAGTTCAGAGTTGCGCGGCGAACAATTTCGATCCCTGTCTTCTCCGCGAACTCCGGTGGCAAAAGCAAGCTCTGCAGTCTCCCACTCAATCCGGCCAGAAGAGGGTCACCCGATATCTGGCGAACCTCGATTGTGCGATTGTCTTCCATCTTGAGCAGGAAGTCTCCCGAGCCGGTACGTCTGTTCTCATTGGGAATGGGAAAGGACCGCATATCTTCCAAATCTGTGCGGCCGCGTTGGATCAGTGCTGTTGTGTTAGTGCCGGGAGGAAGGATTCTTGTCAATCTCTCGGAAGCATCCTTGCCAGCTAGCGGGTGCGACGTCATCCGGGTTGGCAAATCCGCGGAAGCCACGGCCATCGCATACGTGCGGACCGCTTCGTCCTTGTGCCCAAGTTTTTCCTGGATCTGACCCAGGTGCTCACCGATTGACGGTATGGGTCGCAGGAACCACGCAGTTTCGACATAGGAACGTGCCCGTTCAGGGTTGCCGCGAGCGAACTCGATCCATCCTCGTGTATCCCAGTAATAGGCGAGACTACTGACCTGGTCCATCTGATTTGCGGTTACGTGCTCGAGTGAGATGTCATGCATCTGGGCGGACAAAGTCGCGACCGCTTTGTCAGACCATTTTTGGGCGCGGTCGAGCTCCAGATTATTGTCTGCCAGCCAGTAGGCGGCCCGATTCCAGTTGCCGGTGTTTGGGGTGCTCGTGGCCTGCTCCATCTCCGCCATGCCTTTGGCCGTATCGCCGGATGCCACAAGGCACTCTCCGTGGGTAAGCAGGGAGAGGGGATTCTTGGACGAAATGGCGAGCGCCTTTTCTGCCTCGGGTAACGATTCGGCACACCTGTGTTCATCCCGCAAAATAACCGCGATCGTTTGATGGGCGTAATGATCCTTGGGATCGATCTCAAGTTGCTTTTGGAATTCCGCCAGCGCCTCCGCGGGCTTGTGCAGTCTCCAATAAACTCGCCCAAGATTGTCATACGCATAGGGGCTCTTCGGTTCGAGCTTGGTCTCTTCTTCCAGCGCAGAAAGGGCTTCGTCGAGTTGATTCATCTGAGTTAAGGAATAAGCGAGCACCAAGCGATTGCGGGGAAAGAATGGAGCGAGTTCGATCAGCCGTCGGGATATGGAAATGGCTGTACGATAATCCCGCCGACCCTGCGCTTGCCACGCGTCGGAGGCCATTTTGTTAAGCTCGTCGCGCGGCGTGAGCGGAGGACACGCCGGAGCAAAGGAAAAAGTCGAATCTACGTTGGCGTGGAATGCAAGGAACGCCCAGTACAACTCGGGAATCGCTATGTCTTGATATGTGGCCGGAGCAAATGTCGCATGCTTCAGTGCATTCAGGAGGCCCGCCGCGACGGAGTCGGCATTGGATCTTACGATCTGAAGCTCACTGACAGAACCATCAGTGTGCACAAGGAATTGGACAATAATCTCACCTTCACGCTGCAGGTGAACGCCTTTAAGGTATCTCTCCATTTCACCATGAAGAATCCGTGGCGGCGTTGCGCATTTATCTTTCAGTAAGATGTTGCAGATTGGAATCTTATTTGTGGATTGAGCAAAGAGCGCACATTGCAGCACGATATAAGTAATCAATAAACGAGGAAGCCACACGGTGAAGGTGCTGCCTTTCCCTGAGAACCCTGGAGGCCACGCTTGCTTAAGGTGTAAACCGATGCTGGTTCCCTAAACGCCTAACCCTGGGGTTCCCTTGTTGAACTCGAGAAACGACTCCATTGTATGCCTCTCTCTTGTTCGTGTTCCTACGCCCGTTTTGTGTCCTCTGCGGTTACGGGTTCTCCGCCGTCGTGGGTAGTGATTCGTAATGGCACGGCTGCCCGATTTTACGACTGTCCCGGTCAATTGGTTGAAAGACCGCCGAGTTCGGTGTCCGATACGCGGAACCTGCCAGCCCTATCCGCAAGGTCGAGTTCAAAACTAATTCAACTGACACCGAATGACTTGGCGACTGATCTTGCGTGTTCCCCGCTTGATAACACCATATTCGGTGTCTCGCCACGGCCGGCCGCGCCAGGTAGTGCTTGGCCTTTGGATTCGCCCGTAATCTGGCGCGCCCAACCTGGCCTCTCTTAGGCTACACTTCTGTACGCTTGTTGCGATTCCGGCATCAGAGCTTGCCGGAACGATTCGCGCTCGGCCAATGGGGTTATCCGAGCCGTATTTGGGGTGAACGAATGGCGTCTTCTGTCTGGTCTGGATATCTCACGTTCGGATTAATCTCGATGCCGGTGCGTCTATTTTCCGGCGCGCGCTCGAGCGGCATTTCGTTCAACCAGCTTCACCGCACCGACCATGCGCGCGTAAAGCAGCAGCTTATCTGCTCAGCGGACGGCCAGGTCCTCGACCGCAGCGACATCGTCAAAGGCTTCGAGTACCGCAAGGACGAATACGTCATCGTCGAGCCGGAAGAGATCAAGAAGATCGAGCCCAAGACCGCCAAGACCATGGAAATCCTCGAATTCGTGAAGTCGGAAGAGGTGGACCCCGTTTACTTCGAGTCCTCGTATTACATGATGCCCGAGGAAGCTGGCCGGCGTCCCTATGCCCTGCTCACCAAGGCGCTCGAGGAGAGCGAATACGTCGCCATCGCCAAGCTCACCATGCACAATCGCGAGTACACGGTTTTTCTCCGCCCGCACAAAGGGGGAATGATGCTGCACACCATGTACTACGCTGAGGAAGTGCGCGAGGTCGAATCGTTCGGCGCTCCCGATGTCGAAATCAAAGACGCTGAGATCAAAGTCGCCCACCAGCTGATCGAGGCGCTGGCCGACAAGTGGGACCCCGAAAAATATCACGACGACTTCCAGGAAAATCTGAAAAAGCTGATTGAGACCAAGCTCGAAGGCGGCACGATCCAGGCGGTTGAACAGCCCAAGAAGCTGGCCCCGGTCGTCGATCTCATGGCTGCATTGAAAGAAAGCCTGGAAAATGCCAAGAAGCCGGCAGGGTCAGAAAAGCGAGTCGAACGCGAAGCCGAGCCACGCCGCAAACGAGCCCGGGGATAAACCCCCTCGGTCGTTTGACAACTTCTCTTCCATGGATTTCCGCAGATTCTCGCGGATTCGATACCTTACCTCTTTGTTTTTCGAAATCCTCCTTGTTTTTCGAAATCCGCATAGATCCGCGAGAATTCGTGGAGAAGACGTTGCCCATTTCCCCTTCGGCCACAATTCCCGCTACAATATCGGTTTCCGTGGAAACCTATCTGCTCTGATGGAGTCTGAATGAAGCAGTTTCTGTGGCTGGGATCGGTCCTGTTTCTGTTTGTAATCTGCGTGGGATGCGGCCAAACATTCCGTCCCATTATTATTCCCAATCCTGCGCAGTTCCCCAATCCGCAGGCGGCGCACACGGTTGTAACCGTCAGCGATAACGGCGCCGTGTCGGCTGGGTATGCCATGGTCATTGACGTCTCGGGCGATGCCGATGTCAGCCAAAAATCGGCTGGATTGCACCCGGTGCACGCCGTCCAGCAGGCGGCCAACCAGGTGCTGGTCATAAGCCAGGCGGTCGCAGGAGTCCCGCCTCCGCCCAGCGGCTGTGTGGTCACGGTCGGCAACACGCAGGATAACGTCTGCCCCACGCTCACCAAGCTGAACTTCAGCGGCACCGTCATCAGTGCCGTTTCGACGTTGACCTTGCCGCCCAGTTCCGGAGCCAACTTCGTAGCCACTACCGAAACGGGTCAGGCCTACATTTCCCTCCCAACCTACGTGCCCGATCCCGTCAACAACCCGACCGTAATCGTCCCGTCCATCTACGTCGTCAATACGACGGCGAACTCCTTCGTAGCGACAATTCCGGTTGGAACCGGCCCCACCGCCGATCCCTACACCGTGGCCGAGACGCCTGATGGAACCAAGCTCTACGTGGGCAACCACGGCGACGGCACGGTCGACGGATTCAATACCAAAGACCGCTCTTCCCGCACCATCAGCGGTTCGTTCGTCGCGCCCGTCTGGATCTCAGCCCGCAGCGACAATCAGCGCGTTTACGTTCTCAACGGCAACGGCAATGGAGTGCTCAGCACTCTCGACACGCATTTGACCGCCGGACCGGACAGCGTCATCGACTCCAGCATCAATGTTCCGGGCGCGACCTACATGTGGTATGACATGATTCTGAATCGTCTCTACATCCCCTATGGTGGCCAGCTCGCGATCCTCGACGTTTCGCAGTCCGTGCCCGCGCAACTCGTGAACAGCCCCATCACCATCTCCACCTTGTCCCCAGCCCTGCGCTCTTCGACCGACCCATGCGCCACCACTTCGACCGAACTACCGCTAACCGTCGCCTCTGTCACATCTCTTCCGGATGGCAGCCGCGCCTACGTCGGCTCGTACTACATCGATAACGCGGACAACGTCTGCCCGCAGGTAACGGTCATCACTACTTCTAACAACACGGTCAAGACGACCGTTCCCATTCCCGGCTTTCCCGAAGCCACCAACCCGAATACCCTGTACTACGTCCCGGCTTGTACGACTACTCGAGACACTGGCCTGGCCAACGCGAACGGCTTCCGCATGACCATGGGCGCGGCCGGAGACAGCACGCGCGCCTATCTCGCCAGCTGCGACGGCGGCAATGTCAACCTCATCGACACCACGCTCGACGCCTATGTCCTTGACGTCCCCGCTCCCTACAGCGCTCGTGCACCGATTCCACCGAGCGCCGAGAATCCTCCGCAAAGCCCGGTCTTCATGATCGCGGGCCCATAACGCTAATCGTGGAAGCGCGGCCCTTCAGGGCCGCGTAGGTCGCGAAAAATCAGGGCGGGCTTCAGTCCCGGTCGTCTCTCCGAATGCGCACATGGATTTTTCCCCGCAAGCCCCCATGGCAATTTCGACAGGGTCACACAATTCAGGGATGCACCGAGATGGCACCACATTCTCTTGCTAGAATCCCAACAGAACCACCATGCCCGACCACCCTCTCAAACCAGAATCCAGCCGTGAAAAGGCCGAAAACTACTACTACAATGCGCTCGACCTCGTTGGAGAAGGCAAAGACGAGCTGGCCGTCGAGGAATACCGTAAATCCCTGCTCGCCGATCCCTCTTTCAGCGACGCGCTACACGGACTGAGCCGTGCGCTGCAAAATCTCAATCGCCTCGACGAAGCCATCGAAGTCACCAACCGCCTCGTCGAACTCGATCCCGACGACGTCCTCGCCCACGCCAGCCTCTCCATCATTTACCAGAAAAAAGGAATGATCCCGGAGGCCGAGGCCGAAGCAGCCAAGGCGAGGGTACTGGGATGGAAGCAGCAGTTGAAGGGCAGTAAGTGAAGTAACTGCCAGGTGGACGCTGGCTGCAAAATGTTACACCTTGACAGCTCCTTGTCCGGGAAGGACAATCTCAGCCGTTGGCATTGGCTGTATTCTCTCCCGCACGCCCCGCGGCCAATTCTGCCGCGGAGAGGTCTGTCTCTCGCAATCTTGGCAATTGATCAGGTTTCCAGCTTAAAGAATTACTGGTCGTGGCATAGTTTGCGCGAGACATTCCCCCAGCGGCTAAAGAGGCAACGATTTTGTTGTATTTACGGCACGGCTGAAGCCGTGCCCTTTCAAAACAAATTCAAATTGAGCCGCTACCGATTACTTCGTACCGGCCATAAGCCAAAAAAGGGGAAACGATGAGGAAGTCCACGCTGCTCAAAACGGTCGCCATCAACTTTATCTTTGCGTTCTGTTTTGCCGCGTCAGCGCCCTTGCTGGCACAAACATTCACGTCTCTCGTGAGTTTCAATTACAACGACGGCGCTTACCCAACGGGCTTCATACTCGGCCAAGACGGGAATTTTTATGGCACCACCGATAAGGGCGGAGGCTCCGGCTCAAGTTGCAACAAGAGTTGCGGAATAATCTTCGAGCTCTCAGCAGACGGCAAAACACTCACCACGCTGCATGAATTTGATGGCACAGACGGCAACGGCCCGTTCGGGTTGTTGCAAGACACCAGTGGCGTCTTCTACGGAACAACCACCTACGGCGGAGCGTTCAACTGCACGTCCGACGGGTCCACAGGTCCCTGCGGCACGGTTTACAAATTTACGGGCGGCACGCTGACCACGCTCTACAACTTCTGCGCGCAAGCGAACTGCGCCGACGGCGCCATTCCCTCGGCGCCTCTCATACAAGGCAGTGACGGAAATCTCTACGGGACGACCTCGGCGGGAGGCACCGGAACCTGCAGTAATCAGGCGGGTCCGGCGTGCGGCACGGTCTTCGAGATCACCACTGGAGGCACGCTGACCACGCTGCACAGCTTCACCGGCGCCGACGGCGCATACCCGTATGGCGGGTTGCTGCAAGTCGGAACCAACCTGATCGGGACCACCAGCGGGGGTGGAACCAACGGCGACGGCACGGTCTTTGAAATCCCTCTTGGCGGAGGCACACTGACGCCGCTCTACAACTTTGGTGGTTCCGACAGCGCCCCATACTCCGGCTTGATCAAAGTCGGCGGAAACTTCTACGGAACCACCTCCAGTGGATCGCTGGCCAATGGCCCCAGCTGCAGCCCGATCGGGAGCAACTACGGCACGATTTACGAAATCACCCCCTCCGGCACGTTGACCACGCTCCACTCCTTCGACAATACCGATGGCGCACTCCCATTTGGAAGTCTGATCGAGGGCGCAGACAGCAATCTATACGGGAGCACGGCCTGCGGCGGATCGACCGGCCTCAACGAAGGGACCATTTTCCAAATCTCGACGTCCGGTGGCACCCTGAACACGCTGCATACCTTCAGTGGCACCGACGGAGCCTTTCCCTTTGCCGGACCGGTACAAGCCGGCAACGGAACCTTTTATGGAACGACGGTGGGAGGCGGAACCGACAGCTACGGCACAATCTACAGCTTGGCACTGGCACAGGGAGGCCCCGCAGTCACACTCTCGCCAACTTCTCTTACGTTCGCGAAGCAGGTCGTCGGCACAACCAGCGCAGCTAAAACCGTAACGGTGACCAACTCGGGCACAGCCACGCTCGACATCAGCATCGTCACCACCAGCGCGAACTTTGCGGTTTCCAAGAATACGTGCGGAGCCACGCTCGCACCCGGCAAGAACTGCAAAGTGAGTGTGACTTTCACGCCTAGTGAAGTCGGTCAGGTGACTGGCACTCTCACCTTCACCGATAACGCTCCCAACAGCCCGCAGACCGTGGCCTTGTCAGGCACTGGAATTGCGCCGGTGACGCTGACTCCGGCGAGCGCAACATTTGGAAAGCAGAAAGTGGGCACGACGAGCAAGCCGAAGACGTTCACCTTGACCAACAATCAGTCTGAAACGCTGACCGGGATCGCGACTTCGATCACAGGGGATTTCGCCGTGGCGTCAACGACGTGCAAAACAACTCTGGCCGCCAAAGGCAAGTGCACGATCAGCGTCACGTTTACGCCGACACAGACCGGGACGAGGACTGGCGAACTGACGGTGAGCGACAGCGCCAGCAACAGTCCGCAAACGTCAACCTTAACCGGCACCGGAGACTAACGGCCCTGAGCACGACCACTTTTGTCTTTACGGCGTGACTTTGTAGACAACGCCCTGATTATAGGCGCCGCCCGATGAGGTGGTACCGTAGAGGTTCCCGGCGTTGTCGAAGACTAAGGCGCCCGTCGGAACGCCGCCGTCTTGCTCGCCGTTGAAGCTGTACAGCAAAGTTTCGCTCCACTTGTTCTTGGCGCCGGGCGTCAGCCTGTAAACGGTGCCCGCGCCTGCGCCGGTGCCGCCCCACTGAGTGGTGCCATAGAGGTTTCCCGCGCCGTCGAAGATGACTCCTGCCCACGGAGAATACCCGTCAGTACCATGGCTGCTGAAGCCATGCAAAGTCACGATCTTCCAGCCCATACCATTTTGTTTGTACACGGGCGTGAGCTGATAAACAGCGCCGTAGCCACCCACACCTCCGTACGCTGTAGTGCCGTAGACAAGACCGGCATTCAAGGTCAAGTCGCCCATTGGGCTGTAGCCGGCTTTGTCCGACATAGTAAAGGCGTGCATTAATGCTACATTTCCGTCGCCCCCGTACCAAAAGAATAGAGTACCTGCGCCGCCCTTTCCTCCGGTCGAGGCTGTACCGCAAAAGGCGAAACCACAGGCGCTCAAACCTCCCGGCCAGATGCCGCTCGCTTTCAAGAAAGGGTCGACCGAATACTGAGTGCCTGAGGTGTAGATCTCAAAAGCGGCGCCCTGTGCACCGCGGCCACCGTCGGCAGTTGTTCCTTGAACGGTGTCGCCAAAGTTGGGGTCCCTTATGAAATACAAATCGCCTTGTGGGTTGCACCCATCCTTGCCGCCCGTAAAGGCGTGCAGAATGGTGAAAGTCCAGCCGCTTTCCGACGGCGACAGCTTGAAGAGCGTGCCACAGTCGCTAGGGCCGTAAATTGCGGCGGTGCCGTAAAGATTGCCCAACTCGTCGAACACTAAGCCACCCTGCGGTTGAGCGCCATCCGGTGATCCGATGAAGTTGTAAATGACGGTTTCTGTCCATGGGCCGGTCGGTGAAGGCGTGAGTTGATACACCGTCCCCATCCCATAAGCGCCGCCATGTTGCGTAACCCCATACAGATTGCCTGATTGGTCAAAGGTTACTCCCGCGAGATAAGGGGTACCGCCGTCCAGACCGCCGGTGAAGGTGTACAAGACTTGCTGTGTCGACGACCAGCCGCTCGAGATCGAAAACAACAGGAACGCGAGAACGACGATACCTTTCGCTCGCATATTCTGCCTCCTTAGGGTTCTTAGCGCAGAGAGGAAACCCTTGACGGGCGGGTTGAACAGTCTGGCCGCAGAAGTATACCCACGAAACGAGGAGGATTGCAGTGACGTAGTTGTCATGTGCGTGTGACAGCGTTTTCGTCCGGCCTATGCGCTCAAAGCGTCGTCCGCGGGGTAAAATTCCTTCATGCGTGAAATCGTCATTACTTCTTCCGTTCGCACTCCGGTTGGTCGTGCTTACAAAGGAACGCTGCGCGCCACGCGTCCTGATGAACTCGCTGCCGTTGCGATCAAGGGCGCGCTCGCGCGCGTGCCACAACTTGATCCTAAGGAGATCGAAGACGTGATCTTCGGTTGCGCCATGCCCGAAGCCGAGCAAGGAATGAATGTCGCCCGCATCGCTTCCCTACGCGCTGGACTGCCCGTCGAAGTTTCGGCAGTCACCATCAACCGCTTCTGCT
>JBELAC010000098.1:0-22268 GCA_049509215.1 Terriglobales bacterium
CGCCGTGAACAGAGTGGTCAACGCCGGAGGCGTAACTCCGAAATCCAGGAGCTCGAGGCTCATCTTCGACTCGTTTGAAATGTAAAGTTGTTGCGCAAACGCCGACAGGGTCATCAGCAAGACGAGGGTAGACAGCAAGCTTATTTGCAGTATTTTTTTCATGTCTTTTACCTGGAAGGAACCAGACCACCAAACGTGAGTATAACATCGCATTCTAGTCCGACGGATGGCCCAAGCGTGCCCGTTTTCATGCTCCAACAGCAATTCTTTGCAACAATTTACCAAGTTCATTCTCCTGGCGATCCGCATACGATTATCGGAAAAAGCGTGCCGAATGGAGCCCGTTCTTCGGTAATAACCGGCTATCCCCCGAACTCGACGCGTGCATTCCAAACGTGCATCTTTCCCCAACTTCAGTAAAGAAGCAGCACGGCCATTGCCAACGTAATCCGGCCGCTCGCTCGTCTCTGCCGGCGTTTAGAAATCCCGTGGTAGGCTGCTAAGTGACCCGTCGCGCAGGGGGCACTGCGACCAAGTGCGCCGGGATTTACGGGAAAAGGGATACATCGAGTGCGAGTGCTGTGGGTCAAAGCCAGCAAACTCCTGCCGGTTGATACGGGCGGCAAAATCCGATCCTTCAACATCCTGAAGCGGCTCGGGCGGGACCATGAGCTCACGCTGATCTCGTACTATGGTGGGCGGCGTGATGCTGAGTACGAAACGGCGCTCCCCCAGCACTTCCCGCAATCGCACATCCTCTGGACCGGCGTTGCAGATGCTCAGGGATTTCGCGGCGTTCTTGACTACCTCTATCGTTTGCCGCGTTTAGCGCCGTATTCGATCTCGAAGTTCACGCATCCAGCAGTACGTGAGATGGTGGCTAGCCAGCTTTCGAGCGGGCGCTTCGATGTGGCGATCTGCGACTTCCTGCATCCCACCATGAACTTTCCCGCCAAATTGCCGATTCCCTGCCTGCTCTTTCAGCACAACGTGGAGAGCGCACTGTGGCAGCGCATGGCAACGACGGAAACGAACCCACTGAGGAAAGCTTCCTACGCGCTCGAAGCCGCGCGCATGTCGCGTTACGAGCAGCGTGCCCTGGGACGCTTTCACCACATCATCGCGGTTTCCGAAAACGACCGCCAGCAGATGCTAGAGATGGATCCCTCGGTCGAGATCACCGTCGTGCCGACCGGAGTGGATATCGAGCAATTTCAGGTCGCTCCGCCGTCGTCGGCCGCACCCCCGCGTATCGTATTCACAGGTTCGATGGATTGGGAGCCGAACATTGATGCCGTGGAATATTTTTGTGAGCAGATCTGGCCGCGGGTTCTGGCCGAGTTCCCAGATGCAATTTTTCAGATTGTCGGACGGCATCCTTTTGAAAAAGTTCTGCGACTCGCTTCGAAGTCTGTCCAGGTAACAGGAACCGTACCATCGGTCACGGATTACCTTCGCGATGCGACCGTGGTAGTGGTGCCGTTGCGGATCGGGGGCGGAACGCGGCTCAAGATTTATGAAGCGATGGCGATGGGCAAGGCGCTGGTCTCGACTTCCATTGGAGCCGAGGGACTCACTTTCCAGAATGCCCGCGACCTTCTGCTGGCGGACGAGGCCTCTTCTTTTGCCGAGGCCATTTTGCTTTTTCTTCGCGATGCCCAGGTACGACGTAGATTCGAACAGGCGGCCGTGCAACAGGCGGCCCAGTTTGACTGGTCGGTCGTGGCCGCCCAATTTGCTGACGTGTTGAAAAGAGTCGCGTCGAGCGCTGCGTCGGGAAGACAGGCAGGCAAGCCGGTAGCAATTTCTCAGTAGGAAACATTTGCCGATTAAACTTTTTGAATAATGATCGAACTTTTTGAATACGGAATTGGTGTACTGGCGGTGTGGCTGGTGGCCATGCGGCTTCGCTCCACGACCGCTCGCCAGGCGCTCTACCTTGTCGCGAGTTGGATTTTCTACTTCAGTTGGGGAACATGGCTGATCGTAGTCCTCATCTTCAGCTCGCTCATGAACTATGCGCTGGGCGAGTGGCTGAAAAAGAAGATCACGGTCGGGCGCCTTTGGACTGGAATCCTCTTCAATCTGGTATTGCTCAGTGTTTTTAAATACCTGCCGCTGCTTGGAAATGTCGCGCCCTCCGGATCTCCGCTTTCGTTGCTTAAACGAATGATCTTCCCTCTGGGAATCTCATTCTGGACCTTTCAGGCGCTGAGTTATCTGCTGGAGCTTTATCGGGAAGAAGAACTGGACCCCACGCTGCTCGAGTTTTGTCTGTACATGTCGTTCTGGCCGACGGTGTTGCAGGGGCCGATCTGCCGGATGTCGAGCATGCTGCCGCAATTTCGGCAGGATTGGGCTGTCAACGAAGACGATCTGAATACGGGAGTGCGCCGCGTCGCGATTGGCGTCATGATGTCGGCTCTCGCCAACGTCATGGGCGGCGGTCTTTACGAGGGAGCCGGCGTTGATGCGATCTTCAAGACCGCGTTCTCCCCGAGCGGTGCCACACATTTAGGTGGACTCGACGTCTGGCTGCTGATCATCGCCTACGGTTTTCAGCTCTACTTCAGCTTCTGCGGCTGGACTCACATCATGATCGGAGCGGCTCGACTGTTTGGCATACAGTTGCACGAGAACTTTAACCGGCCCTATCTGTCGACTACGATCTCCACGTTCTGGACGCGCTGGCACATGTCGCTGTCATTCTGGATTCGCGACTTCCTATTTCTGCCCCTGGCGACCGCCCGGCGTGAAGTATGGTGGCGCAATCTTTCGCTCGTGATTGCCATGTTTGTATTCGGAGTGTGGCACATTTCCGCGGGACACGAGGGCAGCGTCCTGCTGTTGTTCTGGGGCACCTACCATGGCATTTTGCTGGTACTGCACCGGCAATGGCAGGAATTCCGGAAGCGCGTGGGATTTGAATGGACGGGTGCGCTGGCAACTGGAATCTCATGGGCACTGACGTTTCTTGCGGTCTGCATCGGCTACATCTTCTTCCGCGCCGAAAGCGTGCGGCAGGCATTCGCCATGCTGAAGGCGATCGCTTCTATCTCCTCCTACCATCATCTAGCCTTGGACCACAGCTTCTACGCGATGACGCTGCTGGCTGTGATCGGATACTTCGCGGTGATCGGAGCGGGCGCACTCCTTGATCGTTTGGGGGAGGCTGCACGCAACTGGACCGAAACCGCAACCGGCACGATCCAACATCTGTTCGGAGCTTTGGTCGGCGCTCTGACCAGCGAACGCTGGGTGTGGATCACTCCGGTAGTGCTTGTTCTGGCTTTGTATTTGAGCGTAATTTTCCAGCCTGGCCAAAGTGATACCGGACCAGTCATGTATGCCTTGTTTTAGCTCGCGCGGATCAGCATTACTCCGGTGATTACGGCGGCGTTTAAGAGCAAAACCGCTGTGCTAGCATTCATTGAGACTCAGTCCAAGAAGTGAGGATCAGCCGTTTGTGCCGCAAACAGTAAGTGATTCGACCGTGCAGACCAGTCCGGCGCCCGCAACACCGTACAAATCCATTCTGAGAACTTTTGCTGTCCGCTTCTGCGTGGCCGTGACACTCGGCGTCGCTCTGCTCGCCCTGGTCGAGCTTTACTCATACTGGCGATACCGTCCTCCTGCGCAGGACGCAATGGAACCCGGCGTCGAGATGGACTCCGCGCACACCGGAAGCTCTGCGCTGCGCGAGTACAAGAAGGAGTTTGCCGAGGCCAACAAGGTGATCTATCACCAGTATGTTCTCTGGCGCCGCGCTCCTTATCAGGGCGAAATGCTGGCCATCGATCAGGAGGGCGTGCGGCGGACACTGCACACGCGATGCGATGACAAGACCTTCACGATCTGGGTGTTTGGCGATTCGGTGATGTGGAGCGCGGGCGCGCCGGACGAAGCGAGCATTCCATCGCTGGTTGCGCAAGACTACGAGAAGGCCGGCAAGCCCGTTTGCATCGTGAACTACGCGGAAAAGGGCTGGTCCAACACGCAGGAGATGGTTGGGCTGATTGAGTACCTGAAACACGCGACTCGCAAGCCCGATATCGTGCTGTTTTACGACGGCGGCACCGAGGCGTTTGCAGCTTACCAGAACGGCCACGCCGACGTGCACAGCAACTACAACCAGTTCCGCAACTTTCTGGACAACTGGGGCGGCGCGCACAAAGCGGGCTTTTCCTACTTCCGCGAGACCAACACCTATCATTTCCTCGAGCAAATCGGCATTAAAGCGCCACTGCATCACAAGGAAAAAAAGAAGCTCGCATTGGATACGGAGACGCTTCCCGCGGAGGTCGTGGCGAATTACGAGCAAAACATGACCCTGATCGGCTTGCTCGCGAAGCAATATGGATTCCGTCCCGTCTATGCGTGGTATCCGAATCTGGCGGTCGGACACAAGGAACTGACGCCCTCCGAGCAACAAGTGCTGAGCGCGGAGTATAAGAAGTTCCCCGATCTTGGGCTGATGTACCAGGCGGTCTACGCCAAGGGCCGCGAAGTGAAGAGCCCGGATTTTTACTATCTCGGCGACGCGCTCGACGACCAGAAAAGTTCGCTTTATGTCGGCATCTCTCACCTGAATGCGGAAGGCGATCAGATTGTCGCCGACCGGTTGTTCGACATCCTGGAGCATCGACAGACCAATCCTTGAAGGGATCGGAGGAACTGCGGCATCCTCAAGCGGTGCCCTGACACGAAGCATGGCGCAACCATCGAGAAGCTTGATCAGCGGGTTCTTCAGCTCCCTCCGGTCTAAGCCTGGCAATTCGGCGCTCGAGCTCGGCGAACAACTGCTGAGCTACGCGCAGCTCTGGGACTATGCCGGCCGAATTACGGCTTGCCTCAAGGACACGCTCGATCCTTCTGAAAAAGTCGTTGCCGTTCTGGCCGATCGCAGCGTTGGCGCTTACGGCGGAATCCTCGGCGTGTTGGGCAGCGGACGCGGCTATGTTCCCCTGAATCCGAAGTTCCCGCTGGAGCGAACGCTGGTGATGCTGCGTGCGTCGGGTTGCAAGACAGTCATCGTGGGCCGCGAGTGCGCCTCGACTCTGGAGTCTTTGCTTCCCCGGCTGGACAAAGCCTTGACGCTGATCGTGCCCGACGCAGATTGGGGGCCATCGGTCGACCTCGCCTCGTCGCATCGCGTAATTCTGGCGCGGGAGTTGTCGAAGATCGCGGACCCCAGTGATCCCGTTGTCGACAGAAGCGATACCGCGTATCTGCTGTTCACCTCCGGCAGCACGGGCGTTCCAAAAGGCGTGGCTGTCAGCCAGTCCAATGCCGTCGCGTACATGGAGTATGCGGCGAAGAGGTTCCGCATGCATAGCGGGGACCGCTGCTCGCAGAATTTCGATCTCACGTTTGACCTCAGCGTGCACGATCTGTTTACCTGCTGGGACGCGGGCGCAACGCTGGTTCCCTACGCCGAGCAGACGCTCACGCCGGCGACGCTGGTCGATGAGCAAAGGCTAACCTGCTGGTTCTCCGTGCCATCGGTGGCCATGTTCGCATCCAAGCTGGGAATATTGGAGCCGGGAGCATTTCCCACCTTGCGCTGGAGCCTGTTTTGCGGCGAAGCGCTTTCCGCAAGCCTCGCCGAGGCGTGGCAACAAGCGGCGAACAACTCCGTCCTGGAAAACCTTTACGGGCCTACCGAAGCGACGATTGCCATCACCTACTACCGCTGGAATCCGGAAACGTCGCCGGCCGAATGCGTGCGAGGACTGGTGCCGATCGGCTGGCCGTTTGACGGGCAGCAGGTCTGCGCGGTGAATGAAGACCTCACGCCCGTGCCGGTGGGCGAGAGCGGCGAGCTTTGCCTGGGCGGATCGCAAGTCACGCGGGGATACCTGAACGATCCGGAAAAGACGGCCAAGAGTTTTGTGCGCCTGAAACACACCGGAGACCAAATCTGGTACCGCACGGGCGACCTGGTGCGGCAGGACGAACGTGGATGCCTGTTTTATCTTGGCCGCCGCGACTTTCAGGTCAAGGTCAACGGATATCGTGTCGAGCTGCAGGAAATTGACCTGGTGCTGCGGGAGGCGGCGCGAACCGAATTGGCGGTTGCGATCCCATGGCCGCTGTCGGATGGCTCGGCATCCGGGATTGTTGGGGTGGTATCGGGCTCCGATCCGGAGCGGGACAGTGACATCATCGCCGCGTGCGATAAGCGGCTGCCGCGTTACATGGTTCCCAACCGCATTTACCACTTTCCGCAGATTCCGCTAAACGTGAATGGAAAGATCGATCGCGGGAAGATTACAGAGATGCTGGCCGAATGGGGGAAGTAAAGCAGCACCTGCGTGGCGACTGACACCCCCCCATCTTTTCTTAGAACCGCAGTCTATTAGAATCATCATGTTAGCGAGAATTTCCTTGCAAAATCTTGAGCCCGTGAGAGTTAGAGGTAAAATCTTGAGCGCGTTGGACTTAGCTATGAAAAATCCACTCTTTTGTCGTTGTCGCTCGATCCCCGCAAAATATTGATTCTACAGGTGAAAATTCTCAAAATCCTGATTTCAAAGAGCTTAGGCAATCGCCGCCTGGGCGACGACGGGTCGGATCTGACAGCTTAATCTGCCGATGCTTCGATTCTTAGGAGCGGGAGTTGCTAAGTCAAGAGGTTTTCAGGCTGGGGCAGGAAACTGGGCCGTCCCTTCCGGGACTGGGTGATCCGTTGACAGGCCACACCCCATGATCCAGCGAAGGTATCAAAGGCAAAAAAGGAGCTGACCCATGCTTCCCTTTCAGTCACGGCCTATGACTGAATTCACTCTCGCTTTTTATCGTGAACGGTTGCACCGCATCATCCTTAACACCGTCGTCCGGAGCCCAACCGCCGCGTACAGCTGTAAAGGTGACCGTATCTCCGACGTGAAAAAACACCATGCAAACCTTCATCGGTTTATCCAAGGGAAGGTACGACATTTCAGTCGGGGACTTGAAGTAGGAGAGATAGTCTGTCTTGCACGCGAACACGAAGTTGGTCGTTTTGTTGTGTGCAGACACTTTGTACTCTTCCCTCGTATGACAGGGCAAATCAGCTACGCCGCACTCATCTCTATCCTTGTCGTGAGGTATTTCCTCAATGTCGGTGACCTTGAGCCTCAAGGTCTGCGTCCCAAGTGCTGAGACGCTTAGCGTCAGCCCCAACAGAGTTATTGCAATGACAGGTTTCATTTTGTGGTTCCTGTTCCCGCGGAATTCTACACTTTTCCTTTATGTGGAGGTATTCTCCTTTGCCACGGGCGCGGAGACTACGCTTACTATCTAGGCACTTGACCGCGACGTGCGGCGCATGTCAGAGATTATCGTGAGAGGACAAGAGCCATGAGCAGGTTCCAAATCGCAACGATTGAAGGTTCGGGAAGGCAAGTCACCATCGATTTCGAAAAGCGTGCCATAATCCAGGGCGCGCCTGAGAACGGCAAATACACGTTCCAGCTCTTGAGCGGAGAGCGCATCTCCGCCAGTGTCAAAGACGGTCGCCTTATAGAAGCAGACGCCGCATGAAAAATGCCATTGCTCGACGGCGTATTGCTGCAAGAGCACTTTCGGGGTAGGCCAGGCGCGGCCTTCCATCCAAACAAGAGTTCTGCTTTCTTCCTTGCCCACGCAGCCTTCTGAGACGCGCTCAGGTTCGCTCGCCATATTCTCGCGGCACAGGACGAAGCGCTCGCTCTGCCTTTGCTGCTGCGCGGCGTGCCGAGGGTTTCACTTCTTCCTTTTGCCGGCTAGTTTGCGGATGCTGTCTTCCATGAAAGGCGGCAGGTTGCGCACGATGCGGCGGCCGACTCCCTGGACGGTGTCGCTCAAGTCATGGCGATGAAGGAAGGTGCGGTCCAGGCGATAGCGGAGGATGGGAATCACGGTGCCGCCGAAGCGTAGCAGGAATGGGTGCGAGCCACCGAGAGAGTGGCGGCGAAGGCCGTGATTGCAAGCCCACTCGATTCCCTTCCACTGGAGCAGGTCATTCGGCTTCAGGTGAATGAATTCGTCGAGCGAGCTGTTGGCGGACGATTCAAACAATCCGCCCGGATAAAACCTGAAACTGTTGATGGCGACCGCTTTTCCGTCGACGCGCGCCATGAGCAGAAGGCGATTGCCTTTGAGCTTGGCGATTTTTTCGTAGGCTTCGAAGGTCTTCTTTCGAGCATGGACTACTTTGCGCGAAGTTCCGCGCCAGGCGGAGTGGACCGCGTAGGCGTCAGCAATATCCTGATCGGTCGTGATCTCGGAGATCACGACTCCGTTCTTTTCCGCGTAACGGATGTTCCTGCGGCGGTCCTTGGGAAACTGCTTGAATAAAGCATCGGCGCCGAGCGTGAGATCGAGCACGACGTTTCCCTGGAGTTGCTGGCACTGGAAGCCGCGCTTCTCGAAAGATGGAAGCTTCAGAAGATCCCAGGTATAGACGCTGACGAGTTCGGCGGACGCGGATTCCTGCAAGAGACCTTCTGCCAGCGTTTCAAGAGCCGCTGCAGTGTCGAATGCTGGGTCTACGCTGATTTGAGGGCGAGCGGGAAGGCCCGACATCACGTTCTTGCCGGCGTGCATGCCGGTGAGGACTCCGACGACCTGGTCGCGTTCAAAAGCGAGAACGGCAAAGCGCTGCCGGTCTGCCCAAAGCGGTTCAATGAAGTATTCCGGGGATTCGTAGTGGGAGGCAGCCTCGATGCGAGCGAGATAATCGCGCCATGCGCGCTCGATCTCAGGCGTGGGAAACTCCCGGAGAACCTTGAAGGTCATACATCGCGTAGTATCGGGCCGATCCGTTACGTGTGTCATCGAGAATTTCTTGCACGCCTCAGGGGCTAAAGCCCAAGTCAATTAGAGAGGCCTACGCGGCCCTAAAGGGCCGCTCTTCCACATTACAGGGCGGCCGCATTACACGCGGCCACATTACACGGCGGCCACGGATTTCGTGGTGTTGCTGAAAATCGTGTATTTACCGGGAACCGCTTTTTGTTGCTGCAAATGCAACGGACCGCTTTCGAAAACGTTATACGCAGGCGTGACGTAGATGACCCAAAGCTCCCGCGGATGCTGGCGCAGAGACTGCGCAATATTGCCGGCAAGCGCTGCGGTAATGGCCTCGGACGACGGGTTATAGACGAAGGCCACGAGGGGGTCTGGCGGAATTTCGAACAGGGTGAAATCCATGCAGACCGATTCGATTTTGTGGCATTTCTGATTGTCGCTCTTGTAGCGTCCAATGTTGCTGACCGCGATGTCGTGAAGTTCGGAGGAGAATTCGACGCCGACAATCCTGCGGAAAGGCAGGTCGGAAGCCTGAAGAAGTACCCTTCCCTTGCCGGAGCCGAAATCGATAAACACGAAATCTGCGAAGCGAATCGGGAGCGCGGCAAGAGCCTCGTGAATGATGGCGGTGGAGGTGGGCCAGTAGCCGCCCGCGTAGATCCAGTTGGGACTGTCAATCTTGAGATCGGTGAGATGGACGCGGGTGCTGGTCTCGACGCCGTAGCGGAGATCGAACTCATCCTGCACGCGACGTCCGAAAACTCTCTTAGTGCGGCGATAATCGGCGATCAGGGACCAGGGGCCGCGCACGCACGCCCATGCCGTTTTCAGCACTCCTTTTTCGCGGAGCGCTTTCTTGATGCGGGGCAGGATCGTCTTGTGGATTTTCGGCATAGAAGCGCGACAGTAAGGCGATGGTCTGGAGTTCTAGCTCTTGACGGGTTTGCCGAATTTCTCGGCGGTGGCAAACATGAGGCGCACGGTGTCCATGTCTTTTGCCTGTACTTTGCTGGCTGGAACCTTGCGGCCCGCGATCCTCTGCAGTTCCATGAAGATATCGATGAGCGCGAACGAATCGACCAAGCCGGAGGAAACGAGCGGCGTGTCTTGCGTGATCTGACTTTTACCTTTCACCACCTTTTCGGCAATATAGGTGGTCAGTTCCTTCATCATTTCGCTGCTGTCTGCTACCTGCTCAACTCCCATGACTGGTCTTCCCCGCGACTCTACAAACTCTCGACCGACGCGCGCCCGATATCATTATCATAATTCACGCTCATGGATTTGAATCCAGCTTCGTGACTAGCGTAACTTCGAAGGCTGTTTGGGGTGCGCGGCAAAAAAGAGCCAGCGCGTGGTGTCGTTTTGCTGTTGCCAGGAGTGCGCAACATCCGGTTCCCAGATGAACTGGACTTCAGAATTGTTCGCGCAGCCGCTGGCAATGTTGCCGGTGTTTCCGGTCAATCCCGGAGCGGGCGCGTCGTTCGCATTGTTGGGCTTGCCGTTCAAACACAAAGGTTGCGTCGTCTGGAGCGTAGAGCACGCGTTCTGCTGGGTCCAGTAGTTGAAAGTGTCGTCGACGGTGTCGAGCGTAAACAAAACGCCCGAGTAATAGGTCGTACCGTAGCCGCAGGGCCACAGGTTGGTGTCGAGTGTGCCGTGCCACTCCTGAACGGCGATGGGCGCGAGAGCGTCTCCCGGGAGGCTGGGAATGCCACCCGGAGGATTCTGCTGACCGACAAGCTGGCCAGAACTCGGACCAATCGCGGCCACAAGATCGGAGATTTCCACGCCGACACGCTCCGCCATCTGGGCGCCCGATGACATTCCGGCCACATACACCTGGTTCGGATTCACGTTGTATTGAGTTGTGAGATTGACGATCAACTGGCGGAGGAAACCGACATCGTCCGGACAGCCGGAAGCGGGAGGTTCGGTGCAAGTACCGGCCTCACCGTCGGGAAAAGCTTCATCCATGAAATATGCATTCCAGTTCCACTGGGCCGAATTTGGGTCCCAGGTGGAAGCGGGTTTCACGAGGATGAAGCCGTAGTCGTCGGCAACCTCTGGCCAGCCCCAATTTTGCGAAATAATGGCCTGCGGATCAAAGGTGGAAGTGTTCTTCGTGCCGTGAAGCATCAACAGCAAGGGCGGATTGGCCGGGAGCACGGCAGGCAGATAGATTTCGTAATAGCGGGTGATGCCATCCCAAGTCATGGACGTGTCGATGTAAGTCGCGGTATTGACCGCCTGACTGAGAACATTGGAGGTGCTGGTGGTGAGCGAAGTGCCGCCGCCGAAGACGGCAGTGAGCGAATCGGACCCCGCAGGTAATTTCGTGGTCGCGTAGGTCGCCAGGCCGGTGCTGACCTTACTGCTGCCGAGTTTGGTGTTCCCGTTGTAGAAAGTTACTGTACCGGTTACAGTTCCGCCGAATTCCGGAACAACGCTCGCCGAAAGAGTCACGGACTGTCCGACACCGGACGGGTTGATGGAGGAAGCCAGCGTAGTGGTGGTTGTGGCTGGGCTCACAGTCTGGTTGAGCGCGGGTGAAGTGCTCTTCGCGAAATTGGAGTCGCCGGGGTACTGCGCTGTGATCTTGTCCGCGCCGCCATTCAGGGTCGAGATAGTAAACGTCGCAGTACCGGAAGCCAATGGCGCTGTCCCGAGCACGGTCTGTTTGAACAAGAACATGACGGTTTCTCCGTCGGGCGGCGCGCCGACGCTGGAAGTAACCACAGCGGTCAAGGTCACGGGCTGGCCGTAGATGGAGGGATTTAAGGAAGACGAAAGAGCCGTCGTCGTCGGGGTCAGAGCGAATGCACCCAGGCTCGGAGACATTCCCAGGAACAAAAAGAGCAGGATTCTAGAGAATTTCATGCCCGTAGTGGGCCTCAAGTTATGAGCCAAGCAGCGTTCTCCGCAGAGGATTTGAACACGTAAACGCGTTTGAGACCTGATCCCGCCCAACCGGGTGTGACGCGTGGGCAGCCGGTAAGGGGTACCGGTTGCATGAGCGAAGAATATCATGCCGGGTTGGGTTGTCAATACCACGAAATTCCCTTCCAATGATAGGCGTATATCATTAATTATAAATATCTTACACAACCAACCCTGGAAGGTTTTGGGGCGTCATTCTTGACAAAATCTGCGCAAGGTTTTTGCGCTCGGATTAGCCCGAAGCAGCTTAGGGGCTCCGAGTGAACAAGGCTTCACTGGCGGGTGCCGGTCGGGACTAGACTGACCCTTTAGGGAATATTTGGTGCTTGCGGTAAACCAACGCGTTGTCGTGTTGCATCGAACTCAGTGGCTTCTTATACAATCTGTGAGCGGCATCCGGGCCGAAGAGACGCGCTGCTCGGACGTGGGAAGCGGCGTGGGTTGGGTAGTTCGAAGATTCTCAGATCCAGCTAAGAGAGCGTTCCAGCGAGGAAGAGGTCGTATGCCGCGGCTGCAACTTGGGCTGTTGTTGATTCCTGTCGTTTTTTTCGCACTTATCTGTACCGGCTGCGGAGGGGTGTCGGGTAACGGGCAACAAGGATCATCGTTCACGCTTACCGCATCGCCCAGCAGTTTGACTCTCGCGCAAAGCAGCAGTGCCGCGAGCATTATTACTGTCGTTGATGGCAGCGGGTTCAGTGGCAGTGTGAGTTTGTCTGCGTCCGGGCTGCCGAGCGGGGTCACGGCGGCATTCACTCCCAGTACTACTTCCACCAACAGCACACTGACCCTGACTGCGAGCGCCACCGCAGCCCAGGGAACATCTACCATGACGGTTACGGGCGTATCCGGTTCGTCGTCCTCCAGTACGACACTTTCACTCAAAGTAACAGGCCCTCAACCAGGTGGATTGATCAAGCACGTGGTGATCATCATTCAGGAGAATCGTCCCCCGGATAATCTTTTCCAGGATCCTGTGTTGATCGGGGAGGGCGCGGACATCCAGAATTACGGGTACACAAGCACGGGAGTTAAGGTCACGCTTACTCCTGTCAGCGGCGGGCTGGTCACTGCTTACGATCTGGGACACACGCACCAGTCGTTTCTCGACGCATGCGATTACAATTCCGCAACGAATAGTTGCGCCATGGATGGCGCGGACAAGATCGGCTGCGCTCCCAACTGCCCGCCCAATCCGCAATACCAGTATGTACAAAAGCAATATGTGCAGCCCTACTGGACGATGGCGGAAACCTACACGTTTGGCGACCGGATGTTCCAGACGAACCAGGGGCCGAGCTTCTCGGCGCATCAATACCTGCTGGCGGGCACGTCGCTAATTTGTCCGGAAGGAAGCTGCCCGAGCGGGGCAACGACCACTACGGCGATCGCTGATAATCCGGGGGGCGATCAAGACCCCGACGGTAGTTACAACGCAGGGTGCCTCGCGCCGCCGGGGGCTTTCGTCAATACGATCGACACCAGCCAGGCGAACCCAGAAACGCCGACGGTGCAACTGACGAATGTGCTGTGCATGGAGCATCCCACGCTGACGGACCTTTTGAATGCCGCCAACATCGGCTGGAAGTACTACACGCCGCAGGCGGGCTCGATCTGGACAGCCCCCAATGCGATTCAGCACATGTGCGTGCCGTCGCCCGCGTATCCGTCGAACACAAGCGAATGCACCGGGTCTGACTGGGTGAACAACGTTGTGATTGAGGGATCGGGTGCGCAGATTATTACGGACATCACGAACGAACAGCTGGCATCTGTCGTGTGGGTGATACCCAATGGCGCGTCGTCCGATCACGCCGCGGGCAACAAAGGCTATGGGCCGTCGTGGGTTGCCTCCATTGTGAATGCGATTGGGGAAAGCCCGTACTGGTCGGACACAGCGATTTTCGTGATGTGGGATGACTGGGGCGGCTGGTATGACCACGTGCAGCCCTCCTCGATTCGGAACTCTTACGAATACGGCTTGCGTGTGCCGCTGATCGTGATTTCTCCGTACGCGAAGGCAAAGTACATTTCGCACGTGAATCACGATTTCGGAAGCGTCCTGAAATTTGTGGAGACGAATTTCTCTCTCGGGGAGATCGACCCCTCATTAGGATTTGCGGATTCCCGCTCGGACAACATGTCGGATTGCTTCGACTTCACGCAGACGCCGCTGGTGTTCACGCCGATTCAGTCGTCGAAGGATGCGAAGTTCTTCCTGAACGACAAGTCCCCGCCAACAGCGCCGGACAATGACTAGACGAAGACGATGAAATCTGGGCCGCATGCGGCCTCAGGGGCCGGCATTGATTCGGGCGGAGTTACGGCGCGGCTAGAAGCCGCGCCCTTTCAAAAATTGTTGATGAGACCAGTTCTAGTCACCAGTCTCGGTAAAGATAGCCGGAGTTGAGACTCCCGCTGCCGTCGCAGTGATGGAGACCGTTTGAGGCGAAAGCGGAAGCGTGTAGATTTGCGTTGCCACGCCCTTGGAATTGGTAAGAGAGGGGTTGGTCTCGACGAAAATACCGCCTACGCCGCCATCCGAAAATGCCACGCTGTTGCCGGAGACTGGATTGCCATACTGATCGGCAACGACCACGGTCAAAGCTTGCGGCAACGTGCTTCCGGCGGAAGCCGTCTGATTATTGCCTCCCGTAATGGTCACCGATGCAGCCGGTCCGGCAACGGCGGTCTCCGGGAATGTCGCATTCTTGACGCCGGACGTGCTCGCGATGACGCTAAAGCTGCCGGTGATCGTGGGCAGCGTGAAATATGTCTGAGCGATACCGGTGGCGCCGGTCACCATAGACGTGGGATTTGTCGAGCCCAGCGCCACGGGAGCGAAATTGACGGTGATACCCGAGACCGGATTCTTGTATGCATCCTGGACTTGGACACTGAGGGGATTTGGCAAGACGGTTCCGGCAGGGCCAGTTTGCCGTCCGCCAGAATTCACGAGCAGGTATTTCGGCGTGCCGGCGGTAGCGGTCTCAGTGGCAGTGACGCTGCTGAAGTTTTGCCCTGAGACCGTGATGGTGTAAGTACCCGCCTTTTGGGACAGGGTATACACGGTGCTGACATTGCCATTGGAGTCGGTGGTGGCCGAGGGCGGATTGAACGATCCGCAGGTCTTCTTGCAATTATCGCTGAACGTGACGGTGACGCCGACCACGGGCTGTCCACTATAGGGATTCGTGGCTTGCACTTGAATGGGCATAGGCAGAGGAGTGCCAACGGTCCCTGTCTGGCCGCTACCTCCAGTAACGGTTGCGACCTGCAGCAGTCCGTAGGTTTCCAGACTACCCATGGTGGCGACATAGACCTTTCCATTGGTCACGGTCTGGGTCACAAAATGGCCGACTTGCGGCAGAACGTCGCGCTTGCCAGGTGCCTGGGTCGAACTATAGAGAAGTTGCAGCGAAACGGCGTCAAAAGCGAGGAGCACCGGATGCTTGGAACTGCCCGGACCGCTGATGATCCAAAGAATGCCGTTGGTATTTCCGAAAGCGGAAATCGACGGGGAATGACCCGCGGCATAAGTTCCGGCTGGAAGCGGCGTGCCCAGCAGTCCGCTCGACAATGGATAGGCAGTCGGCGTGTTGGAATCGGGGGCGAAATAGACGGTGTTGTTCCAGTAGGCGGGGGAACTGAATAAAGCGTCAGAAGTGGTGTTGTCGGTGATGCCCGGAATCAGGGGAATTTCTGGCTGCAGAAGTCCCGCATCGTTCGGGGCGTAGCCCCCCATATTGTCGCGGTCGAGAACATAGATGAAACCCTGCTTGCCGGAGGCGACCAGCTCATGTCCATACTCGGAGGGCCCTCCCTGCTGATCGGGCAGAATGAGGACACCGGTGGAGCTTAAGTCCATATCCCAACGGTTCAAGTAGGCGACGTCATACGGGGTGAAATAGCCGGCAACTTGAAGACTGGGGGTTGAAAGCTTGATGATGCTGTTGCAGTAAGTCTGCCCGCCGGTATTGACGTTGTAGGCGTTGACTCCGGACTCGGCCGTCTCGACGTAGATATTTCCCTCTGAGTCTGCGGCCAGGCCCTGGCCGGTTTGCCAGATGGAAGCTAATCCGACGTCGGGCGAATCGTTGAAGACCGCGACCTGTGCAAGGCTGGTCTCGTCGTAACCGAGGATCCATCCGCTATCTTTGTCGTTGCAGGAGTTGCCACCCCATCCGATGTACACGACGCCGTTCAGCAACAACAGGCCTGGACGGTTGTTCATGTAAAAGCTGTTGAAGGTCATCACGGTTCCGGCATTGCTGACGCTTTGCGCGGCGATCTGCACCGGACTGCCGGGCTGCTCATTGCCGGTCGTGATGTCAAGGGCATGGAGATGATGTTCGACGGTTCCGTTGACGACCGTCTTAGCCACCATGTAGATGGTGTTCGTATTGGTATCGATGACGGGAGTTCCGGTTATGCCTTCCTGGTTGAAACCGGTGGTTTGATAGCAGGGCAGTGTTTTATTGGCGCCCTGGGCGGTATAGATTCCCTGCGCCGGGTTTGTAAAGTTCACCCACCAGAGCTGCGCGCCCGTATCGGCATCAATCGCGTATACCGAATCCGCCATCGTGGCAACGTAAACAACATTGTGCATGCCCTGACCGGGGATGTTCACGTTGGGCATGTAGAGCGGCTGAGCCATCGCGACGTAATCGATCGGCGTGCTGAAAAGGTGGCCAAAGCCTCTTGAAGTGACGTTGGAGGGACTCAGCAAAAGCTCGTTGGTGTTGGCCGCATCGCGAGCGTTATCTCCGCGGCTGGTTGGGAATGGCAACTGGGCAACTGAAAATGACAGAAGGACAATACAGACAAGAAACAGAGTCAAGCCAATATTGCGAACGAATGTCGCACCGAACATCGAACGGTTCAGGGCCCGGGGAGACACGCAGGCGAGGGGGCTTCCGCTTTCGAAGTCGTGTGACAGAAAGTGGCACATCAGGTTAATCCTCCAAAACTCACGACAGACGGGATTTCGCCTAGCTAAGTAGCATTTGAACCACCGCGGGGGATTTCCGGCCAAGGGTCCGACATTAGACAACTGTATGGATTAATTGGTTTTCTACACCAGAGCGAGGAAAATCGTAACCCCACTGATGTGCCAAGCGCAAGAAATTGCACATTTGCGGTGAGTTATCTAACTCTCCAGCGAAGAGAAAAGGTCGGGATGGAGCCGTTGATGCTGGCGGAAGGGTAAGCGATTGTCGTCGCGGTGCGCGATCGCAGGATGAGCTACACATCCCGTTGATAGACTTCTTCGGGAGCAACAATCGGGTCGCCGACCGGCGGAGCCGATTTGCCAATCAGGGCGAACTCACCGACGCGAAGTGCCCGCTTCGACAAAACCGCCCAGAGAATGCCCAGACCGTACACGCTCCCGGCGATGAGAAACTGCAGCCCCAACTGCCGATAATTGTGGGGAACGAACCAGCGCCGCATCAGCCAGAGCACGGCAACGAGCGGCATACACAGCAGGAAAGGCAAGGTGTAAGACTCGTAAAGGAAAGTGCGCAGGTGAACGTCGAGCTTCTTGCAGAGATGGTGGGGCATGAAAAACACCATGCTGCAGGTGAGCGGAATCGCAGTTCCCAGGGCATCTCCGACGATTCCCCAGTAGCGGACGAGAATGATGCTGAGGATAAGGTTGGCCACGCCCTCGCTGACGGTCACGATTGCCCAGGTTTTGTGCTTGGACATGCCGAGGAGGATGCGGCCCGATGCTCCCTGCGCCCACCACAACGTGCAACACAGGATCATGATGACCAGCACAGGATAGCTTTCGGCGACGTATTTCTTTCCCATCCATACTTCGATCACCGATTTACCGAGGAGTACCAGTACCGCACAGATGGGAAAAATCGTGAAGGCGCAAACCCGATTGCCCAGTAGAAAAATTTTGCGGAGGCGATCCTGCTCGCCGCGGGCCTCCGATTGGCTGGTCATGGGAACGAAGATCTGCGAAAGATTTCGGACAACCATGCCTGCGTAATCGACGATGCGGGCGCCGACGTTGAAGTAGGTGACCCAGGCGAACGACATCATGGAGCCAATCACAAGCTCGTCTGTTTTGAACTTGAGCTGGGACGCAATCATGATGACGAACGTGATGCCGCTATAGTTGGCGATCCGCCGGAAAGTGGCGCGGTCGACATATTTGAAGCCGAAGGGCACCGGGCAGTAATGCAGCGCAATGAAGCCGCGCGCGATGGAAGCCAGCAAGGGCAAGCCGACAGTGACGAGAGCGACGGCGACAATTCCCTGTCCGTGCTTGAGCGAGTAGACGATCAGCACCGCGCGCAGCAGAACCGCGCCAATGTTGGTCCAGTTGAGGATGTAGAAGCGTTGCAGGCCTTCGAGAAATCCGCCGAAGACGCCGAAGGGAAAGCCGAGCGCGACCGCGGTGCCGACGATCAGAAGCAGCCAGGGAGCCGTGGAATGAAGCTCGGGTGGGACCGAGAACCGCCGGTTGACCTGCGACGCAATCACGGCCGTCACCAGCATGCAAAGCAGGCCAATACAGCTGTAGGTAAAGAGACTGGTGTTGATAATCTTGGCGAGTTCTTCGTGCTCGCCGGTGGCCGTGTATTTCGAAACGAAGCGAATGACGGAGGAGCCAATGCCAAGGTCGAACAGGCCGTAGTATCCGGTGATCGAGAGGATGATCACCCACAGGCCGAAGGCCGTGTCTCCGAGGCGATGCACGATGAAGGGCGAGAGCGCGAGGCCGACGACGACGTTGACTCCCAGAGCGAACCAACTGGAGCCGACGTTCTTAATGATCTGCCGTTTGTCGATCTTAGTCATTCAGCCTTTGTCATTCAGAGAGACACTTTTTCGTTTGTCAAATTGCTGGCAGCGATTCATGGCAACTGAATTCACGGTGGCTAAAGTGACTGACCCGTCCTGACCCACGCGGGCACGGTTTTGCAGTCTAATTCATGAGACTGCAGTTGGTAGCCGAGGAAATTCAAGAGGGGGGCCCAGGCTACTTCAATCTCTTCGACTGAGTGCGCGGGAAGCGTTTCCTTCCATCCGCCGGACTTGGCAGCGCGCACAAACGGGATTTCCTTGCGAGTGTTTTTGGTTCCGGTCCATTGATCAGCCTGCTGTTTTTCGAGCTTGCGCATGCGATCCGCCGAGCTCTTATCAATCGCTTCCTGAAGGCGTTCCGGTCCGGCCTGAATGCCGAGAAATTCTGCAATTTTCGCGGTTTCGCTGAGCGCATCCGAAAGCAGGTCTTCGTAGCGAACCAGCAAAAAAGCCGGATTGCCCTGGCGCGCAGCAATCCAACTGGCGGCATGTTCCCACCAGGAACCATACGAAGAAGTTCCGCCGGCGATGAAACGCGGGACGAACTGTTCGAGTGTCACGTCGGCCCCGATGTAGCGTTTTTTCAGATCGAAGTGGTACTCGGAAACGGCCACATCGCGCGGATCACGAACGAGATAGACGACCTTCCGGAAGCGGACGTCGAAGGGTTCGTGACTCTTCAAAATGCGCGGACGGGGCAAGGTGCGCAAGAAGCGCTTGGACAAAACTCCGGGCGCAGGAAGCATCTGGTTGATGTTAGTGAAGTCGATCGTCTGATTCGGATGAATCAGGTTGGCCAAAAGAAAGCGAACCCAAGTGTTGCCGGATTTTGGATAGGAGACGAGGAAAGTGTCGTCAGGAAAAACGGTATAGTTGTTCCCGGCCTGATCGCGTCCGAGAACATATTTCACCGCGTATTTGAACTGGCCGAGCATCAATGATCTTCTCGAATATTTTCTCGAACCGCGAGATCCCGACTCAGGCCAAAAAATGACTTGAATGGGGCGCCGAGCTTCGCTCGCGGGCTAATGTCTTTCCATCCCGGCATGGGCCAGGTTGGACACGACCAATTCGTAACCAATCTCGCGCATGAGCCCGCCCCAGGCGGCCTCAACTTCAGCCAGGCTGGCTTCCGGCAAATCCACTTTCCAGCCTCCAGCTTTGGCGGAGCGCACGAACGGCTTATCTTTCCGAGTCTCTTTGGTGGAAGACCACAGATGGGCCTGCTTCTTCTCAAGTTCGCGCATGCGGTCCGCAGAACTCTGCTTCACCGCAAAAGCGAGCCGCTCCGCATCCTCCGGAATGTTTAGAAAACGCGCGATCCTGGCGAGTTCGTCGATGGCCTGCACTTGCAGCGCTTCGTAGGTCACAAGCAAGAATCGCGGATCATCGCGGCGCGTATAGAACCAGCTGGCGACATTTTCGGCCCACGACCCATAGGGATGATTCACTTCTCCGCGCACGAAACGTGACACAAACTGCTGGACCGGATAATCCTCGGGGATGGCACGGCGCTTGATGTCGAAGTGGTATTCGGAGAGCACGACATCGCGCGGATCGCGGACGATATAGAGAATCTTCGGATAACGGGGATCAAAGTATTGATGGCTTTTGATGATGCGGGGCCGAGGCGCGCGCTCGATCTCCCGCTTCGGCATCACTTCGAGATCGGGAATCAGCGCGTTGATATTCGAGAAGTCCGGATTCTTTTCCGGGTAGGCGAGATTGGCGACCAGGAACCTCGTCCAGGTATTGCCGGATTTCGGATAGGAAACCAGAAAAATGTCGTCGGGAAAAACCTTCACCCTGCGGCCAGGGGGATACATGCCGAGAAACTGCTTGCCGCCAGAAATGAGACGCTTAATCATTGGAATGCCAACCCTGCAGCTGCCGAGTCAATCGCGCGCGAGGAGATTTCGCGAAAGTCGTTCAAGCCGACGCTCCGTTCCGAAGCCGACTCCAAAAAGACATCAGTTTCCAAGTGGCCGCAGGAGCAACGTTCAAGCCGAAGACTGCCAGGCTCAGCGACGGCCTACGCATATAGCCGTTAGCCTCAGAAATCAACTGGCGCGCCTTGTCAAAATGGCGCTCCTGGAGCTGGCACTTGCCTTCTTCCAGCAGATACCTCGCTCTGATCTCGGCAGCCCGTTTCTCAACCACTTCACGGTCGGAATCTTTTAAAGGGAGAGTCTTAAATTTCTCCAGAATGATCGAATAGCCCTCCGCCATTCGAGCCCGGACCTGGCCGAGGGAGCCGGGACGGCCGAGAAAAAGCCGCGCCCCAATATTGCGACTGTACTGAATTTTAGCGCCGGCAAAGGCAGTCCGGACCCACATGTCGTAATCGTCGCAGCGCGCCAGTTTTTCGTCGAATAACCCAGCGTTGATCAATGCCTCTTTCCGTGCAACGACTGTGGAAATCGGAATCTGGCAGCGCTCCACGATCAAAGTGGCAAATGTCGCTTCGCCCTGAGAGGGGCATCTCTCTGTGAATCTTCTTTCATTCCCCGGATCGCCCACCAGCAGCGCATCCGAATAAACCAGACCAAGCGACGGGTCCGCCGCAAACATCGCCAGCTGGGATGCGAGGTGATTGGGCATCCAGGTGTCATCGCTGTCGAGGAAAGCGACAAACTCGCCGCGAGCCTGCCGGATGGCGTTGTTGCGCGCGCCCGCCGCCCGTTTATTTTCCTGCTTGATGTACACGATCCGGGTCATGTAAGGCTGCAGGACTTTCTCCAGTTCCGGCGTGTCAGGAGAGCCGTCGTTGACGACGATTGCTTCCCAATCCGAATAAGTCTGGGCCAGGATTGAATCCAGGCAGGCCGCGATCAGGTCGGCAGTCTTGTAGCTGGGGATAATGATGCTGACCCTTGGTGACGGCTTGGTTTCGGCTGGCATATTTTGCTGGATCTTCGAAGCCCTGTAAAATCCCCTACCGTTGAGGCCCAAAATACCTACGGGAAGTGGCTTCTTTCCCTCAGTGTACCATCCTGCTTTTGGCCTATTTCGGTGCCCGAAGTAACTTGGGCAGGCTTCAAAACCGCCAAACTGACCGTGCTACCATGACGAAAAAGAAGAAGATTTCAGCGCGATGAATTCGAAATGACCAACGCCGGATCCGGTGCTCCGCCCGACCTCTTTGATTCCAACGTTTCCCCGTGGCGCTTTTCCGCGGCCGATCGGCCGCCGCTGCGGATCGGGCTGCTTTTGGACGACAGCAAGCTTTCACGCTTTTCCGCCCGAATTATTGAAGACATCCAGGCCAGCAATTTCGCGCGCATCGAATTGCTGGTGTTCAAGAAGAAGACCACGCCATCCCCGGCAGCCAATCAGCCGAAGCCAGGTGGCTTGAGAAGAAGGCTTCTTGACTCAAAGACTCGACGCCAGACTCTCTACGAGTTTTATCTCAAGTTCGATAAGCGAAAAAAGCCGGCGAACCACCCGCTCGACAAGCTGGACGGAAGCCAGGTGCTGGCCGGCATCGAGAGCATGGAAGTAGAGCCGGAGGGCAAGAAATTCGTTCACAAGTTTCCGGAAGAATCCCTGGAACGAATTCGGGCAAAGAATCTCGACGTGCTCATCCGCTTCGGCTTCAATATTCTTCATGGCGGCATCCTGCAAGCGGCGCGTTATGGAGTGTGGTCGTATCACCATGGCGATAACGACTACTATCGGGGCGGCCCGGCTCATTTCTGGGAACTCGCGGAAGCGTCGCCGGTCTCCGGAGTGAT
>JBELAC010000099.1:0-15302 GCA_049509215.1 Terriglobales bacterium
GAACTTGTCAGGAAAGTGGAAAATGCGTTCCAACCCGCCATCTACGCGCCCAATTGCTCGGTCATTTTATTGAGCAGCCTGTTCAAATCCTTGTCGTTCTTGCGGACCTCTTCGATCTTGTCGACGGAGTGGAGGACCGTGGTGTGGTGTTTGCCGCCAAACTGACGTCCAATCTCTGGCAAGGAGGCTTCCGTGAGATGCTTGGCCAGGTACATGGCGATCTGACGCGGATAAACGATTGAGCGGGAATTATTCTTGGCCTTGATTTCGACCAACCGCAGGCCGAATTGTTCGGCGACTGCCTTCTGGATGGACTCAATCGTCACTTTGCGGGCCTGAGAGTCGATGAAATTCTTCAGGACCTGCTGGGTATAGGTCAGTGTGATCTCGGCACCGATCAGCGACGAGTGGGCGACGAGCCGAATCAGCGCACCTTCCAACTCGCGGACGTTGGAACGGATGTTCGAGGCGATGAACATAGCCACGTCGGTGGGGAGTGTGACATGCTCCTGCTCGGCCTTCTTCTGCAGGATCGCGACTTTAGTCTCAAGATCCGGCGGTTGGATATCCGCGATCAAGCCCCATTCAAAGCGACTGCGCAGACGATCCTCAAATTCAGAGAGCTCTTTGGGCGGACGATCGCTGGCGATGACGATCTGCTTCATCGATTCGTGCAGCGCGTTGAAGGTGTGGAAAAACTCTTCCTGCGTGCGCTCTTTCTGGGCGAGGAACTGGATGTCGTCGATGAGGAGGACATCCATGGTGCGGAACTTGTCGCGGAAGCTGATCATCTTGTCGTAGCGCAACGAGTTGATCATCTCGTTGGTGAACTTTTCGCTCGACACGTAACAAATGGCGGCTTGAGGCGTGCGGCGCTTGATCTCATGGCCGATGGCCTGCATGAGATGGGTTTTACCCATGCCGACGCCGCCATACAGGAACAGGGGATTGTAGGCCTTGGATGGGCGCTCAGCGACGGCCTGGCAGGCCGCGTGAGCGAACTGGTTGCCGCTGCCGATAACGAAGGCGTCAAAGGTGTAGCGCGGGTTCAGCTGGGCGGCGCTATCCCAATCGAAACGGCCCTGCATGGGAGGCGAGGCCGACTGCTGCTGTTGGTGCTGGCCGGAACTGAAGGCGGACAGGCCACCGTTATGGCGGATCGGCGTATTCGAAGGGTCGTCCTCGGCGGTGACGAACTTGACGTCTTCGTAGCCCAAGCCAAGAACGTCGACGGCTTCCTGGATCAGGTCGGCGTACTTGTCGCCGACATGGCGAAATTCGGCAGTTGGGACACGGACGAACAGAATTCCATCGCTGATGTGACTGTAACGGGTGGGCTTCAACCAAGTGTCGTAGGAGTGGCGGTTAATTTTCTTTTCCAGCGCATCGAGGATGCGCGCCCACGGATTCGGAATGATTGCGGAACTGGAGACTGACATTTTTTTGTGAATACCAAGCACCCGGCCAAAGTCGCCGGGGTACATCCAATCTTAAATATGGGTCTTCGTTTTGCTGCAGAACAATTTCTGCTTTTGCGTACTGGTTGTCTGTGAAATTCTTTACGGGACGAACGGCATACTAGCACAAAAAAAATCGCTGTGTCCGTGCTCTCGAACAAAAATCTTTCGCAAAGATGAGAAGTTGCTTCGCGAAATTTTTTCTGTGTCAAGTGTCGAGAAAATAACTGCCGCGCAAAGAGTGCAACTGCGTTTTGACGATGGCGCGTTTATGGGAGCGAAGAAAAAGCCTTCACCTGGGAGGGCTCGGAGATGATAGAGGACTGCTAAGGGCTTGAGCAGCGCGGCGTTTTGCCACATAAGGGCGTTGTGTCTGTGTCAAGAAAATGACCGGCGCTGCGACCGTGATTCCGGCGTGGCCGTTGATTTGTAATTGGCGGGATAAACCACGACGGAACGGCGGCCGCCTTCACCATCGCTCTCAGTGCGCAAATCTTTTTCCTCGCGGAGCGCGAGATGGACGATGCGGCGCTCACGCGACGACATGGGGCCGAAGCGGTAGGGCTCACCGTTGCGACGAACTTTTTCGGCGGCGGTTCGGGCGGCGAGTGTCAGCTCGTCGATGCGGAGCGCGCGAAAATTCCTGCAGTCGAACCAGATTTTTTCGTGCTCGTTGCCTTGAAGGTGCAGGATTTCGGACGCGAGCAGTTCGAAGGAGCGAAGGAGTTCGCCGTCACGGTTGAGAAGAAGCGTGGAATCAGGGCCGGCAAATTCCACCAGGATCTCAGGATGCTCCCACTCGCGATTTTCGGCGATGGGCGGATCGACGGTGATGCGGTACTTGAGTTTGAAGGCACCATGGCTGATGACGGTTTGCAGAAATTCGCCAATTTGCTTGGCGGCGGCGACTTTGTCGGTGATTGGCATAGATGAGGTCTTTCCCAGTTACCAGTTGCTAGTTGCTGGTTATCAGTTGCTGGAGAAATTCACCAGCGACAACCAACCAGCAACGGCTGACGGCTGAAAGCAGACGGCTATTTTTCTTTCTTTCTTGCGCGCTTTTCCATCATCTCGCGCATTTCCCGGCCTAGCGATGTGCGGTTCATGACCGATTGCTGGACGATGCCGATCAATTGTCCAGCGGACCAGTATAGGCCAAGGCCGGCGGGCAGGTTCCAGCTAATCACGCCCATCATGCCGGGCATCATTATGTTCATCATCTTCTGCTGCGAAGGATCCATGCCGGCCTGCGGCGTCATGCGCTGCATGAGGAACATGGTGACGACGATCGCGACCGGCAGAATGTGTAATGGATCGGGCGACGCGAGGTCGTGAATCCAAAGCCAAGGGGCGTGGCGAAGATCGATTGCTACGCCGAGCATGCGGTAGTAGGCGAACAGAAACGGCATCTGGATGAGCAGGGGGAGACATCCGCCGGCGGGGTTGACGCCTTCTTTCTTATAGAGAGCCGAGATCTCGGTGTTCATATCGGCCTTGCGCGGATCGCGCAGGCTGTACTTCTTGTATTTTTCCTGAATCGCCTTGATCTGCGGCGCTACGCGCTGCATTTTGAGCATGGACTTCATCTGGGAAAGGCGCAGCGGCAGTAAAGCCAGATTGATCACGAGCGTTTGCAACAGGATTGCCCAGCCCCAGTTGGGCACGTATTTGTAAGTCCACCTGAGCCAGAGGAAGAGCGGGCGGGCAATCAGGCCGAGCCAGCCGAAGTCGACCACTGCACGGAGGTCAGGATCGGCGCCAGCGATTCCGGGGATGGAGACGGCTTCCAGATCAGCGAGCGATTTGGGGCCGACGTAGAGACGCCCGACATTCGCGCCTTTCAGGCTGCCAACCGCGACGCCGAGCACGTCAACCTTATCCATCTGATGGGTGTTGGGATCAGCGCCGTAACGTGGAATTTCGATTTGGTTGCGAAAAGTGACGAGCGCAGAGTTCTGGGGATCCTGGGGAATGAAGTCGGCGGCGAAGTACTGGTCGGACAGACCGGCCCAATTGAACGGACCCGGCAAGGTGCCGCCGCCACTGATTTTCTTGATCGCGAGGTGCTCGATTTTGCTGTCGTACTGATAGGAGATTTGACCGGCAGCGAACGCGGGGCCGGTGAATTCGCCGCCGAAGCCGGAGGGCCACATCGGGAGCGCACTCACTTCAGATCCCCTCACTTGTACCGAGGTCTGAACTCCGACGACATATGACTGATCGAATTTGAAGTTCTTGCGAACGGAGAGATCGCCGTCGGAATACTCGAACGTGATTTCCGAAGGGACGGTGGGGCTGGTGACGGTCGCGACGTAGAGCGCTGAATTCAGCTTGTTGCGAAAATTCTCGTCGTAGCTCCACAGGGAAAGCGGGTAGCCGTATTTGTCGGCTGCGGCGGGATTTACAAGATCGAGAGGATTGCCGTTCGGATGATCCTTGTACTTTTTCAGCACCCAGGATTTCACACGGCCGCCGCGATTAGTGAACACGATGCGGTAGAGGTTGTTCTCGATGACGGTTTCGGTCTCGGCTGCGGCTTGCTTGCTGGCGGGCGCGCCTTTGCGGGGCGCAGGGATGGGCGCTGTCAGCGTTGTGGCAGCGGTTCCGGCGGCGGGCGCTTGAGCCTGATTCTGCGCCGGTTGGGTTTGCTGGTTAGCGGGCGGCTGCGGCGCGAACTTTTTCAGGAGCGGCTGGAAGAGCATGATGACCAGAAAGGTCAGAGCAAAGACGATGAGCAGTCTGCGCTCCATGCCGGGTTCTTGCTGAGGATTTTGAAATTCTGCCAAATCGATGACTCGTCGTTGGTCGTTAGTCGTTGGTCGTTAGCGCAGCATCGCGGTGCTGGCAGTTATATTCGTTGCGCCACTCATCATGCGTATCGTGATGAGTGCGATCTTTCACCACCGGATCCAATCCGCCCTTCGCGAAGGGATGGCATCGTAACAGACGCCAAACGGACATCAATCCACCGCGGAGCGCACCATAACGGTCAATCGCTTCCAAGGCGTATTCGGAGCAGGTGGGCAGGTAGCGGCACGAAGGCGGAAGGGATGGTGAGATCCACCGCTTGTAGAGCCGCAACATCCCGAGTGCCAGTGACTTCATTTTTCCGCCAATTTCTTCGCGATCACGGTGAATGCCCGCCCCACTTCTTCCAATACCACGGCAAATTCCACGGTCAGCACCGATTTCTTCGGGTTGAAAACGATATCGACGCCGCCGTTCAATGTGGAACGGCGAAGCCGTACGGCTTCCCGCAAACGCCGCTTGATCCGGTTGCGCTGAACCGCTCCCCCCAAAACCTTGCCGACTGTAAAGCCGACGCGAGCATCGCTGTGTCGCTCTGCCTGCGGCAAGAAAAACACGGTCATGTGCGGAGAGAAGTGGCGCCGCCCCTGCTTGTAAACCCGATCGAAATCGGAATGCTTGAGCAAACGCGCCGCGCGTGGGAAACCCGATCCCGTCTGCGGTGCGGGCTGCTTTCCACTCCGGCTCGGAGCGTCGGGGCTCACAACCTCACAATCCTGCACAATAGTTTAATAACGACAGCCTTTGCTGCGCTTTGTGGGGAACTATTCGCGGAAACCCGGTTTTACGGAAACACGCTTGCGTCCCTTGGCCCGGCGGCGCGACAGCACTTTGGCCCCGCTTTTTGTCTTCATGCGGGTCCGGAACCCGTGCTTTTTCGAGCGCTTGCGCCGGTTGGGTTGAAATGTACGTTTCGGCATCGAAAATCCTTGCTCCTGATTGAATCGACTGGCTTAAGGCAAACGGTAAGTATAAATGAGGGCGAGCATCCGGGGCAAACGGAGTGGGGCCCGGGCGGCGCTCGCCGTCAGGCGCATAGCATAGAATCTGCCTGCGGACCTAATACTGTTCGGTCGTTGCTATGAATCTTGACGACACCATCGTTGCGATTGCCACGCCACCCGGACGAGGCGGGATTGGCGTGGTGCGGCTGGCGGGACCGGAGGCGCGGGCGATTGCCGCGCCCATGCTGCGGCTGAAGCATGAGTTAGAGGCGGGACGGGCTGTTTTCGGGGAGCTGGTGGAACCGGGTAGCGCGGAGGCTCCCTTCGGCGAGCTTGGGACAGGAGTGTCCGCGCCACACGGGAGCAGGATTGACGAGGTCGTGGTCACTTACTTTCAGAAGCCGCACTCTTACACGACTGACGACATTATTGAAATTTCGGCGCATGGATCGCCGGTGGTCTTGCGGCACATCGTCGAGCTTTCACTTGCGGCGGGCGCGCGGCTGGCCGAGCCGGGCGAATTCACCATGCGGGCGTTTCTGAATGGAAGATTGGATTTGACGCAAGCGGAAGCTGTCCGCGATTTGATCGATTCGCAAACTTTGTTTCAGGCGAAGGTCGCGGCTCAGCAACTGGAGGGCGCGCTTTCAAAGCGGCTGAAGCCGGTCAAGCAGAAGCTCGTCGAGCTGATTGCTCTGCTCGAAGCGGGCATCGACTTTGCGGAAGACGATATCTCGGTTGTCACGGATGCGACGATTTTGCGGCACATAGCCGAGATTCGCGGGCCGCTCGAACAACTGGCGGCGAGCTTCGCCTACGGAAAGCTGGTGCATGAAGGACTGACGCTGGCGATCGTGGGGCGGCCAAATGTCGGGAAGTCGAGCTTGTTCAACCGTCTAGTGGAGCGGGAACGGGCGATTGTGACTGCACAGCCGGGGACGACGCGCGACCTGGTGAGCGAAACGGTCGCCATCGGCGGAATTCCTGTGGAGCTGGTGGATACGGCGGGGATCCGGCGCGCGCTCGATGAAGCCGAAAGCATCGGCATACGGAAATCGCAGGAAGCGCTTTCGGAGGCGGACCTAGTGCTGGTCGTGCTCGACGCGACCGATGCGGTCAGCGACGAAGACTGCGAGTTGCTCAGGCAGGTGGAAGGTCGCGCGGCAATTGTGGTCGCGAATAAATGCGATCTGAGGAGTTTTCAGTTCGCAAGTTCCAGTTCTCAGTTCTCGGCTCTCAGTTCTCAGAGACCGGCCCTTAGCTCTCAGTTGCTGCTGGTGGAGACTTCAGCGCTTACTGGCGCGGGGATTCCGGAGCTGCGGGCGGCGATTCTTGAACGTGTTGGGGGAGATTCGGGGCCGCAGATTGAAACTGGATTTCTGACGAACGTAAGGCATCAGAAGCTTGTCAACGATTCGCTTGCTGCGCTGGCGGCCGCGGAGAAGGCCGTCGGCGGTCGGGTTCCGCATGAGATGCTTTTGCTGGATCTTTATAGCGGACTGCGGCCGCTGGATGAGATTACGGGTGCCACGACGACTGATGACATTCTTAACCTGATCTTTGGGACCTTCTGCATTGGAAAATAGAGCTTAGTCTCGGACAGGAAATGTCCCACGCGGCGATATCAGAAAGAATCGCTAGCGCGATTTCTGAAATTCTGCCGCCTTCTGGCGGGCGTCCTCGGCTTCTTTTTTCATTCCTTTGGCGTCATAAACCGCGGCGAGCAGGTTCTCGTTGTCAGGGTCGTCGGCGGCTTGCCGCTGCTTCAACAGCGACGCGATGGCATCGTCGTAGAGATTGAGGCGGGCCTCGATCACCCCCTGGTTGTAGTTAATCCCCTGATAGAGAGAATCGAGATCGGCGACTCGCTTGTATTCTTCGAGAGCCTCGGGGTTGCGGTGCTGATCAGATAAGGCTCCGGCGAGGCCCGCGTGTCCATCGGCGCTGTTGGGATTGATCTTGAGCAACTGCCGAAACGCGCCTTCCGCCTTGGAGGGCTGTTTCTGCTCAAGGTAGATCAGCCCGAGCTGGTAGTAGGGGGCTTCGTCCTTGGGAGCGAGCGCGATCACGCGCTTCATCTCGGCAGCGGCATTTTCGTAATCCTGCTTCGCGACGTAGGCGTGCGCGAGAGCTGCATGGGCCGGGATGAAGTCAGGACGCTGGTCTACGGATTTCTGAAGCTCTCTGATGCCCGCGTTTGTATCGCCTGAAGTGAGGTGCGAAACTCCGTTTTGCGCATGGACCAGATATGCCCGCGAATGCTGCAGCCACAGGATGCTGCCGGCTACGATGACGACTCCGACGAGCAGCACTGCGATCCGGCGAAATATGTCGTCGTGCACCGGAGCGACACGTGCGATCAGCGCGCCGAGAATCAGGCCCATGACCAGGCCGCCGATGTGGGCAGCGTTGTCGGTGCGGGCGATCACACCGCCGAAAAACAGATTGAATCCAACAAAGACGACCAGGCTGCGCAAGGTCCCAGCGATGGCTGCGCGTGGCAGCGAAAATTCGCCCAGGTAATACGATGCGATGAGCGCGCCGGCAATGCCGAAGATCGCGCCGGAAGCGCCAACACTCAAAATGGCAGGGTTCCAGAAGAGGCTGGCGAGGCTCGCCGCCAAGCCGCAGATTACGTAGACAACGGCAAACGTCCAGTGGCCATAAACCGTTTCCGCCAGCCGGCCCAGATCCCACAGGCACCACATGTTGAACGCGATGTGCAGCAAGCCACCATGCACGAAGACGCAGGTCAGCAGACGCCACCACTGGCCACTTACGGTGAGAGGACCAAAATTCGCTCCCCAGGCGATCAGGCCTTGCCCGGTTGGATTGCTAAACATCGATGTGCCCAGCGACAGAACCATGGCAATGAAGACGGCGATGTTCGCGCCAAAAATGACCTGGGTCACGGCCATGGAAGTGGATTGCTGCCGCAGCCACGGCGCTGTTTCGACGCGCTGAAAGTGAGTATCCTCGCCGCGCCGGGCCGCTTCGTGCTGCTTGCACCACTGGCAAATCTTGCGGCCGAAAGTAAAGCCCGGAATCTGCCGCCCGCACTGTGCGCACTGCGCCATAGGTATATAGAATACAAGACGCTCGATCCGCTCGATGCGGTTTTCGAGCCTTCGTCTGCGATAAGATCAAGTAAATATGAATCATACGAATCCTCCGGCCGAACCTGGCGTGTCCGCACCGGTCGAGCCGCGTCCGTCAAACTTCATCCGCGATGTCATCATTGAAGATCTTAAAACCAAGAAATACGGCGATGCGGTAATCCAGACCCGTTTCCCTCCCGAACCCAATGGCTATCTGCACATCGGCCATGCGAAAGCCATTTGCCTCGATTTCGGAGTAGCCGACGAATTTGGCGGCAAGACCAACCTGCGCTTCGACGACACCAATCCTGAGAAGGAAGAGCAGGAGTATGTCGACGCGATCATGAAGGACGTGCGCTGGCTGGGCTTTGAGTGGGAAAAACTCTGTTACGCGTCGGACTACTTCGATCAGCTTTACGAATGGGCGATCAAGTTAATCAAAGACGGCAAGGCGTATGTCGACGATCTGAGCGCGGATGAAATCCGCCAGCATCGAGGCACGCTTACCGAACCCGGGCGGCATAGTCCCTATCGCGGCCGGTCGGTCGAGGAGAATCTCGATTTGTTCGTACGCATGCGCAAAGGCGAATTTCCCGACGGCACGCGCGTGCTGCGCGCTAAGGTCGACATGTCTTCGCCCAACATCAACATGCGCGACCCGGTCATGTATCGCATTCTGCACGCCGAGCATCACCGCACCGGAGATAAGTGGTGCATCTATCCGATGTACGACTACGCGCATGGGCAGTCGGATTCGATCGAGTGCGTCACGCACTCGATGTGCTCGCTGGAATTTGCCGACCACCAGCCGATCTACCGGTGGTTCATCGAGCAACTGGGGATATTTCCTTCCCAGCAGATCGAATTCGACCGGCTCAGTCTGACCTATACGATGATGAGCAAGCGCAAGCTGCTCAAGCTGGTGCAGGACAAGCTGGTGAATGGATGGGACGATCCGCGGATGCCGACACTTTCCGGCATGCGCCGCCGCGGATACACGGCGGGAGCGATTCGCAATTTCGTTACCGCCGTCGGCGTCTCGCGAACCAATGGCATTGTCGATCTGGCGATGCTCGAGCACTTTGTCCGCGAGGACCTGAACAAGCAGGTGCCGCGCGTAATGGCCGTATTGCGGCCGTTAAAGGTGGTCATCGACAACTATCCCGAAGGCCAAGTCGAAGAGATGGAGGCGGTGAATAATCCGGAGGACGAGAACGCGGGCAAGCGCAAAGTGCCGTTCTCGAAAGTGCTTTACATCGAGCAGGATGACTTCCGCGAAGTTCCGCCGCCAAAATATTTCCGGCTGACTCCGGGGCGCGAAGTGCGTCTGCGTTACGCCTATTTCATTACCGCGCAAAGCGTGGTGAAGGATGACAAAGGCGAGGTGGTGGAGGTGCATTGCACCTACGATCCGGCAACACGCGGGGGCAATGCTCCGGACGGACGCAAAGTGAAGTCCACGATTCATTGGGTATCGGCTGCGCACGCGATCGACGCCGAAGTTCGTATCTACGACAAACTTTTCACGAAGCCCGATCCGAACGATGTTCCCGCAGGACAGGAATTCACCGCGAACCTCGATCCGAATTCGTTGGAAGTGATTTCAAATGCGAAGCTGGAACCGTCGCTGGCGAATGCTCCGGCGGGGAGCCGGTACCAGTTCGAGCGCCTGGGATATTTCTGCGTGGATCTGGATTCGAAGGGAGGGAAGCCGGTCTTTAACCGGACGGTGGCGTTAAAAGATGCTTGGGCGAAGATCGAGAAGAAGGCGGGGACCTAGCCATCAGGGGAAAGTCAGCCGCGACCCCGAGTCAAACTCTTACACTTTTTGCTTCATTTCCATAATTGCCCGGACGACGCTCGACGATGCCGCACCGAATTCACTGTGCGCGCCCAGCACCACTTCCGCGGCCGTGTTTTCGCCTTTATCAGCCCTTCGGATTACGTCCGCTGCGGCTTTGTGAAAGCGCGTGTGCTCCGTGTCTAGTTTTGCGAACGCAGGCATGGTTGAATGCTTGTGCCCTTCGCTTGCGATCCATTTACCCAACGGGCATTTGTCATTCGCCGCCACGTCGTCAGCCTTCAGGCTGTGGTCAGGTTTTTGGAGATATGAACCGAGCTTCCTTTTCCAATCTGAATGCGCAGCAATTGCTTCATCGAAGTTCATGGCCTCGTCCTTATCGAGATTTGGAATCTGCTTATCTCGCCTCAGACAATTCCATCGGCATAAATCAAGAGCAGCTTTAGTGGGAAAGGTGTGACTTGGGGGCTTGAGCCGGTATTGCGGAGTAAAAACCTGACCGGGCGTCAGGCGCAGGCCAGGCCGGAAAGACCCGAACTAAAAACCGCGACTATTTCTTCAGCGTGCGGATGAACTTCACCAGTTCGTTAATCTGTTCCTTTGTTAGCTTGCCTTCATTTCGCGGCATCTTGCCTTTGCCCTTCACGATGATGGCGGCCAGCTCGTCATTCGACTGTTTCTGCACGTCGGCCGAACCCAGGTCACGGACATGCAAATTCTGGCCAAGCTTCGTATCGCCCGCTCCCCTTGCTCCGTGGCAAGGAGCACATTTGAATTTGAAGTCCGACCCTCCATCAGCCAACGCGTAAGCCGAGAAAATGAGGGCCACAGTGAGTAACGCGACGCACTGTCTGAGAATGGTCTTCAAGTCGTGGAGCCGTCCCCCCAAAAAATTAAGCGGCCCCCGGTTCGAGCGGCCGCTTTATCTACAAAACCGCTCCCACTTACTTCTTTAAGGTACGAATCCACTTCACTAGATCGCCAATCTGGGCGTCGGTCAGCTTGCCCTTGTAGGCCGGCATCTTTTCCTTGCCGTTGGTGATAATGCCGGTGAGGTCGGCATCGGATTGTTTCTGCACGTCTGCTGAAGCGAAGTCCGCAGTCTTCATGGCCGCCTTGCCTTCGCCATTTGCGCCATGGCACATTGCGCACTGCTTGAAAGTCGCCGGTGCCTCGGCAAACGAGTACGTTGAAAAAATCATCGCCAGCGCTATCAAAGCCAGCGTCGCCCTAAGAATCGTCTTCATCGTTACATTTCTCCTTATGAGTGAGAGATAAGCGCTCGCTGTCGTGAGCGCGATTGCTCCCCGCAACGTAGTAACCCAATGAAAACGAAAAAGACCCGTTCCCGTAGGGACACAATTTTGGCTGCAGAGGTTTGCGGCTGAGACAATACCACAAAACAAGGGGCTTAGGCATCCTTTTCGGGAACGCGGCAGGGCATGTGGACTCTCGTTGTCCGCGGGGCAGTTCCCAGAATGAAACGCTGCCTGCGTGCCCAAAGCCCCACAAACGGCGTCATATGCCGCACTGAAAGCAACAGACGAGGCTGTTGCGGTTTTAAACACTTATATTAATGTGTCTGTTTTCATGGTATTGCGACACTTAATTTTCACCGAAAGATTGGCCCGTGCGATGCCATACGAAATGCGTAATTCCCCCGAGGGAGCGTGTGTCTTGGAACCGACATTGGTAGTGGTCGGGCTGAATCACCGGACGGCGGCCGTTGAAGTCCGTGAACGCTTCTGGATGGCTGGTTGCCGCCAGGCGCAAGTCCTCTCGATGCTGTCTCAAGGAGAGGGCATCGACGAAGTAATTGTGTTTTCCACCTGCAATCGCACCGAGTTTGTGGTTTGGGGCGATGCGACACTGGCCGTCAATTCAATCCTGCGACTGCTGACCGCGGAATACGATTTGAAACTGCAGGAGTGGAACAGTTTCTATCGTCTGGTCGACGAACAAGCGCTGGCCCATGCCTTCCGGATCAGCTGCGGACTGGACTCCATGTGTATTGGAGAAGAGCATGTTGCCCGGCAGGTTTCGCAAGCGTGGCAGCAGGCGCGCAATGCGGGGTGCACGGGCCGGTATCTTGACACGGTATTGCGCAAGGCGCTGGCCGTGCGACGCCGCGTGCGCAAAGAGACGCCGCTCGGTTCCCATGTTGTTTCCGCCTCGTATGCAGCAGTCCAACTCGCGGAGCAGATTTTCGGTTCGCTCGCAGACAAGAATGTCGTTCTGGTGGGATCCGGCCAAGTGGGCCAGGGCACCGCTCGGGCTTTGCATACACGGGGAGCGAACTCGGTTTGCGTAACGAACCGCACCGAAGACGCAGCTCAAGAGTTGGTGCAAGGGACGAGAGAGCAGGCACCGGGATTCAGGGTGTGCCCATACGACGACCGCTGGAAGCAGATTGCCGGCGCCGACCTGGTGATCAGCGCCACGTCCGCTCCGCGATTTATTTTTACCGGCGAGGATATGAAGAATTTGGCCATCGTGCGCCAGGGCCGCAAGTTAGTGTTGATCGACCTCGGGCTACCCCGCGACATCGACCCGGCCGTGCGCGAGTTTGAAGGTGTGCTGTTGTACGATCTGGAAGACCTGGAGCGCGCGGTCGAGCCGCGCACGAGCACACGGCCGGGCGAAGCCGAGGCTGAAAAGATCGTCCAAGCCGAGGTGCAGGGATTCAGAAAGCAGTTGCTGGCGGAAGGCGCCGGGGCTGAGCTCACAGCGCTCAGGCTTCGCCTCGATGAGATTTGCCGGCAGGAGCTCGAATCTTTTCGCATGGAGAGAGGGCCTTTCCCGAAAGATCAGGATTTCCTGATTGCGGCCGTCAGTACGAGAATCACGCAGAAGATTGCCGGGTCGCTGGCGCGTGAACTCAAAACCGACGCGCAAAACCCCAGACGGATGAGCGCAGGAATCTGAGATCCGCCGGTTCGCCAGGGATCGAAATAAAATCGGCTCCGATCCAAAGGATGCGGAGCCGAAAACCCGGAGCCGAAAGCCTAAAGACCGGCGCCGAACTTACCAGTTCAACTTCAGCGCAAACTGAAACTGCCTTGGATCATACGCGGCGGTGGCTTGTCCGGCAGTGTTGAACAGCGGACTCACAGCAGCCACGTTGTAGATGTTCGCGATGTTGAACATGTCGGTGATGAAATCCATGCTGTAGCGCTCGCGGAAGGTGACGCGTTTGGCGAGACGCACATCGTTAAATACGAACCACGGGGTAATGCCGGCATTGCGGCCGAGGTTGCCGTCCAGACTCTGCAAGGTGACGAAGGGGAAGGCGGCTTGTGTGGAAGAGGTGGGAGTGAAAGCCTGATAGCAAGGCTCCTGAAGGATGCCGGTGGGCGAGAATTTCGAATTGACTGGTGTGTTTCCGGCCAACGCCGTGCATGCTGGATTTACCACGGTGTTGGGCCGCCCGGTGAGGGACGACAACTGCTGGTTATCACCGTTGCCGGTGATGATGTTGAAAGGCCGCCCTGAACTGAGCTCAATCTGCGGGGCGAATGTCCAATTGCTGAAGAACTTGCTGGAGAAGCTGTTGCCGGCTAGCTTGCCCGACTGATAGACGCCGCTCAACACGAAACGGTGGCGTTGGTCAAACAGTGACGTCGACCGGTCGGCACTCGGGAAATAGCTGTCCTGCGGCGTCAGCGTGGATTGCAAGTCCGTGGAGTCGTCGATGGCGTGCGACCAAGTGTACGAGGCCAGGAATTCGTAGTGGTTGTTGAACCGCTTGCGGAGATTAGCGGTGAAGCCGTGGTAGACGGAGCTGCCGTTGGAGTAATTCGCGTCCATATCGCCGAACGGAACGCAACCCGTATAGGAGAAGCCGTTGGAGGGGGTGGGATTGCAGGTCGTGTTGAAGCCTTTCATGCTGTAGCCGATCGCCTGAAGGTATTGCATGACCGCGGGCAACACCGTATTCACGCAGACAGGAGCTACCCCTCCAAGGAAGCCGGCAAGCGAAGGGTTGTTGCCTCCGGGACGGAAGAAGTTGGTCAAGGCTGGCGTAATCCACGGCAATCCATTGTTGGGATTGATTCCGCAAGGTGCACTGCCGGTCCCGACCTCCAGCGGCCCACTGGACGCGGCCGAGCTCGGATCGCTGTATGCCGCCTGCCAGTTCGCCACCAGAAGATCACCACGAATGGTGTTGGCGTTGATGGGACGGTTCAGGTGGCGGCCACCGTTGAAATTGTAGGCCAGGCTAAGGGCGAAGCCGGAACCGAGGTCGCGCTCAAGGGTCAGGTTCGCCTGCTGCGAATAGGCGTACACAAAATTCTTGCCCTGCGGATAACCAAACGGCTGAAAGGCCAAGGGAAACGGCAAGCCGCCAAACTGGGCCGGAGGATTGTTCAGATAATTCTGGCTGAGAAATAACGTTTGCGCGGGAGACGTAACGCCACAGCTCGTGGCGGAGCTAGGACAGGAGAACCTTTGTTGGCTCGCGGAGTAGTTCAACTGGCTCACCGGCATGCAATTCGCATTACCCAACACCCCGGTGAAGATACTAGCGGCGTTGAGATTGCCGGGGCTGTAGGGAGTGGAGGTGGCAGTGCATGGGGCACCACCGCCAAACACTAACTGGCCGCTGGTTGTGCCGTCGGAAGCATCCCCCAGGAAGTACAGGCCCAGCAATGGATGGTCGTAGAACATCCCGAACGACGCGCGGATGACGGTCTTGCCGTCTCCCTTGGGATCCCAGGCGATACCGAGGCGTGGCTGAATGTTGTTCTTGTCGGTCTGGATGCCTTTCTGCAGTCCCAGCAGGTTGTAGGCCGGAAGCGCAAGCCCCTGCGGCGGCGTGAACTTCGGCGGAATCTCGAGATCGTAGCGCACACCGTAGTTCACGGTGAGATTGTGGTTCAGGCGCCAAGAATCCTGCCAGAACAGGCCGAGCGGAATGTTGTGGAATGAGTCGCTGGGATTTCCGAGGCCTTGGATAAAGTCCTGGGGCAGGCCCGCACCATAGGCCTGAATGGCAGAAAAGCCAGGGAAATTCGGGAGCACGCCGGGGGCCGGGTTGATAAAGCCGAAAGCCGCGGCATCGGATTGGGAAAGGCTGCCAAGATCGTAAACACCGCCGTAATTCACCGTGAACGTGGCTTTGAGCGGCAGATAATTGAAGTCGCCTCCGAACTTCATGGCGTGCCGCCCGATGCTCCAGGAAAAATTGTCGGTG